>WYBB01000262.1 GCA_011526585.1 Deltaproteobacteria bacterium
CTGGTCGACGAGCCCGAAGGCGCCCTGCCCGGCGCGATCGACGTCGCGCGCCATCCGACGCCGTGGAACACCGCTGACAAGTGGCGCAGCTGCGACACGATGATCTATCGGTGGTTCCAGCATCGCACCTGCGAGGCGGCGTACTATCTCGTACTCGAGTACGACTGCCGCGTGACCGTCGATCTGCTCGACTTCTATCGTCCCTATCTCGACGCCGACGTGGTGGTCGCGCGCTGGCGCAGCCAGACGAGCGAGCCGCACTGGGACTGGTTTTGCGAGATCGATCGCCTTGAGCCCGACGAGCGCGCGCACGCCGCGGGCGTGACCCCGATCGCCAGCACGCTCTTTTCGCACGACGCGCTCGAGCGCGTCTGCGCGCACGTCCCGTCGGCCGACGTGCTCTCGGAGCTCCGGCTCGGCACCGCCATCCAAAAGGCCGGCCTGCGCGTGCGCGAGCTCGGCCCGCGCGACAACGCGCACCTGCACTGGATCGAGCTCCGGAGCCCGATCCTCGTCCCCGGCTTCTACCACCCCGTCAAGGCGGTGCACCACAACCGCCGCCAGGCGGTCCATGCGCTGAAGCAGATCCCACGGCGGCTGCGCTCGCTCGTGCGGATCCTCGGCCAAGCGATCGGCCCGCGCTGATCGATGCTCACGCACGGACCGGTCGACGTGCTCATCTGCGGCCTCGGCTTCGCGGGCGCGACGGTCGCGCGAGCACTCGCCGATCGCGGCTGGCGCGTGCACGCGCTCGACCAGCGTGCGCACGTCGCCGGCAACGCCTTCGACGAGCTCGACGCGCACGGCGTGCGTGTGCACCGCTACGGCCCGCACATCTTCCACACCAACGCCCGACGGGTCGTCGACTTCCTCTCGCGCTTCACCGCGTGGCACCCTTACGAGCACCGGGTGCGCGTCGCGCTCGGCGACCGTCTCGTGCCGTTCCCGATCAACCGCACGACGCTCGCAGCGGTGAGCGGCCTCGCGCTCGACGAGGCCGGCGCGGCCGCCTGGCTCGAGCGCGCGCGCGAGCCGCGCGAGTCGATCCGGACGAGCGAGGACCTCCTGCTCGCGACCGTCGGGCGCACGCTCTGCGAGCTCTTCTTCCGTGGCTACAGCAGAAAGCACTGGGGCCTGGATCTGTCCGAGCTCGCCGTCGGCGTCGCCGCCCGCATCCCCGTGCGCACCAACGACGATGACCGCTACTTCGAGGATTCCTTCCAGGCGATGCCCGCTGACGGCTACGAGCGCATGTTCCAGCGCATGCTCGATCACCCGCGCCTGAGCCACGAGCTAGGCCGCGCGCTCGAGCCCGCGGCGCTGGCGAGCTTCTCGCGACGCGACGAGCGCATGGCGCGACCCGCGCGCCACCTCGTCTACACCGGCCCGATCGACGCCTTCTTCGACCACGCGCACGGCCGCCTGCCCTACCGCTCGGTCCGCTTCGAGCACCTGCACCTGCCGGCGATCCCACGCGCGCAGCCGGTCGCGCAGATCAACCACCCCGGGCCCGAGCAGGACTTCCACCGCGTGACCGAGTTCAAGCACATGACCGGCCAGGCGCACCCGGGCACCTCGCTCGTGCGCGAGTACGGATCGGCGACGGGTGATCCCTTCTACCCGATCCCGCGCGCCGACAACGAGGCGTTCTATCAGCGCTATCGCGCCCACGCCGAGACGCTGCGCGACGTCACCTTCGTCGGCCGGTTGGCGCAGTACCGCTACTACAACATGGACCAGGTCGTCGCCGCCGCGCTCGTCGCCGCCGAGCGCATCGACGCCCGGCTACGCGCGACGCCGGACGCGCCCTGACCCCGCGGGCGCGCTCGACGCGGGCGTCGCGGGCCCGGGAGCGACGGCCGGCGGGTGCGCGGCCGCCCCATCGAGGAAGAGGGTGACGGCCAGCGCCGGCAGCGCGTCCCAGGGGGGCCAGCCCGTCCCGGAGGGGTCGCGCAGGCGCTCGCCATAGAGGGCGAAGAGCAGCGCGGCGAAGGCGCGGGCGAGCTCGTGGGCCGAGAGATCGTCGCGCAGCGCGCCAGCGGTCCGGGCCTCGGACAAGAGCGCGACGAGCACCGCGTCGAGCGGCGCGAGCGCCTCGTCGATGAGCACGCGCGTGGCGGGGCTGGCGGCGGCGGCCTCGCGCAAGAGCACGCGCATGAAGTCCTCATGGGCGCGCACGAGCGCGACGTCCTCCTCGACCAGCGCGATGAGCCGGGCCCGAAAGTCGCCCGCGGGCGCGCGGCTCTGGTAGCGCTCGACGGCGAGCGCGCTGCCGGCGCCGAGCACGGCGGAGAAGAGCGCCTCCTTCGAGGGGAAGTAGTTGTAGACCGTGCCCTTGGAGTAGCCGGCGTCGGTGGAGATCGCGTTGATGTTGGCGCCGTGCAGGCCGTGCGCCGCGAAGTGGCGAGCGGCGCTCTGGAGCAGGCGCGCGCGCACCAGGGCCTTGTCGCCTTCGGAGATCCGCGCCATCAGCTCGCGGTCGTCGCGGCGTGGGTGGCGGCGTCGTCGGCGAAGAACGCCGCGAGCAGGCGCGCGACCTCGTCGGGCAGATCCTCCTGGAGGAAGTGACCGCAGCGGGAGAGCGCGGTGACCTCGGCCTGGGGCGCGTGGCGTGCGACGCGGGCCATCGTCTCGGCGACGTCGGGCAGGATGCGATCGCCGGTGCCGTAGACGAGGCGCAGCGGGCCGGTGAAGGCGTGCAGCCAGGCCTCGCCGGCGGCGAGCTCGCGGCGGCGGATCCCGCGCGCGGCGAGGAGCAGCGCCTTGCGGGCCCTGCGGTCCTCGAAGGGCGCGCTGTACAGTCGGGCGACCTCGGGGGTGATCCTCGCCTTGTCGGCGACGCCGAAGCGCATGCACCAGGCGACGCCGCGCGGGCTCGCGAGGAGGTCGTTGACGCCGGGCACGAAGGTGGCGAGGCCGAAGAGCTTGACGGCCCACGAGAGCTCCGGCCCGACGAGCGTATTGAGGAGCGCGAGCGAGGTGACGCGGTCGGGGTGGAGCGAAGCCCAGTAGAGGCCGATCGGGCCGCCGAGATCGTGCACGACGAGGCCGGTCGGGCCGACGCCGAGCGAGGCGAGCGTCGCGTCGATGGCGCGCGAAAAGAGCGCGGCGTCGTAGCGCACGCCGAGCGGCTTGTCCGACCTGCCGAAGCCCGGCAGATCGAGCGCGATGGCGAAGCGTCCGGCGTCCGCGAGCGCGGGCAGCACATGCCGATAGAGCTCGGCGTGGGTCGGCCAGCCGTGCAGCAGCAGCACCGGGGGCGCGGAGGGGGAGCCGGCGACGAGGGCGTGCAGGCGCAGCCCGTCGGCCGTGAGCTCGTGGGAAGTCGGAGTGATCATGGTGAGTCCTTTATTTGGGTGACCGGTCACCCATATAAAGCGCAGCACGCAGGCACGTCAAGGGACGTGCCCCCCAAGAGCGTTCGCCCGCGGATCCTGGCGGCGTCTCAGCGCACGACGCAGGTCGAAATCGTGCCGTCGGGCGCGCGCCCGTGGCAGAACGGGGCGTCGACGACGAAGTCGGTGACCGCCGGGCCCTCGGCGCGGCATGCGGCGTCGAAGGTCGGGTTCGACTCGAGCGGCCACACGTCGGCGACGAGCTTGCCGTCGACGATCACCGGCACGTCGAAGCGCGCGACGCGCGTCGGTTGCGCGGGTGAGACGGACCAGCCGTCGGCGCCCTGCGCGAAGGGGTCATGGTTCGCGCTCGCCTCGGCCTGGAGGCGGCAGCTGCCGAGGTCGCCCGCGACGAGGCGATAGGCCTCGTCGACGCGGATCCCGATCGCGATGTTCCAGTAGACCTTGACGCCGGTGTCGTAGACGGGCTCGACGCCGTGATAGACGCGATGACCGAAGCTGAGCGCGTCCGTCGCGTCCGTCGCGTCGTCGCCGTCCGCGCTCGGGTCGAAGCGCGAGACGTGGCCGCTATCGCACACGATGCGCACGTCGCTGAAGTAGACGTGAGGCGCGACCTGCTCGTCCGGGGTCGGCGCGCCCGTCATGCTCGAGACGGCGAGCACGATGGTCGGCGCCCGCTCGGGGCCGTCGTACAAGAGGACCGGGGTCGAGTCGACCTTGGCCGACAACCAGAGATCGTCGAAGACGACCGGGACGTCGTCGAAGCCGAAGGGCGGGTGGAGACCCGCCAGCCGATCGACGAAGTCGCGCTCGACCAGGCGCAGCGGGATCGCGACCTCGGTGGTCGCGTCCTCGGTGCAGCGCGCTTCGGTGATGCACTCGCCGGGCGCGCGGCACGGCACCTCGAGGGTCGACTGCACGTCGACGCCATCGATCACGATGCGCTCCACGACGGTCTCGATCCGGCTCGCGCCCCCATCCGAGGGATCGCATGACACCGTGAGCGACGCGTCGGTCAGTGCGTCCTGCGCGGAGGCACAGACGCGCTCTTGCGCGAACGGCTCGCCGTCGAGCGTGTCGCCGAAGACCGACACGCGGTAGCAGATGTCGGCCACGCCGGGCGCGCAGGCGCCGAGAGCGACGGCGAAGTCCCCGGTCGGCGGCGCCGACTCGGACGCGTCGCACGCGGCAAAGGAGGCGATCGAAGTGACGACGATCAACGCTGTGGAGGCCCGCATGGAGGATCCATCGCACGCCCCTGACCCCTCGGTCAACCCTCGCACCCGCGGCGGACCGCGGCAGGTCCTGCCATCGACACGACCTCGGCGCCCGGGTAGCCTGCCAACATGCTCTCGCGCATGGCCGTCGTCACCTGCGTCGCGCTCCTGGGGTCGGCGTGCTCCGACAGCTCCGGCAACCGCGGCCGTGAGGATGTGGAAGACGCGAGCGACGAGACCACCGCGCCCGAGGTGACCGACCCCACCCCTGTCGCGTGTCAGGCGACGCTGACCGAGGTCGACGGCGGCTTCGTCGAGATCGTCGCGCGCGGCGAGTGCGCCGACTGGAGCCTCGCGATCCGCGATGGCGCGACCACGGGCTGCGCGCTCGCCGCGGAGGTCTTCTTCCCGCACGACCGCGAGCGCGTCGCGCTCGAAGGCTTCGGCGTGCCGGCCAGCGCCGTCATCGTCATGCAGGACGACAAGCTCCGGCCGGTCGCCGTCTGGACCGTCGGCACCTGCGAGCCCGATCCGAGCTGCCTCGCCTTCATCGGCGACGACGACGCACGCCCCGAGCGCACCGCCTGCCTGCCCGCCGACACCGCCGCCGGCAGCGTGAGCCTCTGCGGCGCACAGTGGGTCGCCGACAAGGCGCCCACCCCCGGCGCGGACAACCACTGCGCCTGCGCGGTCGATTGCCAGAAGGCCGCGGGCTTCTGCCAGCTCGGCGCCTGCGTCGACGGCGCCTGCGCGTTCTCGCCGCGCGCCGAGGGCGAGACCTGCGACGACGGCAACCTCTGCACGACGGGCGACCGCTGCGCGGCCGGCGCGTGCGTCGGCGAGACCGTGACCTGCGCGCCGCCCGCCGGCCCGTGCGCCGAGCCCGGGCAATGCGCGCCGGCGACCGGCGCGTGCGTCTACGTCGACACCTGCGCCGACGACGCCGAGTGCACGGCCCAGGGTTGCCAGTGCCGACCGGGCTTCGGCGGCGACGGCGTCACCGCGTGCAGCGACCTCGACGAGTGCGCGCTCGGCGACACCGGCTGCCACCCCCTCGCCCACTGCGTCAACAACGTCGGCGGCTACCTCTGCGTCTGCCCGCTCGGCTACGCCGGCGACGGCACGAGCTGCACGCCGACGACCTGCGCCTGCCCGTGGGAGTCGCCCGCATCGTGCGGCGAGGCCTTCAACCGCCTGCGCGTGCGCGTCACCGACATCTGGGCCCAGCCCCTTTCCGGGGCGACGCTCGCGCTGGTCGACGTCGCGAGCGGCCAGCCGATCCGCGCCGAGGCCCTCGCCGGCTTCGAGATCGACGAGCCGCTCTGCGCCGCGCGCGACTTCGCGCTGAGCGTCGAGGCCGCCGAGCACCATGCGTTTTCGGGCACGATCCACTGGCTCGAGAACGACATCACGCTCAGCTCGACCCCCTCCCCCGACTACGCCTGGGCGGTGAGCTGGGACGACGCCGGGCCCATCGTCTGGATCGGTCTCGCGCACCGCTGGTTCTCCGCCGCCGGCTACCCGGCCCGCCGCGACAACCGCCTCGAGATGCTGATGGACGGCGAGGCCGGCTGGGGCTCGCTCTTCGCCGACTTGCAGCTCGCCGAACGCCTCGTCACCGGCGCCTCGTGGTGGTGGACGAGCGAGCTCGAGCTCGTACGCCCCGCCAACCACCTGACGCTCGACCCGGTCACCCGCTGGGACCACACCGTGCTCGGCGCGCTCGACAACCTCTTCGGCGTGCACAAGAAGATCCTCGTCGGCCAATTCATCAGTCAGGACGGGATCTTCTCGAACATCTCCGTCGACGACGCGCTGCTCGATCGCGCCGCGACCGCCGGTGACGACTTCGAGTACATGGGCCAGGCCAACCCCGCCGCCGGCGAGTTCACGGTCACGCCGCCGGTCATCGACTTCGCCGGCCGCGTCATCGCGAGCCACCCCGACGCCGGCGACCTCATCGACGAGGCGCCGGCCGATCCCTGGCGCGCCCCGATCGCCGTCGACCCGACCGAGCTGCCGCTGGGCCTCTCGATCTTCGACCTGCCGATCGCGAGCTGGCACCAGAAGTTCTGGACCATCGATCAGGAGGTTGCCTACGTCGGCGGCATGAACGCCAAGACCAGCGACTGGGACTCGAGCGAGCACCGCGTCTTCGACCCGCGCCGCATGGAGCTCGACGCCGACCTCGACGACCGCCGCGCCGTCGAGCGCAAGGAGGAGGAGCCGGACTTCCCGCCGCGCAAGGACTACGTCGTGCGCATGGAGGGCCCGATCGTGCAGGACGTCGTCGACGTCTTCGATCGGCGCTGGCAACACCAGCTCGACGAGGACGTCGAGTACGCCAACCTCGCGACCCCGATCACCATCGACCCGACGACGCGGCGTTTCCCGGGCGGGGTCCAGGCGCAGATCGTCGCGACGATGCCCGATCCCTTCGACGACAACACCATCCTCGAGACCCTGATGCGCGCCATCGGCAACGCCCGCCACCTCATCTACATCGAGGACCAGTACTTCCGCGCGCCGATCCTCTATGACGCGATCGTCGCCCGCATGACCGAGGTGCCGACCCTGCGCCTCGTCGTCGTGACCAACGACGTCTCCGAGTGGACCGACCCCGGCTGCTGGCAGACCGCGATCGCGCACCAGCGCTTCCGCTCGCTCTTCCGCGAGCGCTTCCGCATCTACCGGCTGCGCTCCTTCGACTACGTGCGCACCGACTGCACCTTCTGTTGGGACGAGACCGAGGCGCACTTCGTCGATCACGACATGCACTCCAAGCTCGTCATCATCGACGACGTCTACCTCGAGGTCGGCAGTTGCAACTCCAACAACCGCGGCCTCCTCTACGAAGGCGAGCTCGCCATCGCCGTGCACGACCCGACCTGGGTCGCCGCCCGCCGTAAGCGCATCTTCGAGAACCTCCTCGGCCCGGGCTACGCCGGCGACATGCCGTTTTCCGACGTGATCGCCGCCTTCGACGAGCGCGCGCACGAAAACCGCATCGCCTACGAACGCTGGGACGACGAGGGCATGGACCTCGACCTCGACGGCGCCGCGGTGCCCGCCGACATGCTGCCCTCGGGCTTCGTCTACCCGCTCGCCTTCGACGCGCCCGACGAGTGCCTCATCGAGGGGGTCGGCGTCGACGTGATGTAGACCATGGCCGCACGCTTGGAATATCCGCGACCTGCTCGGCGTCGGCCGCCGTTCGAGGCGACCTTTTTCGCCGCCCGGGAGGACGAGCCTTGAGAACACCGCACCTGGCAACACGCCCGTGGCTCACGCCGCTCATCGCGCTCTCGCTCGCGAGCTGCGACGAGCTCTTGAACCAGCTCCCCGGCGCCACGCCCGAGCTCGCCCCCGAGGTCCGCGTCGGCGCGCTCGAGCTCCGGCACGGCCCCGGCATCGGCGAGCTGGCGGCCTACTACTGCCCGCGCGTCATCGACGACCCGCTGGTCTCGGTCGGCTGCGCCGTCGCGCTCGGCGCGCCGCCGCCGAGGAGCCAGCTCGCCTTCGAGTTCGGCATCACGATCAACATCCACAACCCCAACGACGTGCCGGTGCCGACCGCCGACGTGCTCCTCGGGCTGACCCTCTTCGAAGGGCGCGACGCCGAGGCGCTCGGCGCGATCTGCGTCTCGCTCTGCGGCCAGGACGACCCCGAATGCGACGGCAGCCCGCGCCCCGGCGCCTGCCAGCTCCGCCAGGACGACATCCTCACGATCGAGGACTTCATCGCCTCCATCCCCGGCCTCATCGCCGACATCGCCAGCGGCCGCGCCGAGGAAGAGCTCAGGAAATCCACCATCCTCGCCGGCGGCGACATCTCGCTCAACCTCGCCTTCATCCTCGGCATCGACCAGGCGCTCGGCGTCTTCGAGAAGACCGCGCTCGCCTACGTCGAGGCCGAGCTCGAAGGGCGCAGCGGCTCCCTCGCGATCCCGGTCTCCGCCTCCGGCACCGTCTTCTTCGACCTGCCCGTGCTCGGCCGCCTCGGCGTCGGCTACGGCCCCTACGGCAGCACCTGGAACGTCTTCTGATCCCTCGTCCTGTGTGCTAGCGCCCAATCGGCGTCCCGGTTATAGACGCGCCGTGCGCTCCGCCCTCACCGTCACGCTCGCGACCACGCTCGCGCTCACCCGGATCACCCAGGTCGCCCCCATCGCTCACGCGAGCCCGGTCGATCTCTTCGGCTTCGGCGCGCGCGGCCAGGGCCTGGCCGGCGCCATCGGCGCCACCGCCGACGGCTTCGAGAGCGTCTACTACAACCCGGCCGGCCTCGGCTTTTCCGAGCGCCCGAGCTTCGCGCTCGGCTATCAGGTCGCCACCTTCGATCTGCGTTACGGCATCGGCGATCAAGCGCTCGCCGCGGCGGAGGCGATCGACGCGCCCGCCCTCAACATCGGCTTCTCGGTGCCGATCCCCTTCGGCGGCGCGCTGAAGGATCGCCTCGCGCTAGGCCTGGGCTTCACCATCCCGCAGACCTCGATCCTCATCGCCGACATCGAGCGCCCCGCCGACCCGAGCTTCGTCCTCGTCGAGAACCGCGCGCAGACCGTCAGCATCCAGGCCGCCCTCGCCGTGCGCATCACCGACTTCCTCGCCCTCGGCATCGGCACCATCGCGCTCGCCGAGCTCGAGGGCGAGATCGAGGTCGCGCCCAACGCCGCCGGCCGCCTCGGCTCCAAGGTCCGAGACCAGCTCGTCGCCGATTACGCGCCGGTCGCCGGCGTCATGCTGCGCCTCCTGCCCTTTTCACCGCCGGCCACCGAGGACGCGCCCGCGCGCCGCCTCTTCGGGCTCTCGCTCGCGCTCACCTACCGCGGCGAGTCACGCGCCGACTTCGAGCTCCCCATCACCGCCGATCTCGGCGAGTCCTTCGGGATCCCCATCCCCGAGATCCTCGTGCGCGGCACGGCCCAGTACGACCCCGCCGAGGTGGCGCTCGAGCTCGCCGCCCGCCCGCTCGCCGAGCTCAGCTTCTCGCTCGGCGCCACCTGGGAGCGCTGGTCGACCTTTCCCCTGCCGATCGCCTACGCCGCCGTGCCCGAGGGCACACCGCCCCAGCCGCCGCCCGGCTTCGACGACGTCTTCAGCTTCAAGCTCGGCCTCGAGTCCGAGCTCGCCATCACGCCCGAGCTCGCGCTCCTGCCCCGCCTGGGCTTTTCCTTCGCCCCCTCGCCCGTCCCGGCGCAGACCGGCTTTCACAACCACCTCGACATGGACCGCACCATCGTCGCGCTCGGCCTCGGCCTGCGCTGGGGGCGCGTGCGCTTCGACCTCGCCGCGCAGCTCCACGACCTCGCCGAGCGCACCTCGCGCAAGGCCGCCGCGACCCCCGAGGACAACCCCGGCTTCCCGTCGCTGACCGGCACCGGCCACATCCTCTTCGGCGCCATCGAGCTGGGGATCACCCTGTGAGCCCGACCCGCACGCTCCGCCTGCTCTGCGCGCTCGGCCTGGCGACCCTCGCCGCGACCGCCCACGCCAACCCGCTCGACTACTTCGGCTTCGGCGCGCGCGGCCCCGGCATGGGCAACGCGCACGTCGCGCTCGCCGACGACTTCTCGGCCAACTACTACAACCCGGCGGGCCTCGCCACGCGCGACGCGCTCCAGCTCCAGCTCGGCTACGCGCTCATCGCGCCCTCGCTCGAGCTCAACGGCGAGGACCTCGGCGTCGACGGCGTGCGCGGCTTCCAGGGCGGCCTCGTCGTGCCCGGCGACGTCTGGGGTCATCGCCTCGCCGTCTCGCTCGGCCTCTACCTGCCCGACGAGCGCATCACCCGCCTGCGCGCCCTGCCCGAGGCGCAGCCCCGCTTCGTCCTCTACGACAACCACCCCCAGCGCCTCGTGCTCACGACATCTCTCGCCTTCGAGGTCCTCGTCGATACCCTCTATGTCGGCGCCGGCCTCACCTACCTCTCCGACACCAAGGGGCGCCTCGACGTGCTCGGCCAGGTCGACTTCCGCGACGCCGCCGGCACCACGCTCCAGTCCGCGGTCGACGTCGACTTCGAGGCCGTGCGCTACCCCTCCTTCGGCGTGCTCTTCAAGCCGCTGAGAAACCTCCGCCTCGCCCTCGCCTACCGCGAGGAGTTCGACCTCACCCTCGACATCGGCGTCATCGTCAACGGCGACATCGTCATCGACGGCGCCGGCGAAAACCCCGTGCCGCTCGTCGAGGACGCACGTCTGGAGGTCGCCTCCAGGAACTCGAACCTCTTCTCGCCGCGCCAGCTCGTCTTCGGTCTCGCCTGGTCGCACCACGCACCCCACCTCGCGCGCCCCTGTTGGACGCTGACCGCCGAGCTCGGCTGGTATCAGTGGTCGCGCTTCGTGTCGCCGACCGCCTTCCTCACGACCGAGCTCGACGCCGGCACCCTGCCGATCTCGATCCCCGACAACCCGCCGCCGCTCTCGCCGCGCTTCTCCGACATCCTGGTGCCGCGGCTGGGCGGCGAGGTCTTCGTCTTCGACAGCGCCCACCTCGAGCTCCATGCCCGCGCCGGCGCCTACTGGGAGCCTTCGCCCGCGCCGACCCAGCGCGGCCCGACCAACTTCGTCGACGGCGACAAGCTCGGCGTCGGCCTCGGCCTGAGCCTCGGCTTCAAGGATCTCGGCGCGCTCCTGTCGCGCCCCTTCTACCTCGATCTCGCCACGACCTTCATCGCCATGCCCGAGCGCACCCACCTCAAGACCGACCCCGTCGATCCCACCGGCTCCTACACCTCACGCGGCCACTTCGTCGGTTTCATGGCATCTGTGCGCCTCGACTTCGGCGATGCTCCGCCCGCGGAGGCGCCGTGAGCACCCGCCTCGTGCACGCGCTCTTCGTCGCGTTCCCCCTGAGCGCCTGCGCCGCCGAGGGCGGCGGCGAAGGCGGCGCCGACAACCTGCCCGACCGCGGGATCGCCGGCTGGAGCGCGACCGGCGACGCCGAGACCCCGTTCGTGCTCGGCGGTGACGGCGCCCGGCTGGCCAGCCCCTCGGCGATCGTCGTCGGCGACCGCGTGCGCGTCTACGCGCAGCGCGAGAGCGACGACGGCCCGGTGCTCGTCATGGCCGAAGGCGACGGCATCGACTTCGCCGCGCCGACCGAGCTCGGGCTCGCGGGCCGCGACCCGAGCGTCACCCTGAGCGACGGCCTCTTCTGGCTGACCTTCGTCGGCGATGACGACGCCATCGCCATCGCCACCTCGAGCGACGGCCTCGCCTTCGAGCGCCTCGCGCCGACCGGGCTCGCCCCCGAGCGCACCGCGCCGAGCCTCGTGATCGACGGCGACGCGCTCTACCTCTACCTCTCGACCGGCACGACCCTCGTGCACACCGAAGCGCCGCGCGCCACCCTCGCCTTCGGTCCCGAGACCGAGGTGCTCGCCCCCGGCGTCGACTGCCTCGGGCGCGACGGCGAGCCGGAGCCCTGCTGGGATCGCGGCGCCATCGTCGAGGCCGAGGTGCGCCTCGCCCGCAGCGGCGCCGGCACCCCGGTCTATCGCATGTTCTACGCCGCGCGCGCGCAGCCCCAGGGCGCGAGCGACGTCGGCTTCGCGGCGTCGTACGACGGCCTGAGCTTTTCGCGCTACGCCTTCAACCCCGTCATCGACGTGACCTTCGACATGGGCTCGCCGACCTCGGTGCTCTTCGACGAGGTCTACCTCCTCTACTGGAGCGAGCGCCGCACGACCGCGCTCGGCGGGATCGCCGGCGCCCTGCACGAGCCGAGCGCGCCTGCGGATCGTTGGTGACGATCGCGGGCGGCCACAAGGGCCGCCCCTACGGCGGGCGGCCACCACAGCGGGCGGCTACGAGGGTCGCCCCTACTGGCAGCCCTCGTCGTAACGCCACTGCGCCTCTTTCGGATCGAGGGTGGCGGTCTTGAGCAGGCGATGGTCGGCGCCGACCTTCTCGAAGACCTTGAGCTCGTAGACGCCCGGCTTGAGGCGAACGCCGTGCGCGGACTTGCCGGGCTCGAGGTTGATGGCGTTGCCGATCTGGTTTCCGCCCTGGAAGATCTCGAAGCGCAGGTGCCGCGGCTTGCTCTTGCCGCGACAGGCGAGGGTGTCGTTCTTGATCGTACCCTCGAAGCCACGGTGCTCGTAGCGCGCCTTCACCTGCACCGTCACGACCATGCCGCGCGGCACGTCGACGGTCTCGCTCCACTCGGCGCCGCGCGCGTCGACCACCTTGAGCGCGATGCGGTGGTCCTTGTCGGCGAGCTCGTAGCTCGCGGGGTGCTCGCGCGTCTGGGCCTGGCCATCGATCGTCGCGGTCGCCTTGTAGCCGGCCTCGGCCTCGACGACGAGCCGGGTCTTGCCCTCGCCGCCCTTGCCGAGGATGTTGGCGGTCCACCCCTGAAGGATGTAGGCGTCGTCGTCCGTCTCCGGCCGGGTCTGCAAGGGCTTTTCGGGGCCGACCGGCTCGGGCTCGGCGGCGAGCGCGGAGCCGGCGCCGAGCGAGAGCGCGAGGACGAGCGTGGGGATGAGTCGCCGGGTCATGCTACCTCCATGGGTTTGGCCCGTCTTCTTTCGCTCCGGCGCGCGTGTCAAGCACGGTGCGCCTTTGCGCGCCCCCAGAGCCGCCTCGCCGGGCCATGCCAGGCCGGATCTTGCCGTCATGCGCCGACTCGATCGATAGTGGCGACATGAGCCACGCACCCCCTCTGCCCGAGTCCGCGCTCGAGCCCCACGTGCGCCAGCTCCTGGCCATCGCCGAGCTCTTGATGGGCGCCGCGCAGTCCGACGGCCACGTCGCCTGGTCGGAGCGCTCGGCGATCGCGCACGTGCTCGTGAGCTTCATCGGCGAGTCCGAGCTGCCCGCCGTCGTGCAGGAGCGCATGCACGACTTCGAGTTCGCGAAGTTCGACCTCGAGGCGGCGTGCGCACGCCTCCAGCTCGGCGGGCCCGAGGACCGCAAGAGCCTGCTCGGGCTCGTCGCGCGCGTGACCGACGCCGACGCGGTGCTCAAGATCGGCGAGCGCAGCTACCTCAGGCGCGTCGCCAGGGCGATCGGCGCCAGCGACGAAGAGCTCCTGCCCTTCATCGCTGCCGATCACTGACGCACCCGGGCGACCAGAAGGCCCGAGCGTCGGGCGGCACGCTCAGTAGCGCGGTACGGTCGGATCGATCTCGAGCGACCAGGCGCTGATCCCGCCGTGCACGTTGAAGACCTTGGTGAAGCCGGCCTTGATGAAGGCCTCGCCCATGGCGTGGCTGCGGCTGCCGGTGTGGCAGTAGAACCAGAGCGGGGTGTCCTTGGGCAGCTTCATCGCCGCTTCGCGCACGTCGGGCGTGAGATGCTTCGAGCCGGGGATCACCGCGCGCTGCCGCTCTTCGAGCGTGCGCACGTCGTAGAGGTGAAGGCGCGGGTTGTCGTCGAAGGCCTTCTTGAGCTCGCGCACCGTCGCCTGCTTGACCTTGGGCGGCTCGTTCGGGTTCTCGATCAGGAAGCCCTTGTTCTCGCGCGAGTAGTCGAGCACGAGCCCGTTGGCGCGCTTGGCCGAGCCGCGATCGACCAGGATCGTGAAGCCGTTGGACTCGCACACGAAGTCGCCGGGGCGATCCTCGGAGAAGAGGAGGCCGTACTGGAAGCGCGGGCTCACCTCGATGCGCAGCGCCTGGTGCTTTTCGCGCTTGGCCGCCTCGCGCAGCACCTCGGCCGCCCAGTCGGTGATCGTGATCGCGGGCTGCGGGATCTCCTCGAGCGGCGCACCGAGGATCTTGTGCAGCTCACCCGAGCCGTAGAGCCCCTTGACGATGTCGGCGCCGCCGACGAGCTCGCCCTTGACATAGAGCTGCGGGAAGGTCGGCCAGTCCGAGTAGCTCTTGGCGCCCTCGCGCACCTCGGGGTCCTCGAGGATGTTGAAGGTCTCGTAGGGCTGGCCGAGCTCGTCGAGGATCCCGACGACCGAGGCCGAGAACCCGCACTGCGGGAAGGTGCGCGTGCCCTTCATGAAGAGCAGCACGGGGTTGCCCTTTACGAGCTGGTCGATCTTCTGATGGGTCGGGTCGTTCAGGTCTGCGGGCATGGTTCGGTCCTCGGTTCGCGACGAGCGTGCATATAGGCACTCCCGCGCGATTCGGCAAGGTCGCGGCCCTGCGGACCCGGCGGGGTCTCGAGGGCGCCTGGCCGGCCGGGCATGCTCAGCGCGCGATCTCGACCAGATAGCCGTTGTCGTCGCCGCCCACCGGCAAGGTGGTCGAGTCGCCGACCTCGAAGTCGAGCCCATCGCGCGTGTCGCCACCGCTGAGGATGCTGCCGTCCGGGCTGAACGCGACCGGCGCATTGAGGTCCTGCAGCACGCCGCGTCCCTGACGCACCCACGCGAGCGCGCTGCCACCCGCCGGCAGGCACGCGACGAAGGCGTCGGTCCAGCCCGCGGACGTGAGCTGCAGCGGGCCGCTCGTCAGCATGAAGGTCGCCTGCGCGTAGTAGCTGCCGGCGATCGCGATGGTGCCGTCGGGGGCGATCGCGATGCCGGCCGGGCCGCCGAACGAGACCCGATCCTTCACCGGCGTGAGGCTCAGCAGCACGCCGGCGTCATCGAAGAGCGCGACCGCGCTCGCCGCGCTCGCGAAGGTCCTGGCGCTCGCCTGTCCCTGGTCGAGCGTGATCCCCGCATCGCCGTTGATCAGCATGGCGATCGTGGTGCCGGTCGAGGCGACCCCGCCGCCCGACGAGCTCGCGCCGTCGGGCCCGCTCGCGCCCTCGAGCCACAGCAGATCGCCGTCCGCGGTGTAGCGCGCGAGGTAGAACCCGGAGTCGCCATACGTCAGCGTACGATCAGACTGGGCGCCGCCCTCGAACTGCGCGCCGCGATCGCCGACCGAGCCCGCGATGACGATGCTGCCATCGGGCAGGCGGGTCATGCCGGAGACGATGTCGTCGCGGGACGGGCTGCCCGCCTGCCGCACCCAGCGTACCGCGCCGTTCGGGTCGTAGGCGGCGATGAACAGGGTCTCCCAGCCATCGCTCGGGGCGGTCAGCGCGTGCTGCGCGTCGAACGTGATGTGGTCATCCCAGGCGTCAGCGAAGTAGCCGGCGACGAACGACGACCCGTCGGGCGCGACCGCGGCAGCCTGCGGGAAGTCGAACGCGAGGCCGCCCGCGACGCGCACCCAGAGCAGCTGCCCGAGCGCGCTCACGCGCGCGACGAACACGTCGTAGCCCTCCTCGGAGCCGGGCCCCGTCAGGCGTTGCTCGGTCGGCAGGCCGGAGTCGATCACCAGTTGCGCCTGGAACGAGCCGGCCACCACCAGCGAGCCGTCGCTCGCGCGGCCGATCGCGTGCGCGTAGCCGCCTCCTCCCGAGAAGTGCTTGACCCATTTGATGGTCCCGTCCACGCCGTAGTGCAGCAGCGCGGGTGAGTTGAGCCCCGCGTGGAAGCCGATCTCGGCAGCGGTGTCGGCGCCGAACGTGTGCCGCCCCCCGAGCGTCGCGAAGACCGACACCGCCCCATCCGGGTGCACCGCCAGCGCGCGGGTGGTCACGCTGCCGCCCCCGCTCAGGCTCTGCGCACGTCGCGTGAGGCCGGCGCCGCAGCTCGTCGGGTCTGGCACCAGCGTCTCGGCCGGGACCGTGTCGGCCGGGGTCGTGTCGACGGCAATGACCGTGTCCTCGATCGTCTCGGCTGCGACCGTGTCTTCGATCGTCTCGGGCGGCGCGACCGTGTCTTCGATCGTCTCGGGCGGTGCGACCGTCTCTTCGATGACCTCGGATGGCGCGACCGTGTCTTCGATCGCCTCGGGCGGTGCGACCGTGTCTTCGATCGTCTCGGATGGCGCGACCGTGTCTTCGCTCGTCTCCGGCTCGGCGATCTCGGCGACATCGGCCTGAGCCGTGTCGGGGACCGCCGCTTCATCCGAGCAGGCCTGGGCGATGGCGAACAGAACGATCAGGGAGCATCGCATCGCCGCTCGCTATCAGCTCAGCCACCAAACGAGAAGCGCGAACGACCGGCGCTGTGACCGTCCGGCGGATGCTGCGCTGTGACGCGGCGCCGCCGGACGCGCGACCACGCGCCGCGGCGCGGCCACTCAGGGCGCGGCAGAGGTCGTGCGTCGAACCGCAGCTGGTCGCAGGGTCCGCATTGCGAACCGCTGCGACCCGCGAAAGTTCCACACGCACGACCTATACGTCGGGCCGTCGATTTTTCGACGGCCCTTCAGCGCTTCTCTTTGCCGTCGACGTACTCGGCGGTGCGCCAGACCGAGCCGTCCTCGCGCCACCAGGTCCAGGTGCCGACGCGCTTGCCGCCTTCGTAGGCGCCTTCGCCGCGCTTGTTGCCGTTGGCGTGGTAGGAGGTCCAGACGCCGTGCTCCTCGCCGTCGACGAAGCTGCCCTCCTCGCGCACCTTGCCGCCCGGGTGGTGGTAGACCCAGCGTCCGGTCTTCTTGCCCGCCTCGTAGCTGCCTTCGGTCTGCAGGCTCCCGTCCTCGGCCCAGGTCTTCCAAGCGCCGACTTCCACGCCGTCGGCGAACTCGCCCTCGAACTTCTTCGGGCCGCTCGGGTACCAGCCCATCCAGCGGCCGTGCTCCTTGCCGGCGATGAAGCTGCCCTCGAGCATCTTGTTGCCGCTCGGGTACCAGAAGCTCCACAGACCCTCGCGCTCGCCGTGCACGAAGCGCCCCTGCTGCTCGCGGTTGCCGTTGGCGTGCCAGAAGATCCACTCGCGCTCGGGGCTCTTGAGCACCTTGCCGGCCGGATCGTCCGCGGCGGGCGCCTCCGGCTCGGCGCCACTTTCCGTAGTTGTTACAGGACCTTCCGGCGTCCGCTTGTCCTCTTCGGAGCCCTGCTGCCCGACGGCCTCGGGCCCGCCGCCCATCACGTCGTCGGCCGGCTCCTCCACACCCTCGGGCGTGCGCGCCGCCCACTGGCAGAGCTCACAGCCGGTCGTGCGCAGGTCGGCGAGGTTCACCCACTCGCCGCCGGCGTCGACGCACTCCTGGTGACCGGTGCCCTGCTCGATGCCCCCGACGAAGGTCGTCTCGCGCCAGAGCTCGCCGTTCTTCCACCAGAAGCGCCAGAGCCCCTCGCGCTTGCCGGCGACGTACTCGCCCTCGGCCGCCTTCTCGCCGTTGTCGTGGTACTCGGTCCAGGCGCCGTTTTCGTAGTCGTCCTTCATCTCGCCGACCGACTTCGGCACGCCGGTCGCGTAGAACTCGCGCCACTGGCCGGTGCGCTCGCCCTCTTCGCCGTAGGGTCCCTCCCAGGCGACGTGCCCGTTCGTCCACCACGCCGTCCACGTGCCGGCGCGCCGGTCGCTGCCGGCGAACGCCCCGACGACCTTGATCTGCCCGCTCTCGAACCACCACTTCATCGGGCCGTTCTTCTGCCCGAGCAGCCACGTCTCCTCGGCGCTCTTGTTGCCGTTTTCGAACCAGGTCGTCCACAGCCCCGACTTCACGCCGTCGGACCAGGTGCCCGCCTCGCGCGGCCGCCCGTCGTGATAGAACGCGCGCCACGTCCCGGTGCCGTCGACGATCACGCTCTCGCCGTAGAGGGTCTTGCCGTCCTTGCCGACCCAGGCGTGCCGCCCGCTGGGCACGCCGCGCACCCAGCGCCCCTCGTGCAGCGGCTCACCCGTCGGGTGCCACTCGCGCTCGAGCCCGTCGAAGCGCCCGTCCTCGTCGTGCGGCCGCTCCCACCAGCGCGCGCCGTCCTGGTAGTACCCGGTCCACGTCAGAAGGCGCGTGTCCCACGGCGGCATGCCGCGCCGACACCCCTCCTCGCGGCGCGCGAAGTCGACGGCCCAGCTCGCATCCTCGAGCTTCGCGCACGCCGCCGGCCCGTCGCCGACACGCTGGTCGTCCTTGTACTCGACCTCGCGGAAGCGGTGCCCGTTGGTGAAATACTCGGTCCACATGCCCTGACGCAGCCCGTCGACGTACTCACCCTCCTCGACCAGCGCGCGCGTCGGGTCGTGGTAGAACTTCCAGCGCCCGACGCGCTTGCCCGCCTTGTAGGGCCCCTCGGAAAGCAGCACACCCTCGTCGCTCCACTCGCGAAAGAGGCCTTCCTCCTGGCCGCCGACGTAGCTCCCCTCCTTGGACTTGAAGCAGCTGCGGTGCCACTCGACATACGCCCCCTCGAGCTTGTCGGCCTTGTAGGTCGCCTCGATCTCCAGATGCCCGCTCGGGTGGTAGACGTGCCAGGGACCGTCGCGCTGGTCGTCGACGAGGTTCTCCTCGAAGCGCAGCGCGCCGGTGTCCCAGTAGCCCTTGAACGGCCCCTGCCGCTTGCCCTGCGCGAAGGTGCCCTCCTCCTGGATCTTGCCGTTTTCGTGGAAGCGCAGGCTCTTGCCGTCGAGCACGCCCTGGTCCCACACCGCGGCCCAGATCGCGTGGCCGTCCTTGTGGAAGCGCACCCACACGCCCTCCTGCTTGCCGCGGACCGCGCAGCCCTCGTTGTCGTCCTTGTTGTACCAGAAGCCGCCGGCCTTCCTGCACCCGGACGCGTCGACGATCTCGCCGGGGAAGAGCTCGGCGAGGTCATCGGGCATGCGATGGGGCTTGGGGCGATCGTCGCCGTCATCCTCGTCGCCCCAGGTCGGCGGCGGCGGCGCCTGCGCGGAGGCGACGGCGGAGATCGCGGCGCCGACGCCGAGCGCGACGAGGAGCCGGAGCGGGAGGGCGTGCGCGCGCATCACTCGTCCTCCTCCGGCTTCTTGGTGGCGTCGGGCGCGAGGATCCCCTCGAGCACCTCGTCGGCGTTGGCGCGCACCGTCGAGCCGTCGAGGCTGTTGATGTCGCGCGAGGTCAGCTCGACCATCGGCGAGAACGCGCCGGCATGGAAGGCGTCGCACGCGAGCGCCGCGTCCTCGTCGTCCGGACCCGGCCGCTCGAAGACCTTCTCGCCGCAGCCGAGGCGGAAGCCGTCGCTGGTCAGGAGGCACGCCGTAATCTTCTGGCGATCGCCGGCGACGTGAACGCGGAACGGGGCGCTGGTGAGATCGGTGTCGAGGCGCGGCGAGTCGAGCAGACGCTCGGCCACCTCAGCGGCGAAGTCTCCGGGATCATGCGTCACGGTGGCCGGCACGCGCACGCCGAGCTGCCGCGCCGCCGTCGGGTAGCGGTGCAGGACCTCGCGCAGGAGCGCCACCGCGCGCGGGTTGGCGACCTCGCCGCGCGCGATGAGTGACGCCGCGACGACGGCGGCGGTGCGCATGCGCAGGAGCACGTTTTCGGGCTGCAGGAGCTCGAGCGCCTCCTCACCGACCGCGATGGCGTCGTCGTGCTCGCCGGCGTGGAAGTGCAGCTCGGCGAGCACCGCGCGGTAGTAGCCGTGACCGGCGGCGCCGAGCTGCGGCTCGTCGAGCACGCGCGCCTCCTCGAGCGCCGCGCGCGCGAGCCCGACGCCGACGATCCGGCCGAGCCAGCCGGCGGTCCAGGGGCGCACGCCGCGCAGGAAGGGGCGGAAGTTGGTGACGAGGATCTCGTCGCGCGGCGCGAGGTAGAGCAGCGTGCGCTCGACCTCGAACTGCTTGAGCCCGTGCGTGCGCGCCTCGTTCTTGAGATCGAAGCCGTCCCAGAAGCCGCGCGCCGAGGCGCGCTCCTCCTCGACGCGCTTCATCTGCTCGAGCGCGAGCCAGAACTGCACGCCGCTGGCAAAGCGGATGTCGTCGAGCGAGACGCTGGTCATGCCGGGGCGGTCGGGGTGCTCGAAGATGTCGCGCACGAGCTTGAGCGCCTCGCTGGTCTTGCCGAGCGAGAGCAGGATCTCGACCAGGACCGACTTGTTGTCCTTGTCGAACATCGGGCGGTAGCGCGGCTCGATGCGCGAGCGCATGAGCTTCTTGAAGGCGGAGACCGACTTGTTGAACTCGCCCTGGTTCAAGTAGAGGTTGGCGAGGTGGTAGTAGCTCGAGGCGGGGCAGTCGTTGAAGTCGGCGCGGATCGCCTTGCGCGCGAGCTCCTCGGCCTCGGCGAAGCGAAAGAGGGTCATCGCCGACTGCGCGGTGTTGTGGAAGAGGATGCAGGAGCGCTCCTGGGTGGCCTCGATCCCCTGCTTGCCCCAGCGATAGCTCTCGAGGCGATCGAGGCGCTCGTCGTGGATCGCCATGAGTCCGTTGTAGCCGGAGATGCGCTCGACCAGATCGTCGCGCCTGAGGAGTGAGGTCGCCGCCGCGATCGCCTCGTCGAGACGGCCGAGCTTCATCAGCGGCCACACGCGGTTGCGCGTGAGCTTGGGGAAGTAGAGCGCGTCGTGCTCGTCGATGGCGGCGAGCTGTCCTTCGCGATCCTCCATCTCGCCGTGGATCTCGGCGAGCGACTCGAGGATGCGCTTGTGCCACCAGATCGCCGCGTCGTCGGCGGGGCGCGGGCCGTAGCGCCCGAGCAGCATCGCCTTGGCGCGCTCGACCAGATAGCGCGCGCGCGGGTGGCGCCCCTCCTCGAGGTGGAAGACCTGCGAGAGCACCCAGGTCGCGAGGAACGAGTCGGGCCGATCCTTCAGGATCTTCTCGGCCAGCTCGCGCGCGCGGATCGGCTTGTCGGCCTCGAGCGCGGCCAGCGCCTCGCGCTCCTCGGCGTCGCCGTTGAGCATCGGATCGTCGCTGCCGGGTGCGCCGAAGCTCAGGAGCGCGCCGAGGGGCTGCGCGTGCGCGGGCGGGGTGGCTAGCGCGAGCGCGAGCGCGAGGGCGAGCGGCAGGGCGAGGGCGAGCGTGCGCACCCGGGTGGCCGGGAGCGGGAGGAGGAGCGGGAGCGGGAGCGGATGGGGCATCGTGGTGGGCGGGGGCCTCAGCGGCCGCGCAGGGCGTTCTTGGCGAGGGTGTCGAGCGGCTGCTTGATCACCTCGTGGATCACGGTGGCGACGTCCTCGACGCCGGGCACGAGCTCCATGCGGTGCTGGAAGATCGGCACGACGAGGTGCTCGATGTCCTCCGGCGCGACGAAGTCCCGGCCGCGCAGCATGGCCAGCGTCTGCAGCGCCGGGATGGCCAGGACCAGCGAGCGCGTCGACACGCCCTGGAGCACGCGCTTGTCGGCGCGCAGCGAACGGGCGATGTCGACCAGGCACTCCTGCACCGCGGGCGAGACGAAGACGCTCTGGCGGATGAGGCGGCGCGCGTCGACGATCTCGGTGCGCGCGACCTTGGGCAGCCGCGTCGGCTCGCGCAGCGATCCCCAGGTGCGCAGGACCTCGAGCTCGGCGTCGCGCTCGATGTGGCGCATCTTGATCTTGAAGAGGAAGCGGTCGAGCTGGGCCAGCGGCAGGGGGTAGGTGCCGACGGCGTCGAGCGGGTTCTGCGTCGCGATGACGAAGAAGAGCTTGTCGAGCTTGTGGGTGGTGTTGTCGATGGTGACCTGCTTTTCGGCCATCGCCTCGAGCAGCGCCGACTGCACCTTGGGCGTGGTGCGGTTGATCTCGTCGACCAGGAGCACGTAGGCGAAGATCGGGCCGCGCCGGAAGTGGAAGCTGCCCGAGTCGGGGTCGAAGACCATGACGCCGGTGATGTCCGAGGGCAGGAGATCCGGCGTGAACTGCACGCGGCGGAACTCGGGCAGGCGCTGGTCGGCCTCTTCGGGGGAGTGGTCGTCGCTGATGGCGTTGCCGAGCGCGTTGGCGAGCGTGGTCTTGCCCGAGCCGGGGTAGTCCTCGAGCAGCACGTGGCCGTCGCCGAAGAGCGCGATCAAGACGAGCTCGATCACGTCGTCGCGCCCCATGACGTTGTCGCGCATCCAGGCGCGCACGCGCTCGGCGATCTGGCGCACGTCGGCGAGCGTGCCCGGCCCGGTCGCGGGCGCGGCGGAGGGAGACACGGCCGGCGGGGCGGCGAGCGCGGCGGCGAGCGGGGCGGGCGGGTTGTCGAAGGCTGTGGACACGAGGTGCTCCTGTCGGCACGGACGATCAGCGCGAGATGAGCCAACCGATCGGGTTGAGGTGGGCGGCGAGGCGCTTGTACCAGGGCAAGGACCGGCCGAGGTCGTGCTGGACCGCGCGCAGGTGCTCGCGAGCCTGGGCGGCGGTCGCGGCGGGTGAGCCGGCGCCGAGCGCGGCGCGGTAGTGGGTCATCGTGAGCGGGCGCAGGTTGGGCGTGAGCGCGTGCACGCGATCGGCGAAGCGCTCGCGCGTCTCGCCGGCGTGGCGGACGACGCCGAGGTCGGCGAGGTTGTCGAGGGCGGCGCGCATCGCCCAGCGGTGGGCGGTCTCGGCGGAGACGAAACGCCAGAGCAGGCGGCGCGCGAACTTGACCAGGTAGGCCGAGACGAGCACGCCGCCCGAGACGATGGCGAGGATGAGGAGGATGAGGCCCCAGGGGAACGGGGTCTTCTTGCCGGTGGCGGACATGCCGCCGGTCGGATCGTTGCGCGCGATCTCGCCGAGCATCGAGGCGAGGTCCTGGTCGACGATCTCCTGGGGCGGCTCGTCGGACTGCTCGGGGTAGACGTCGAAGGTGACCCAGCCGATCCCCTCGAGGTGGATCTCGGGCCAGGCGTGGGCCATGCTGCCGAGGATGAGCATCGAGCTGCCGCTGCCGCGGCGCGCGGTGTCGACGCCGTAGCCGACCGCGACGCGCGCGGCGATCCCCTGCGAGCGCATGAGGAAGACGGCGGCGTGGGCGAAGTGCACGCAGTAGCCGCGCATCGATCCGAAGAGGAAGGAGGCGGTCGGATCGACCTCGTCCTTGTGGGTCTCCTTGAGGGTGTAGAAGCCTTCCTTCTCGAGGTAGCGCTTGATGATGAACGCGCGCAGGAGGTCGTCGTCGAGGAAGCGCGGATCGAGGTCGCGCAGGAGCTCGTCGGCGAGCGCCATATATCTGGGATCATTGGGGTATTCGGTGTAGTGCCGGCGCGTCTCCTCGTCCCAGGAGTCGGGCACCGAGCGGCGACCGACCATGCGGCGCCACTCGGCGTCGAGCGCCAGCGAGGTGACCTGATAGGCGGCGACGAAGAGGTTCGGGTTGGGGTTGTCGAGCGGGGAGACCTCGGTGGCGTGCGAGAGCGCGACCGGCTGCGGGTGGTCGGCGATGAGGAACATCGAGGTCGGCACGCCCTTGTGGAAGGCAGCCTCGGGCGGGTTCTCGGCGGCGATCGCGCCCGCGGTCGGAAAGCGCGTGATGACGTCGCGGTCGAAGCGGCCGGTGGTGTCGGCGGTGAGGTGCGTCTGATCGAAGGTCGAGAGCACCTGCTGGCGGAAGTAGAGGACCGGCTCCTCGGGCTCGAAGTCGTCGTGGAAGGTGACGACGGCGACCGGCTGGGGAGGCGGGCGACGCGAGTTCTTGGAAAACGGTGACTTGGAGCTGCCCGAGCCGCCGCCCTTGCCGTCCTGGTCCTTGTCGGGCTTGCCGTCGCCGTCCTCGTCCTCGTCGGGGTCGGCGTCCTCGTCGCCCTCGCCCGGCATGAGGTCGGCGGTCGGCGGGGCGGCGTCGGCCTTGGGCGGCTCGCGGTTGTTGAGGATGACGAAGACGACGACGCCGACGACGGCGGCGAGCAGGAACGAGACGAGGCCCTTGCCGGCGCCGGGGCGGCGCAGCGCCATCAGGAGGCCGAAGACCATGAGCGCGACGCCGAAGGCCTTGAGGAAGACGACCGGGTCCCAGCCGAGCGAGAAGAGCGTGTCGGCGAACCAATAGGGGCGGTTGATCTGGAGGCCGCGGTGCTCGACCAGCGTATAGCTGGCGACGGCGACGACGGCGATGATCTCGAAGACCGCGACGACGCGGTAGCGCTTGGCGAAGAAGCGCAGGAAGAAGAGCAGGCCGAGCGTGGCGAGGCCCATGCTCAGGATGTCGGAGGTGTAGATCGTGCCGTCGACGCCGAGCGCCATCGCGACCGAGGTCGTCTCGCGCACCCAGACCGAGAGCGCCTGCGACACCGCGCCGAAGGACAGGCCGATCACCAGGACGGCGAGCGAGCGCATCTCGGCGCGGTAGGCGCGCTGGGCGAGCACGGTGGCGAGGACGACCGCGACCGAGAAGGCGACGAAGCCGACCGGCGTGGCGATCGGGTGATAGGCCTGCACGCAGGCGAAGGCGCCGACGTAGAGCAGGACCTTGACGATCTGCACGAGGGTCGACTCGGCGGCGGGCGCCGGGGCGCGCGTGGCCGCGGCGGGCCGGCCGTAGGCGTGGGCGGGCAGCGCGACGCTCATCCGAGCGACCTCCAGGCCTCGATGCCGTGCTGGTCGATGGCCGCGCCGGTCTGACGGTGCAGGATGCGCAGCTCGACGCCGGCGCCGCGCAGGCGATCGTAGACCGCCGGCACCTCGTCGAGGCCACCGGCGGCGCGCGCGCGACGGAAGAGCAGGCGCGCGAGGCGGCGGGGCGGGCGGCGCTCGAGCTGGCCATCGACGGTCATGACGACGGTCGGCGGCAGCGGGAGGCGGCGCGCGGCGGCGACGACCTTGTCGACCCAGGCGCCGTCGGACGAAGGCGCGAAGACGACGAGGTTGTCGAGGCGGCCGCGGTCGACCGAGCGCAGGAGCGGGGCGAGCGAGTCGGCGCCGCTCGAGCGGAAGGCCTGCGACTCGATGACCTGCTCGATCGCCTCGCCCACGTTGGAGGTCGGGCGGGTGGAGCCCTCGGCGGCGAAGACGAAGTCGGCGCCGAGCAGCCCCTCCTCGAGGAAGAGGCGCGCGGTCGAGGCGGAGGGCTCGTCGTTGGCGCCGGCGACGAAGAAGCCGACCATCGCGGGCTTGGGGGCGATGGCGCGCTCGGGCTCGCGCACCATGAGCTTGCGCGAGCGGGCGAAGACCTTCCAGAGGATGTGGCGCACGGGGTCGCCGGCGGCGTAGCGGCGCATCTCGACGAGCTCACCCTTGGGCTGGCCGGAGGGGTGCGAGTAGCCGTCGTCGGTGGCGCGGCGGATGGCCAGGGTGAGGTCGGCGCGGCCGGGCACGGGCTGGATGCGCAGCGTGGTCGCCCAGCGATGAGGGAAGCGCAGGCGGGCGAGGCCGAAGACGTCCTGCACGGTGAAGCGGCGGGCGACCGTGAGGAAGCGGCCGCGCTCGAGCGGGGTGACGTGCTCGCGGAAGTGGGCGCCGTCGGGGGTGAGGCGCACGGCGACGGCGGCGGGCTCGAGCCAGTCGAAGGAGACCTCGGACACGGCGAGCCAGCGGAAGCGGTAGCAGCGAAAGGCGCTCTCGTGCTCGACGCCGACGGTGAGCGACTCGGGCAGGCCGACGGGCTTGTGACGGAGCGAGAGGTGGAGCGCCAGGGCGTTGACGAGCACGGCGAGGAGCGAGAGCGCGACCAGGCCCATCATGGTGAGGCCGACGCCGAGGAGCACGAAGTCGGCCTCCTTCTCGGCGAACTCGAAGTAGACGACGGCGCCGACGACCGCGAGCAGGACGCCGGCGGGGGTGAGCGGGAAGAGATCGGCGAGGGTGGAGAGCGCGCGGCGGGCGCGGCTCTTCCAGGGTGCGGCGGGTCGGTCGGGCGCGAGTCGTTTGCGAGCCATCTCATTCCAGGGACGCGGAAGGCCCCGTTCGTGAAAACATGACCGCGCACCCTATAACATGGTTGCGCGGACCCCGCGATGCAACCGCGCACGGGTTGGCCGTCTTCCCCGGCGGCGAGGAGGGCGACGCCGAGGCGTGGTGCGCGCGGCTGGGACGAGGGGCCGGCACGTGGTACGAGTCCGCATGAGCATCTACGAGATCGAGCACGAAGATGATGGTCGCCGGGGGTCCTTCTACATCGCCGACGGCGACGAGCGCCCCGCCCGCATGACCTATGTGCGGCAGGACGATGGCACGGTCACCATCGACCACACCGTGGTCGACGAGCGCTTCCGCGGTCAGGGCGTCGGGCGCAAGCTCCTCGACGCGGCGGTGGCCTGGGCGCGTCGGAGCGGCACGCGCGTGTTCGTGACCTGCCCCTTCGCGGTCGCGCAGTTCCGCAAGGACGAGAGCATCCGCGACGTGCTCGCGGCGCCGCTGGACTGACGTCCCGCGCGGGGCGAGCTCAGGGGCGAGCGGCGAGGCGGCGCAGCCCGACGGCGACGACGAGCCAGGTGAGCGCGAGGAGCGAGGCGCCGAGGATGAGGTTGGAGCTCGACTCGGCGAAGCCGAGGAGCGCGTAGCGGTGCCAGTCGGAGGCCTCTTCGGGCGGGAGCTGGCCGCAGGCGGCGGTGGTGGCGGCGAGGCCGGCGATGAAGCCGGCGAAGGAACAGAAGGCGGTCGCCCAGGAGATGGCGCGGATGGCGCCGAGGTGGTGCTCGACGGGGCGGCGCGCGAAGAAGACGGCGCCGACGAGGCCGGCCAGGCCGAAGGCGAGCACGAACCACATGGGGAAACCGCCGGCGATGAAGAATTCGACCATGATGATGCTCCTGGTGATGCTCCTGGTGTCGCAGTGGGAATGCGCGGGGGCGGCGGGCGTGACGAAAAAAGTGCGGTGACGTTGTCACGCGCGCGGCGCACGTGCATTGCAAGGGCATGGAAGACGGCGAGCTGGTGGCGCGGCTCGGCGCGGGTGACGGCGAGGCCTTCGACGAGGCCTACCGCCGGCACCATGCGCCGTTGCACCGCTTCGTGGCGCGCATGGTCGCGCGGCGCGATCAGATCGACGACGTGCTGCAGGAGACGTGGATCCGGCTGGCGCGGCACGCGGCGCGGCTCAGGCCGGATACGCGGCTCGGGGCGTGGCTCTTCGCGGTGGCGCGCAACGAGGTGCTGGCGCGGCATCGCTGGCGGGTGCTCGACGCGGATCGCATGTTCGCGCTGATGACGATGCCGGCGCGGACGGTGGAGACGCCGCTGGAGCTCGCGCAGGCGAGCGAGACCGAGCGCCGCGTGGAGCGGGCGCTGATGCGCTTGCCGGTGAAGTACCGGGAGGTGCTGCTGCTGGTGGCGATCGAGGGGCTCGCGCCGCAGGAGGCGGCGGCGGTGATCGGCGTGAGCCCGGAGGCGGCGCGCCAGAGGCTCGCCCGGGCGCGAGCGATGATGCAGACTCTGATCGAGGACGAGCGATGAAGGCGACGGCGGACGACGGCGAGAGGGATACGCGATCGGAGGCGATCGACGAGGCTCTGCGCGGCCTGCCGGGGCCGGTGATCGAGAACGAGCGCGCCGAGCGGATCCGCGTGCGCGCGAAGCTGGAGCTCCGCCGGCGAGCGGGCGGCGCATGGGGGCGCAGGCTCGCGCGCGGGTGGGACGTGGCGGAGCCATGGCTCGTCGCGGCGACGGTGGTGGTCTTCCTCGGGTGGACCTTCGAGCGGCTGGCGTACGTGCTGCTGGTCGGTTGAGCCGGCGCGCGGATCGAAGCGGGGGCAGATTCTTGATCGGATCCGGTCGGCCGTGACAGGCTCCCGCCATGCGCAGCGTGATCTCGATGGTGGTGGTATTCGGTCTTGGCGCGCCGGGCTGTGGCAGCGAGGCGACCACGCCCGAAGCGGCGCTCCAGCGCCTGCTCGACGCGGCACACAAGGGAGACGCCAGCGGCTTTCGCGAAGGCTTCCCGACGCGCGAGGAGCTGGCGCAGCTCTTCGAGTGCCCGGCCGACGTCGACCTGCCCGCGCGCTACGACGGCCTCTCGGAGGAGTTCGTCGCCTGGCGCGACAAGCGGCCGGTGCTCGCGGCGGGTGGGCTGGCGGTCGCGAGGCGCAGCGCCATCCTGCCCGGCGAGGCGGTCGGCGGCTGCCGCGCGCGCGCGCCGATGAACCTCGTGCGCGCCGATGTGCGCCTGAGCGAGGGCGGCGCCGAGACGCGCTACGCGATGCGCTTCGTCGAGCGCGAAGGCAAGTTCCGCGTACTCTCCTTCTGAGCTCGCGGCTGGGAGCACGGCGCTCGGTCAGCGGGTCTTGTTGGCCTCGAGGTAGCGCTCGAGCAGGGGCAGGCGATCGTTGCCCCAGAACATGCGCTTGCCGACGAAGAAGGTCGGCGCGCCGAAGGCGCCGCGCTGCACGGCCTCGTCCGTCGTCTGGCGGAGGCGATCCTTGACCTCTTGATCCTGCGCGCGCGCGAGGAGCTCGACGCTCGGAAAGCCGGCGGCGTCGATGAGGTGCGCGAGCACGCCGAGATCGGAGATGTCCTGGCGGTCGACCCAGTACGCCTTGAAGAGGGCCTGCGCCAGCGGGCGCACCCGGTCCTCGGACTGCATCGCGACGGCGGTGAGCACGCGCTGCACCGGCAGGGCGTTGGGCGGGAACTTCGCCGGGAAGTTGATCGCGATGCCGTAGAGATCCGCCCAGTCCTTCAGGTCCATCAGCATGTAGCGCGCCTTGGCGGGCACCTCGATCGGCGTGCGATTGCCTGTCGCCTTGATCACGCCGCCGAGCAGGAAGGGCCGCCAGCGCACGGGCACGCCGACCCGCTCGCCGAGCGCGTCGATCTGGGTCGACGCGAGGTAGCTGTAGGTCGACGCGATGTCGAAGTAGAACTCGATCTCCATCATCTCCCCGTCTGTGGCTGGATGGCGCACGGCCTCTCTCACGCCGCGGCCGAAGCTCCGGCGCCCACGGGCATGCGGCGCTTGAGGATCTTCACCGCCTGCCGGATCTCCTTGTGCAAGGAGGGTCGCGGATCGACCTGCAGGCGCGCCTGCATCGCCTCGATCAGCTCCTTCGAGGGGCGCGCCACCGCGCCGAGCGCGAAGGCCGCCTTGCACGCGAGCATGCCCTCCATCTCCGGCAGGAGCTCGAGCAGGATCGGCTCGGCCGCGCGCGCCTTCTGCCCGAGGTCCGCGAGCACGCGTACGGCGTTCTCACGCGCGATGAGGCTCGCGTCCTGGCGCTTGGCGAAGCTCGCCAGGGCCGGCACCAGCACCTCGGACATGCGCGAGACGACCTTGGCGATCGTCACCAGCATCCAGTCCTCGCGCCCGACGAGGTGCTTGACGAGCTCGTCGGCGACGCGCTTGGGACCATACGCGTCGAGCGCCACCATGCACGCGCGCTTGACCCGCTCGGTCGCGTTGCGCAGCGCGAAGGTCAAGGCCGGTATGGCGACGTCGTCCGCCGCGCGCAGCGTCGCGAACGCGTCGGCCGCGGCGACCTGCACCTCGGGGATCCCGTCCTTGAGCGCGACCGTCAGCGGCCCGAGCAGATGCGGGAGCGCGTTCGGCATGAACCCGGCCGCGCGCGCCGCGTTCTCGCGCACGATCGGGCGACCGTCGGAAAACGCCGAGATCATCCACTCGAGGTCGAGCGCCGGCGCCTCGGCGCGCAGCGTGTCGACCGACAGCGGCCCCTTGTCGAAGCCGACGATCGGCATCGGCACCGGGTCCTTCTGGAACTCGGCGGGCGTGCGCCCCTCGAGGCGGAAGAGGCACTTCTGCGCGGCGCCGATGATGGCCGGCAGCGGGTTCTTCACCAGCGCCGTCACCTTGGACATGCCCTCGAGCGCGCCCTTCGGATCGGTCGAGTACAAGCGCCCGAGCGTCTGCAGCGCGTTGAGCACGACGAGCTGCGACGGGTGGTCGAGCGCCTCGATGATCGCCGGGGTCGCCGCCTTGCCGAGCGCCTCGATGAAGGGCACGACCGTCTTGCGCGCGACGTCGGCCGGCGCCCAGAGCCCGTCGATCAGGACCGGCAGCGCCTTGTCGCCGAAGGCGAGCAGCGCCTCGCGCGCCGCTTCGCGCACCGCCGCCTCGTCCTCGAGCAGCGCCGAGGTCAGGGCGCGCGCCGCCGGCAGCGCCTGGTCGCCGAGCTGCACCAGCGCCTCGGCCGCGGCGACCTGCACGGCGCCGACGCTGTCCTTGAGGAGCAGCGGCAGCCACGGGTGGTAGCGGCCGATGAGCCCGAGCGCACGCGCGGCGTTCTCGCGCACGACGCGCCGTCCGTCGAAGAGGAGCTCGCCGAGCGCGCCTTCGTCATACGCGCGCGCGGCGGCCTCGAGGCGATCGGCGGGCACGATCCCGTCGGCGAAGTCCTCGGTCGGCAGCGTGCGCGGCTCGCGCAGGAGCACGTGCTCGACGCCGTCGAGCCAGTCGAGCGTGCGCAGCGCCTCGAGGCGCACCTCGCGGTCTTCGTCCTTGCGCGCCTCGGCGACTGCGCCGCGCGCGCGCAGCGCGAGATCCTTGTCGAGGAGCCGGAGCGCGATGAGCCCGTTGAGGCGCACGAACGGCGAGTCGTAGCGCATGGCGAGCACCAGCTTGTCGAGCGCCTTGTCGCCGAGGCTCGCCATCATCGGCAGGATGGCATGGCCGACCAGCTCGGGCCGGTCGTCGAGCGCGAAGAGGTAGGCGTCGAGCGCGTGCTCGCCGTAGCCTGCCAGGGCCGCTTCAGCGGCCGCGATCACGCGCGGCGAGCGATCGTCGAGGCGCTTGACGAGATCGAAGGCGACGTCGCGGCGCGGCGGGATCGCGCCGAGCGCCTCGGCCGCCCGCACCCGCACGTCATCGGAGGGATCCTTGAGCGCGCGCACGAGGAGGGGCCAGGCCAGCTCGTGCGCCGAGCCGAGCACACCCAGCGCCGCCGCCGCGTTGGCGCGCACGATCTCGCGCCCGTCGTTGAGCGCGCGCTGCAGGAGGTCGAAGCGCAGCTCGGCGGCCGCCTCGGCCAGGGTCTCGGTCGGGATGAGGGCGTCGGCGAAGCCGGGCAGCGGCAACGGCAGCGGCTCGGCCGCCGCGGGCAGGAGGTCCTTGCCGTCGATCTTGTCGAGCAGACGCACCGCGGCGCCGCGCACCGCCGGGTCGTGTGAGCCGAGCAGCGCCGCGACCAGCGGGCGGGCGGGCGAGAGCCCCTCACGCGGGAAGTGATGGAGCACCGTGAGCGCCCCGAGATGGAGCTCCGGCGTGAGCGGCGAGAGCGCATCGGGCAGCGCCGCGAGCGCGCCCTCCCCGAGGCGGAGGAAGATCGGCGCGAGTCCGTCGAGCGCCTGCTCGTCGGCGAGCCCGAGCGCCAGCGCCGGGAACGCCTGCTCCCCGAGCTCGCCGAGCCCGGCCGCGGCCGCCTCGCGCACCGCCGGCGCGCGATCCCCGAGCGCGCGCACGAGCACGTCGGCATAGGTCTCGACCGACGCGGCCCCGCCGGCGACGAGCGAGCCCAGCGCCCGAATCGCGCGCGCCCGCACCTCGACCGCCTCGTCGCGCGCCAGGACCGCCAGCGTCGGCAGCGCGCGTGCCACCTCGTCCGAGTCGGCGTGGTGCCGCAGGAGGAGCGCGGCGTTGGCGCGCACGAAGGCGCGCCCGTCGCGGAGCTGACGCAGGAGGCGCTCGGGCCCGGCAGCGTCCTTGTGCGCGGCGAGCACCTCGTCGTCGACGAGGCCCTCTGAAAATCCAGGGATATCAATGGGATCTGGCTCGAGCACCACGACCGGTCGCGGCCGCGTGCCCTGGATCATCTCGATCGCCGACTGCGCCGCCGCGGCCACCTGGCGCACCGGATCCGAGAGGCGCTCGGAGAGCGCGCCGAGCGCCGTGGCCGCGCCCTGCCGCGCCATCAGCTCGAGCGTGCGGGCCGCGTTCAACCGCACCAGCGCCGAGCCGTGCGCGAGCGCCTTCTCCAACCCGGGCACGCCAGGCCCGCCCAGCCGATACCAGACCAGCGAGATCCCCTCGGCCGCCACGTCGCTGTCGACCCGCAGCGCCTCGATCAGCGCCTCCTCGGCCTCCGGGTGCAGGCCGGCCAGCGCGCGCACCGCGGCCTCGCGCACCTCGGCGTCGCGCTCGGCGAGCGCACCGCTCATGAACGGAGCCGCCGGTAGCGCGTGCTTGCCGAGCGCCGCCAGCGCGCCGATCGCCGCGAGCCTCACGTCGCGATCGGCGTCGCGGAGCAGCATCGCCAGCGGGCGCGCCGCCTGCTCGAGCCCCTCGGCGCCGGCCGCGCCCAGCGCTCCGAGCGCATTCGCCGCATTGAGGCGCACGACCTTGCGCCCGTCGCGCAGGAGCTGCGTGAAGAGCGCCGCGCCGCCCGCGGCCGCGCCGGCCGCCAGCTCGTCCGGCGTCAGCACGACCTCGTCGAAGCCGGCGACCGGCATCGGCAACGGCTCGAGCGCGACCGGGATCTGATCGCGCCCGTCGATGCGCGCGATGAGCTGCGCCGCCGCCGCGCGCACCGCGCGCTCCTCCGCCGTCGCGAGCGAGAGCGCCGTCGCCCGCAGCTCGGCCGGCAGCACCTCGCGCTCGAAGGCGCGCAGGACCGTCAGCGCGCCGGCGTGAAGCTCGGGGCTGGCGGGCGAGAGCGCCGCGGCGAGCGGCTCGATGGCCCCCGTCCCGAGCGCGAGACAGCGCGCCCCGATCTCGGCGACGAGCTTTTCGTCGCCGCCCTCGAGCCCGGCGATGAGCGCCGGCAGGGCGCGTTCACCGAGCCGCTCCAGCGCCTCGCGCGCCGCGTTGCGCACCAGCGTCACGCGCTCGCGCAACCCCCAGACCAACGACTCCGCGTAGGGCTCGAACGGCGCCGCGCCCCGATCGATGAGCACCCCGAGCGCGCTCAGCGCCGTCTTGCGCACCTCGTGCGCCTCGTCGCGCGCGAGCACCTGAAGCCCCGGCAAGACGGGCGCGAGCGCGTCGGCGTCGGTCTGGTGCATCAGCAGCGAGGCCGCGTTGGCGCGCACGTTCGCGCGCCCGTCGCGCAGGTGGCGCGCGAGCTGCTCGAGGCGCGCCGCCGCGACCTGACCCGCCAGGACCTCGTCGTTCAGACGCGCATCGTAGAAGCCATCGATCGCGATGAGGTCCGGCTCGAGCGCGGTCACCGGCCGCGGCCGGCCGCCCTCGATCTCGTCGATCGCCGCCTGCGCCGCCGCGCGCACCATGCCGAGCGGGTCGGCCAACCGCGCCCGAAGCGCACCCAGCGCATCGGCCGCCCCCAGGCGGGCCATGCGCTCCAGCGCGCGCGCCGCGTTCGCCCGGATGAGGCCGGAGGCGTCATCCAGGGCCTTGACCAGCCCCGGCACCCCGCGCCCTTCGAGCCGCCGCCAGACGACGAAGATCCCCGCCTCGGCCGCATCAGGATCGCAGCGTAGCGCCTCGATCAAGAACGCCTCGGACTCCGGGAAGAGCCCGACCAGCGCCGCGATCACCGCCTCGCGCGCGACCTCGTCCGGCTCGCCCAGCGCGCTCGTCAGATACCAGGTCGCCGGCTCGGCCTGCGCGCCCAGCGCGTGCAGCGCCTCCGCCGCCGCGCGCCGCACGTCGATCACCGCGTCGCGCAGGACCATCGCCAGCGGCCGCGCCGCGACCTCGAGTCCACCGGCCCCGCCCTCGGCCAGCGCCCCGAGCGCGCGCGCGGCGTTCTCACGCACGACCTCGCGCCCGTCGTTGAGCGCGTGCACCAGCGTGCCGATCAGCGCCGAACCGCCGCCAGCCGCCACAACGCGCTCGCGCATCGCCTCGGCGGAGAGCACCTCCTGCTCGAAGCCCTCGATCGGCACCACGCGCGGCTCGGCCGGGCGCCGATCGTCGAGCGGCCGCCCCTGAAGTCGCGCCGCGGCCAGCGCGGCCTGGCGTCGCACCGGGAAGACCTTGTCCTGCAAGAGCGCCTTGAGATCGTCGAGCACGATCGCGTCGTCGACCCCGATGTAGCCGAGCGCCGAGGCCGCCGCCGCGCGCACCTCGTCCGCCGGGTCCTTGAGCAGCGTGAGCAGCGACGGCACCGCGTCCTCGGCCGCCTGGCCGAGATCGCTGAGCGCCTTGCACCCGACCTCGCGCGCCAGCGAGCTCAGCGCGCGCTCGGCCCGGAGCGCGTCGGCCAGCCCCTGCACCGCGCTCGCCCCGTGGCGCACGACCACCTGACGCACGCCCGCCACCATGCGCTCCGCGACCTGCGGATCGGTCGCGCGCACCGCGCCGAGCATCGCGCCCAGCACCTCGACGCCCATCGTCCCGAGCGCCTGGACCGCCTGCCCACGCACCTCGGCGGACCCGTCCGCCAGCGCCTGCACCAGCGCCGCGACCGCCTCGTCACCCCCGACCACGCCGAGCGCGCGCGCCACCTCGACGCGCACGCCCGCATCCGGATCCCGGCCCAGCGGACCGAGCGCAGCCACCACCGCACGCGCGATCTCGCTCGTCGCGCGCGCCGCCTCGGCACCGCCGAGCCACTGCGCCGCGTTCCTGCGCACGAACGCCCGCCCGTCGCCGAGCGCCCGCAGCACCTCGTCGACCTCGGCCTCGCCGCGGACCTCGTCGGCCTCGAGCGCTCGCTCGAAGAAGCCCGCGATCGGCACGTTCGGCGGCCCGGTGCGCACGACATCCAAAGATTCCGATCCGCTTGTGGTCATCTGCCTGCCATCACCTGAACGGGCGACCGATACGGGTGCCACCGGTGCACGTGGCGATACCACGCAAACCCAGGCGCGACAACCCGACGCGGGCCGCGCCCGGCGGGCCCGACCGCCTCCCTCGGGGGCCTCCGGGTTGCATCCTCCAGGGCCCGATGAGACTCTTTCCGGACGCTCTCGATCTTCGACTCGGAGGTGCGCGATGGCGCGACCCGGCCTACCGATCCTCCTCTCCCTATTCGTCGCTCCGCTCCTCGCGCCGGCGACCTCCGCGGCGCCACCGCCTCCACCGCCGAACACGCCCGCGCCCGCCTACCCCGAGGTCGTCAAGAAGGCCCTCGAGGCGGCACACGAGCGCCTCGAGACCAAGCTCGCCGCCGAGTACCCACGCGAGCGCATCGTCACCCGCACAGAGCCCGGCCCGTTCTCCACCGTCGTCGCGGTGGCCGCCTTCCCCGACGCCTACCCGGGCACCGGCGTCCTGCGCTTGCCGCTCGACGCCGAGAGCGGCGTCGGCTACGGCCGCCACGGCGAGCGCACCCTGGCCGACTTCGCGCGCGAGCGCGGCTGGCTCGCCAAGCCGCCGCCGACCGACGAGCTCGTGCGCTTCATGAACGTCGCCCTCTTCGACGGCGTCGCCATCCTCGACAAGGAGCCCGCGCCGCGCGTCACCCACGACAAGGGCATGCTCACGCTCGAGCTGGTGCGCCGCTACATGCCGAGCCACGCCGGCGAGTGGCTCGTCGTGATCATCCCGAAGGAAGGCCCCGAGCAGGTCGAGCGCCGCCCGATGCACAAGCCCTTGCGAGCCCCCTGAGCCCCGCCGCGCGAGCGACCGCGCGGCCGCCTCCCGCTATCGCGCCGCGCGCAGGAGCCCTTCGATCTCCTCGACCGCGCCGTCGATGGCGATGCGCCGCTGCGCCATCGTGTCGCGATCGCGGATCGTGATGGTGCCGTCCTCGAGCGATTGGTGATCGATCGTCAGCCCCCACGGCGTGCCGATCTCGTCGTGCCGCCGGTAGCGCTTCCCGATCGCGTGCTGCTCGTCGTACTTCGCGTTGATGCCGCGCTCGAAGAAGCGCTGCACCACCTTGCGCGCGAGCTCGGGCATGCCGTCCTTCTTGACCAGCGGGAAGACGCCGACCTTGATCGGCGCGAGCTCGGGGTGGAGCCTCAAGACGACGCGCGTCTCCTTGTCGCCGCGCGGCGTCTCGACCTCCTCCTCGGTGTAGGCGTCGAGGAGGTAGACCAGCACCCCGCGCGTCGCGCCCGCGGCCGGCTCGATCACGTAGGGCACGTAGCGCTTCTTGTTCTCGGCGTCGAAGTAGTCGAGCTTCTGCCCCGAGTGCTCGGCGTGCTTGCCGAGGTCGTAGTCGGTGCGGTTGGCGATCCCCTCGAGCTCACCCCAGCCCCACGGGTAGTCGTACTCGATGTCGAAGCAGCCCTTGGCGTAGTGCGCGAGCTCGTCGGGCTCGTGCGGGCGCAGCTTGAATTTCGTCTTGTCGTTCGCGAACTTCTGCCACCAGGCCATGCGCTGCTCGACCCAGTACTGCATCCAGTGGTCGTCGGTGCCCGGCTCGCAGAAGAACTCCATCTCCATCTGCTCGAACTCGCACGAGCGGAAGATGAAGTGCTCGACGGTGATCTCGTTGCGGAAGCTCTTGCCCATCTGGGCGATCCCGAACGGCACCTTGAGCGACATCGACTGCTGGATGTTGACGAACTGCACGAACATCGCCTGCGCGGTCTCGGGCCTCAGATAGACCGCCGGCGGCTTCGTCAGCTCCTCGAGCTTCGCCCTGAGCTCCCGCCCGGAGAGCCCCGACAGCGCCCCGCCCTCGATCGCCTGCGCCACCTCGCCGAGCGGATCGGTCGGCCCCAGCGACGACTTGAACATCAGGTTGAACTGCCGCTCGTCCGAGAGGTACGGCGAGCCGCAGTTCGGGCACACGTAGCCGCGCTCGGCCCGCGCGCCGGCGAGCTCCTTGTCGCGCCGCGCGAGCGTGACACCGAACTGCTTCGCGACGAGCTCCTCGGCCACCTTGGCCGCGCCCTTGTCGGGGAAGATCAGCGTCACCTCGTCGCCCGGCAGGACGCGCGGCGCCTTGTCGGCGCGGAAGCGCTCCTTGCAGACCTTGCAGTCGACCAGCGGATCCGAGAACCCCGCGAGGTGGCCCGAGGCCTCCCACACGCGCGGGTGCATCACGATCGACGCGTCGAGCCCGACGACGTCCTCGCGCTTGTGCACCATGTCGCGCCACCACGCCGACATCAGGTTGCGCTTGAGCTCGACACCCAAAGGTCCGTAATCATAGGCGCTTTTCAGGCCGCCATAGATCTCGGACGACTGGAACACGAACCCCCGCCGCTTGCACAGCGAGACCACCTTCTTCATCAGCTCGGCAGACGACACGCCACACCCTCCGCCCGGTCACGAGACCGAGGCGCGGGACCATAGATGAGCCCCGCGGACGTGTCGACATCGCATTGCGTAACCGCCGCCGCCCTCCAGTTGACTCCACCCGGCCAACCCTTCGATAGTCTCATCGCGACCCGCCCACCCGGAGACCTCCCCATGCTGCGCACCCCCGCCCTCACGCTCCTCCTCCTCGGCGCGACCGCGCTCTCGGCCTGCGGCGACGATCCGGTCAAGCCGGGTGCGCTCGTCATCAAGTGGAACCACGGGCCGACCAGCGCCACCTGCGGCTCGCGCAACCTGACCACCGTCGAGGCGCGCGTGCTCAAGGGCGACGAGGAGATCTCGAGCGTCAACGGCCCGTGCGCGACCGACGCCAGGAGCGGCACGCTCGAGATCCCCGAGATCGCCCCCGGCAGCTACGCCATCGAGGTCGAAGGTTTCACCGCCGCCGGGAAGGGCACCTACCTCGGCAAGCTCGCGCGCCAGAACGTCAGTGAGGGCAAGACCGCCGAGACCTCCGAGATCGTGCTCGGCCAGAAGCCCGCGGTGATCAACGTCGACTGGAACCTCCCGGGCGGAGGTCGCTGCTCGACCGCCGGGATCACCGAGGTCGAGGTCTTCCTCTACTATGAGGCGAGCACCGTCGGCACCCCGGTCGGCGAGCCGCAGAAGGTCGACTGCGACTCGACCGGCATGGCCTTCGAGGACCTCGTGCCCAACCCCGACGTACAGCTCATCGGCTTCGGCTACGACTCCGCGCGCAAGAAGGTCGCCCGCGCCGAGAGCGACTTCTTCGCCCTCGAGGCCGGCGACGAGCTCGAGCAGGTGCTCGCGCTCGAGACCTGCCCCGGCGATCCTCCCGCCTGCGACTGAGCTGGCCTACCCGATCCCCAACGCCGCCAGGCGCGGCATGACCCGCCGCTCGATCGCCTCGACGATCACCAGGGCCTCGCGCTCGGGGCTCCTCAGGCCCCAGCGCGCCAGCTCCGGCTCCGCCCAGCGCTCGAGCGCACGCTCGTTCACGGCCAGCTCCGCGATCCGCGCCCGCGCCGGCCCCGCCAGCCCCTCGACCGCGCTCTGTGCACACGCCCGCGCGTAGTCACGCCCCTCGCCGTCGAAGCGCCCGAGCGACGCCGCGACGTACGCCCAGCCGAAGTCGCCGTGCTCGCCCTCGTCGCTCAGCGTCGCGTCGAGCACCGCCCGGATCACCGGGTGTGTCGCACGCGCCTGCAGGTCCTCGATCAGCGCCACCGACACCGTCTCGTTCACCGCCAGCATGGTGATCGCCGTGCCGAGCGCGCGCTGCGCCGCCGGCAGCGCCAAGAAAGCCGCCGCCTCGCGGTGCTCCAGCGGCTCGGGCAAGAGCGGCGTCGCGCCCAGGCGCTCGACCACCGCCGCCGTCAGCGCCACGTGCCGCACCTCGTCGCGGATCGCCATCACCGCGCCCGCCTGCACCTCCAGCGGATCACCCGCCGCCAGCACCTCCTGCAGGAAGCGCGTCATCACCTGGATCGACTGGTACTCGCTCTGCACGCGCCCCGACCACGCCGCCTGCGCCCGCGCGAGGAGCTCGGCCGGCACCTCGCGCCGATCGAGTGCCGCCCAGTCGATCGCCACCCCGACCAGCGCCTCGTGCATCGATCGGAACGGCTCGCCCGCGTGCCCTAGCCTCAAGGCCGACAGACCTTCGTCTCGTCCTTGCCCACCGCGCACTTGCCATCGTCGCACATGACGTACTCCGTCGCCGGCCAGCGCTTGTCCTCGAACGAGACCGGCAGGCAGCGCTCCTCGACCTTGCCGCCGAGGCAGACCTTCTGCCACCCGCCCAGGCACTTGTCTTGCCCGAGCTCCGTCTTCGTCGGGTAGCAGTCCTCGGCGAGCACGTGCGTCGTGCAGCGCTCACCCGCGGCCGGCGCGTCGCTCACCAGACGCGGCCCCTTGCCGCAGGTCTTGAACGGCGGGTTCATGCCCGGGCCCATGTAGTTCGTCGGCATCGGCGGCAGGCACGCCGCGACCACCACCTTCTTGGCACAGACGAGCTGCCAGCTCCCATGGGTCGCCTTGCACGCCTCCTCGCTCTGCCCGCCCGGCCCGTCGACGCTCGTGAAGATCGCAGGCTCGGGCGAAGGGCAGCGCCCGAGGTCGCCGCTCGTCGTGCACAGTCCATGACCGCACATGAGATAAGGCTCGTCGCGGAAGTTGCACTTGGCCCCCTTCGGGCAGCACTGCGTCTGGATGCGACCGCCCTCGCACGAGCGATGCTCCCAGCCGTCGCAGCCGATCGGCGCGCCGGCCCTCGCCTCGGGCGCCGCGCGCCGGCCCGGCGTCATCAGCGCCAGCGCCCCCACGAAGAGCGCGATCCCCAACACCGCCCCAGGCACGCCGCCCGCCGCGGGCGCGCACGCCACCAGCAGCACCACGGGCACGAGGGCCGCGATCCGCCGCCAGGACACCGCCGCCAGACGCCGTGGCTGATGCTGTGACATGCGCGCAGGATAGCGCCGCGTGCCCGATCGCGTCGAGCCCTGGAATCGTCGCTTGCCCGAGCCTGCGCCGCGGCCTATCTTCCTCGGAATTAATCGAAGGAAGGGCAAGCCATGACCCAGAACGAATCGAAGCCCCGCATCATCCCGACGCTCGAGTTCCTCAAGCGCCTCCCCAAGACCGACCTGCACGTGCACCTCGACGGCTCGCTCAGGCTCACGACGATCCTCGAGCTCGCCGCCGAGCAGGGCGTCACCCTGCCCGCGTCCGACCCGGACGGCCTCGCCAAGGCGATGCACATGGGTGAGATCTGTCATGATCTCAACGACTACCTCAAGGCCTTCGACATCACCCTCTCGGTGCTGCAGTCCGAGAAGGCCCTCTACCGGGTCGCCTACGAGCTCGCCGAGGACGCCGCGCGCGAGAACGTCAAGCTCATGGAGGTCCGCTACGCGCCCATCCTCCACACCGCGCACGGCCTGCCGATGACGCGCATCGTCGAGGCGGTGATCAACGGCCTCACCGACGCGCGCCGCGACCACGGCATCATCTGCAACGTCATCATCTGCGGCATCCGCCACATCGCGCCCGAGCAGTCCGTGCGCCTGGCCGAGCTCGCCGTCGCCTACAAGAACAAGGGCGTCGTCGGCTTCGACCTCGCCGGCGCCGAGTACGACTACCCCGCCAAGAAGTTCTCGAGCGCGTTCGCCCTCGTGCGCCGCAACAACGTCAACTCGACCTGCCACGCCGGCGAGGCCTACGGCCCCGAGTCGATCCACCAGGCGATCCACGTCTGCGGCGCCCACCGCATCGGCCACGGCACGCGCCTGCGCGAAGACGGCGACCTCCTCAACTACGTCAACGACCACCGCATCCCGCTCGAGGTCTGCCTGACCTCGAACGTGCAGACCCGCGCCGTCGACGACTTCAAGAACCACCCGCTCAAGTTCTACTTCGACTTCGGGATCCGGGTGACGATCAACACCGACAACCGCCTCATCACCGACACCACCGTCACGACCGAGCTGCACCGCGCCGTGACGACCTTCGACCTCGACATCTGGCAGGTGCGCCAGCTGATCCTCAACGGCTTCAAGTCCGCCTTTCTGCCGTTTCACGAACGCCAGGCCATGCTGCGCCGCACCAGCGAGCAGCTCGATCAGCTCATCGACGAGGAGCTGCGCGCCCAGGGCCACGTCGTGCAGGTGCCGTCACACGCGGTCACCTACGGCGGGAAGCGCTCGCTCGTCGCTGTCTGATCGCGCCCAGCTCGGCGCGCGCGAAGAGCCCGAGCAGGTCGGCGAAGGCGCGCGCCATGCCCGGCAGACGCAGCTTCGAGCCGCCGATGTCGTGCCACTGCAGGAGCGGCACCTCCAACACCTGCGCCGGCGTGATCGTCACGCCGCGCGGTGTCGGCAGGCGACCCACCAGCCGCGCCAGGAGCTCGACGTCGAAGCTCCAGCGCGACGAGAACGGCTCCTCCAGGGACGCCTCCAACGCCGCGCTCCGCCGGAAGAGCTTGGCCCCGCACTGGGTGTCGTAGATCGGCACCCCGACCGTGCGCGCCGAGACCGTCGCGAAGACGCGCCCGGCGTAATGCCGGATCTCGTTGCGCCGGATGTCCGCCCCGAGGCGCAGGATCCGCGCGCCGAGCACGACCTCGACCCGGTGCCGCTCGAGCTCGTCCAGGAGCCTCGAGAGCTCGCTCGGCGGCGTCGCGAAGTCCGCGTCGGCATAGCCGACGATCGCCGCACCTTCGCCGAGCGCCGCGGCCATGCCCGCGCGCACCGCCTCGCCCTTGCCGCGGTTGTCGTCGAGCGCGAGCACCCGCATGCGCCCCCCGAGCTCCGCGGCGATGCGCTCGAGGATCGCGCGCGTCGCGTCCCGAGAGCCGTCGTCGACCGCGATCACGCCGACGCGCTCGTCGGCGACGAGCTCGTGAAACGGCGCCGCATCGAGGCGCTTCGCCTCGTCGAAGCACGGCACGACGTAGACCACCCGCTGACACGTTTCGCTCACGCGCGTACTTCACACCGGTTCGCTCCGCTGCGCCACCGGCAATCGCACCCGGCGCGGGACCTCGAGCCCATCACACCGGGCGCGCACCGCGCCTGGCGGTCGATCAGAAGTCTCCGTCCTTGACGTAGGGATGGCTCCAGAGCGTGACCTGGAGGATGCAGGACTTGACCCACGCCGCGTACATGCGCTCGACGTCCTCGGCCGAGTGGCCCTGCTTGGCCAGGAAGGGGCGGAGCGTGAACGTCACCGGGAAGACGAGGGCGAAGAGGTTGCGGAACGGCACGATCTCCGTGGACGCCGCGCCGTCGGTCTCGTTCTTCTTGGCGCGGTGGTGGCGCAGGCCGATCTCGTGCTGGTAGTCGAGCCAGGTCTGGTCGTATTCGGCGCGCGCGGTGTCGAGGATCCAGCGAGCGAAGCGTTTGCGCACGGCGCCGAGGTAGTCGCCCAGCGGCTTGCCGTCGGACTTGGCAGTGAACGACGCGAGGAGGTGCGGCTGGCTCCCGACGAAGCCGTACCAGACGTCGAGGATCGCCTCGACCTGATCCTTCACCACGTCATGGGACGTACGCAGGTACCTCACGTCATCGTCACCGAAGAGCACGCTCGCCTTCATCTGCTCGAAGTCGGCGAGCGTCACGGGGGACGCGGCGACCGCAGCGGTGCCATAGGTGTATCCGGGGATCTCGCTCATCATCTCTTCGTCTCCTTCTCGGAGCAAAGCTCCGCTCTCTCCGTCGGCCGAGGTGGCCGCGGAAGCTGGTATCCGGACGTGCGCGACGAGATCGCTCAGCCGGGACGTATGAACCGCGCCCAGAGCGCTGCGCGCGTCCCCTCGGCGGCGAGCTCGTGCTCGGCACACTCGACGCGGAGCTGCTCGCTCGCCAGCGGCGCATCGACGAACGCGCAATGATGCGGACTCGCACCTTCGCGGACGTTGGGGCGGAAGTGCGTGCAGGTGACGCACATCCCGCCCAACGGGATGAGCCCTTGCTGCTGCAGGGCGTGGATCATCTTGACGACGCCGGAGAAGAACGCGCGCTGTTCCTCCGCCGTCAGGTCGACCAGCGAGGCGGCCATGAATTCCGGCCACGAGCGAGCGCGCGCACCGAGGGCCGCGCCGCGCTTGGTCGGCCTGAGCAGGCTCGCGCGCGGGTGACGCGGATCGGGAGACTTCGTGACGAGCTTCTTGTCGGCGAGCACCCGAGCCGAGTCGCTGATCGTCGGCAGGGTCACTCCGAGGCGCACGCTCAGCTCCGAGCCGGTCAGGGGGCCGTGTGCCACCAGGGCGGCGAGGATCTGCCCCTGGGTGGCCGACAGCCCCTCGTCGTTGGCCTGCTGCCAGGCTTGCTGCTTCATCGCGAGCCCGATCTTGTGCAGGCCCGTGGCGATGCGCGACGCGAGCGGCTCGCTGTCCTCGTCGAAAGGGTTGGGGTTCTTCGGCGTCATGCCCAGGTCATAACTTAGGACTCCTAACTTGTCAATGCCGACCTTCGCCTGGGCGAGGGTGAAGCCGTTCATCAGTGCGAAGATGCGTTGCCGCTCGCGCGGGTCGGTCCACACGGTCGCGAAGTCGAAGGGCGCAAGGGGACCCGATCGCCAATACAGGTTCGGCTGCACGACCACGTAGCCGGTGGCGGCGAGGCGCTCTCCCATGTGCGTGAGCGCGGGTCGGAGCCCGCCCGCGTCCATGAAGAAGACGACCAGCGGAGACGGACCCGCGCCCTCGGGAAGGAAGGCGATCCCATCGGCGACCCGGCCCTCGACCGCGACCTCGATGCGCTCAGCCATACCACCTCCGTCGCCGCCGCGGATGCGCCGGTGCGCCGTGCCGGGCAAGCGCTCCGGAGGGGCGCGAGCGATGCGGCGCACGCCCGAGCGGCGTTCATTCAATCGTGGTCGGCGCCGCCGTGGCGTCTGCGCTGCGGCCGCAACGCCCAGAGCGCCCAGCCCGCCATCGCCAGCAAGGTCGCCCAGCTCACGGCAAGGAGCGGCACGATCCCCGGCTCCTCGTAGGTCAGCCTGAGCATCGTCCGCCCCGCCGGCACGCGCGCCGCCAGGAGCCCCTCGAGCCCCGCCGGCGCCTCGGTGATCTGCCCGCCCTCGGCCCGCCAACCGCGCGCCGTGTTCTGGTTGACGACGACCACGCCGCCCGCCTCGGTCTCGACCTCCAGATCGATCTCGTTGGGCGACCAGCCCATACGCGCCACCTTGCCGCGGCCCTCAGCGAGCCACTCCTCCTTCTTGCGATCGCCGCGCAGCGCCGCGCTCTGCGGGAAGTGCTGCTCCTCGAAACACGCGATCGAGCCGACGTTCACGCGCGGCCAGACCTGCGCGATCCAGCGCGTGCCGCGCGCCTGGTGGAAGTCGCCTGGCGCGGCGCGCCCGATCTCGAGCCGCGGGATCTCGGCGATGCGGCTCCGCGTCGCGAGCGGTCCGTGCCCGCCGACCAGCAGCGCGGCCGCCGCCGAGGCGCCGAGCGCCGCCGCCACCACCACCCCGCGCGGCACCACCCTGCCCCGTTCGTGGCGCGCCTGCCACCACCGCGCGCCGCGCGCGGCGATCCACGTCTCGAGCCACCACAGCGCACGCCCCGCCCCGATCGCCACGAAGAGCGCGGTCATGAAGGTGAAGCGGAACGCGGCGCGCACGTCCTCGACCACCGGGAAGGCGTGCATGAGCTTCCACAGGTGCAGAGGCCCCGCCTCGCCCATCGCCAGATCGAAGCTCACGACCGCCGCGACGAGGAGCTTCATCAGCGCGCGCTCGCGCAAGAGGAGCGCCGACAGGAACGCGATCCCCACGCCGATCCCGACATACGAGGTGCCGATGTCGAAATAGGACCACGAGCGCGGCGGCCGGAACAACATGCCGCCCACGTGCCAGAGCGAGAGCGACTCCGGCTCGCGCCAGGTGCGCGGGTAGTCGATGAGCGTGCCGAAGACCGGCACCAGCCGCGGCAGCGACAAGAGCACCGTCATCACCCCGATGAAGCCGAGCGCGACGAGCGGCCGGTACCACAGGCGACGCGGCGCGAGCGCGCTCGGCCACACGAGCCGCTCGAAGACGTCGCGCACGACGATGAAGCCCATCATCGTCACGATGAGCGGCGTCGCCACCGCGCCGCCGTAGAAGAAGATCCAGGTCAGCCCGAGCGCGCTCACGAGCCCCCAGGACAGGCGCTCGTAAGCGCGCTCGAGCCCGAGCAGCACCCACGGCATCAGCGCGAAGCCCAGAAAAGGCAGGTGCCCGTCCCAGAAGACCATCATGAAGCGCCCGGAGAAGACGAAGGCCGCCGCCGCCACCAGCGCGCCGAACCCGCGCACGCCGTGATGGCGCGCGAAGTGCCACGTGCCCTCGAGCCCGAGCACGATGAAGAGCAGGATCCTCAGCGCCGACGCCACCGGCTGATCGAAGAGCAGGGTCAAGAGCAGATCGGGTGAGAGCGCGTCGGTCTGGATGTTGGCCAGCGCCGGGATCCCCCCGCAATACCAGGGGTTCCACATCGGCATCTGGCCGTACTCGAGCCAGCTGCGCGTCGCGACCGTCGTGTGGTGCACGAAGTAGGCCCAGTCCTGCCCGCGCCCGATGAGATATGGCTCGGACAGCCACGTGCCCATGAACCAGATCGCGAGCAGGATCCACAGCGCGAGCCTGATCGGCGTGCGCCCGAGCGCGGCGTCGATCGTCGGCAGCGGCGCGACCGGCGGCGGCGCGCTCGGCTCGGACCCCGCCATCACCGCTTGCGCGTCGTCAGCGGCGGCCAGGTCGCCGGCAGCGCCTTGCCGCTGGTCGCGCGCCAACCCGCGTGCAGCCCCTCGTCGTAGACGAGCAGGACCTGCGCGACCGAGAGCTCACGCCGCCGCGCCACCTGCCGCACGTGCTGCGACATGTGATCGGTCCAGTGGTCGGCCTGCGCCCAGGTGTCCCCGGGGAAGTTGCTCGTCGCGAAGTTGCGCCACCTCGCGTCGTTGTTCGCCAGCTCGCGAAAGATCGCGCGCCGCTCCGCCAGCGTGAGCTCGAAGCGCCGCCCATCCTCCGCGAACGCGCGCGACAGCGGCCGCGGCGGCGTCGCCGACGACGCGATGGCGATCGCGATCGCCAAGGCGGCGATCGGCAGCGCCCACGATGCTCGGGCCCAGGCCGCCACGCGCCTCAGGGCGAGCCGCCGCCCACCGGATCGATGTAGCACTGGCGCACGCAGAAGAACTGCGAGGTGCCCGACTGCTGGTCCTGCACCTCGGTGCACTGCCAGCCCGACGGACAGCGATCGATCGGGTCGTCCTTGCACGGCACGAGGCAGAAGTCGCCGAGCACCTCTCCCTCCTCGTCGCCCTGGAAGCGCACGCAGACGTTCGGATCGGGGCAGCTCGCGTTTTGCTCGGCCTCGGCGTTGCAGGTCGCGCAGTGCGGCTCGCTCGCCGGAAACGGCACGCAGCTCCCGCTCGCCTGATCGCAGACCCGCCCGTGCGCGCACTCGAAGTTGTGCAGGCAGCCCTTGGCGACGCACTGCCCGCCGTCGCAGCGCATCGCCGCGTCCTTGCAGTCGTCGTCGATCTGGCAGCCCGGCTCGCAGCTCCCGCTCTCGCGGCTGCAGTAGGTCTCCGGCTCCGGACAGTCGTTGGCGACCTCGCACGCGCCCGGGATCTTGCACTTGCCCGCCTGGCAGGTCGCCGGCGGGTTGCAGTCGCCGTCACCGCCGCACGGCGGCACGCAGCGCCCGAGCACACACACCAGGCCGTTCTGACACTGCCCGTCCTCGGCACACCCGGCGGTGCAGGTGCGCGTCGCGTCGCTGCAGATCTGCCCGAGCGGGCACTCACCGTCGCGCTCGCACAGGCCGAGATCCTCACACGCCCCGGAGCGCGCGACGCACTGCTTGGCCTCGACCCCCGGCACCGCCACGCAGTCGAAGCCCTGCGGACAGCCGGCCGCCGTCACGCACCCGAGCCCGCAGTACGTCCCGCCCGCCGAATACGGCAGGCACGCCCCGAGATCGAGGCACGCGCGCGCCTCCTCGCACGGTGCGCACACGCCGACCTGCTCCTCGCAGAAGCCCGTGCAGGTGTTGCACCAGCGCGGCACGCCGCAGTTCCGGTCCTCGGTACACGGCGTGCCGCCCGCGACCACGCACTGGCCGTGGCAGTCGCAGACCTCGCCCGGCCCCGTGCACTCGCCGTCGTCGCGGCAGAAGCTCGCGACCACCTCGCCCGGCGACGTCGCATCGGGATCGGGCGCGGTGCCGTCGGGCGCGGTGCCGTCGCTCGCGCCGGTGTCGCCGGCTGCGCTCGTGTCGCCGCCGCCGCCCTCGTCGCCGCCGCAGGCCGCCAACACCACCGCCATCACCCAGAAGCGGCCGCGCAGCCTCGACCCTTGCACCGTCGAGATCGTCCGCATCGCCATCTCCCTCAGAAGACCCCGAGGCCGTAGGCGACCCCGCTGTTGCCGATCACGTAGACCGATCCGTAGGCCAGCTCCGGCGTCGCGCGCACGCCGCGCCCGTCGCTCCAGCGAACGACCTCGTGGCCCGAGCCGCGATCGACCAGCGAGAGCGCCTCGCCGATCGGCACGAGCACGTACTTCCTGCTCGCGACCGGCGTGCCGGCCCAGCCGGTGTCGAACTTCGTCACCCACCGCACGCGCCCGCTCTCGGCCTCGACCGCCCAGAGCTGGCCATCGGTCCGCGGCGCATACGCGATCCCGTCGAGCACGGCCGGCGTCTGAAAGCCCGTCCCGGCCTGCTTCCAGAGGATCACCCCGTCATCGAGCCCGACCCCGAAGAGCCCGCGCGAAAACGATCCGGCGATGACGACGTGCCCCTCGCTGACCTCGACGACCTGCGGGGTCGTGTCGACGTCGACGAACTGCTTGTCGGTCCCGGCGAGGTCGGCGGTCCACACCGTGACCCCGTCCTCCTGCGCGAACGCGATCAGATCGCCGCCGGAAAACCCAGTGATGACCATATCTTTTGCGACCGCAGCGCCTGCCTGGCCGGTCACCGTCAGCTCCTGCTCCTGCGGCCGATCGACCTGCCAGAGCTTGGCCCCGGTCGCGAACGACAGCGCCGTCAGGCGATCGTCGAGGCTCGTCACGAAGACGCGCGCCGCGGGATCACCGCTTCGGCCCGCGATGGTCGGCGACGCGGTGATCCCCGCCGTGCCCGGGTGCTGGCTCGCCCAGACTTCGCGCCCGTTGCGCTGGTTGAGCCGATAGACGCGCCCGTCGAGCGACGCGACCATCACCTCGCCCGCCGCACCGTGCGGCCCGAGATCGACCGGGCGCGCGCCGTTGGGCCCACGCGTCTCCACCTCCCACACGACCCGCCCCGACGCCGCGTCGAGCCCACGCACGCGCCGATCCTTCGACGGCACCACGACGAGGCCCGCCTCCGGCGTGTCCTTGCTCCTCACGTAGAGCGGCCGGCCCTCCTCGGTCGGGTGATAGGCGAACGGCTCGAGCGAATAGAGGCTCGTCGCCCACTCGATCGCCAGCCGCCGCTCGTCGAGCTTGCCGACCGCCGGGAAGATCGCGCACGAGGCCGCGCCGAGGACGGACAGGGCGATGGCCGCGACCCACTTCATCGGTTGCGACCTCACCACGCGCCTAGGGCAGGAGCGCCAGGTGGTTCTCGATCTGCCCGCGCAGACCGGGCTTGCCGGTCAGCATCGACATCTGGTCCTCGACCTCGGGCGGCAGCGCCGCCAGCGCCGCCTGATACGCGGCCTTGGCCTTCTCGACGTCGCCCGCGCCGCCGCTGAGCACGGGGTTGTCGAGATCGCCGAGCAGCCCGAGCGCATGCGCCTTGAGCACGCCGGGGCCGACCGCCTTGGACAGCGCGTCGAGCGTCGCGCGCGCCGCATCGGCCTTGCCCGCGGCGATCTCCGCTCGCGCCTTGAGCTCGAGCGCGACCGGCCGCGCCAGCGAGCCCGCGTACTTGCCGAGCCACGCCTCGGCGTCGGCCAGCGCGCCCGCGGCGTCGCCCTGGTTGAGCTTGGCGTTGGCCTGCGCGATCGCCACCAGCTCGGCCACGTCGTCGCCACCGCGGCTCGCCATGAACTTGCCGAGCCCGTCGGCGGCCGCGGCGATGCGCGCGCCTTCGTTCTCGAAGCGCGGCGGACGCGGCAGCTTCGCCAGACGCGGGTCGAGCACCGGCTCCTCCCCGAGCGGCGCGCCGATCGCCTCGAGCGCCTCACGCAGCTCGTCCGAGCGGCTCTCGATCCCCGAGCGCTTGCTCATGCCGATGATCCACGTCGCCACGCCGAGCGCGACCAGCGCGACGACGGCGATGAGCATCACCTTGCGGTACTTGTAGAGCTTTTCCCAGAAACCGCGGAGCGCCACCTGCACCTCGTCGGGTGCCCGGAGCTCTTCCTTGGTCATCACGTGTTTCTTGGCCTTCGCCATCTTTGCCACCTACGGTGCGACGAGTCGGGGATGACTACCGGTCGCCCGGGCCGGTGTCAACGCTTCGCTTTGCGCGCCGATGATGCTTATCTCCGAGGCGATGTCGCCCCACCGCCGCCGCCTCCTCCCCGCGCTCCTCGGCGCCGCCCTGCTCTGGGCCAGCGCGACCACGGCCCGCCCCGTGCGCGCCGAGGACGGCGAGTGGGCGCTGTCCCTCGGCCCGGCCTTTCGCGGCCTCGTCGAGACCCCGCCCGAGGGCGACGCGGCGTTTCGCGCCGGGCTGTCCGGCTTCGTCCGGCTGCGCCACGGCCTCGGCGACTTCTTCCAGCTCGGGCTCGCGCTCGACCTCGGCGTGACCCTGCCCAACGACACCTTCACGCTCGGGCCGGGCGGCGCGCTCTTCGCCGAGGCCCACTATGTGATCGACATCGTCACCTGGGTGCCCTTCGTCACCGCCGGAGTCGGCGTGCTCGTGCGCGATGGCGCCCCCGACGACCCGGCAGCGGCGCCGGTGGCCGATCTGGTGGTCGCGCTCGGCGCGGGCCTCGAGTACCGCCCCGCGCGCGACTGGGCGCTCGGCCTGACCGCCCGCTACGAGCTCGTGGTAACCGACCTCGAGCACACGGATGCGTTTTCGCTGGCGCTGGTCTACACGATCTTCTTCGAATAGGTTCGGCGCTTCGACCCCCTCGGACACACTGCACGGAAGGTGACCCATGTCGCTCCTCGACACCCTCAAAGAACAGCTCGCCGGCGACGCGATCGGCAAGCTCGCCTCCAAGATCGGCATCGACGCCAATCAGGCCAAGTCGGCCATCGGCGCGGCGCTGCCGACGATCGTCTCGGCGCTCGCCAAGAACACCAAGAGCGGTGACGGCGCCGCCAAGCTCGACAAGGCCCTCGACAAGCACGACGGCGGCATCGCCGCCAAGCTCGCTGCTGCCGCGCCCGACCTGCTCTCCGAAGGGCAGAAGATCCTCGGCCACGTCTTCGGCAAGAAGAAGGAGACCGCGACCAACGAGGTCGCCAAGGCCGCCTCCGGCAGCGGGCTCGACGTCTCCAAGATCGGCGACCTGCTCGCCGGCCTCGCGCCGGTCGTGCTCGGCGCGCTCAACCAGAAGAAGAAGGCCGAGGGCCTCGACGCCTCGGGCCTCGCCCAGTCCCTCCAGGCCGACGGCGACAAGGCCAAGCAGGAGGCCGGCGGCGCCCTCGCCTTCCTCGACGCCGACGGCGACGGCGACGTCATGGACGACATCGCGGAGAAGGGCGCCGGCCTGCTCGGCGGCCTCTTCGGCGGCGGCGACAAGAAGGGCTGAGCCATCACCTCCGTTCCGGGCCCTCTGCGTCCTCTGCGTCTCTGCGCGAGACCCTGGTCTTTCGAGCCGAGCGTCCAGAGCATCATGGATCACGCCTCGTAACGGGCGGCCACGAGGGGCCACGAGGGCCGCCCCTACGACTCAGTCGAGGGCGGGGATCCCGTCCTCGGCGAACTCGGTCGCCACCGCGCGGTGCAGATCGCAGGCCAGCCCGAGCGCGGCCTCGTCGAACTCGAAGCGCGGCGAGTGGTGCGGCTCGGTGAGCCCGCGCGTCGCGTTGGCGCTGCCGACGAGCGCGAAGCACCCCGGCACCTCGCGCAGGATCTCGCCGAAGTCCTCGCCGGCCATCGTGCGATAGTCGGTGAGCACGCGCGGCAGGCCGACCATGCGCGAGGTCGCCTCGATCGCCATCGCCGCCACCCGCCGATCGTTGACCGTCGGCCGCGTCGAGAGCTTCCAGCGGACCTCGATGCGCGTGCCGGTCGCCGCCTCGATGCCGCGCGCGATCTCGCGCACGCTCGCCTCGATCGCCGTGAGCACCTCCTCGGAGAAGGCACGCACCGTGCCGGTCAGCGAGACCTGCGCCGGGATCACGTTGAAGGCGTCGCCGCCGTGCACGCTGCCGATCGTCACGACCACCGGATCGACCGGCGCCACGCGCCGGCTCGCCACCGTCTGCAACGCCAGGACGAGCTGGCTCGCCGCGACGATCGGGTCGCGCGCGCGGTGCGGCAGCGCCCCGTGCCCGCCCTGCCCCACGACCTCGATCGCGAGCTCGACCACACCCGCCATGATCCCGCCGGTGGTGAGCGCGACCGTGCCCAGCGGCAGCTCGTTCCACAGGTGGATCCCGAAGGCCGCGTCGACCCCGTCGAGCACGCCCTCCTCGATGCACGCGCGCGCGCCGCCTCCCCCCTCCTCGCACGGCTGGAAGAGCAGGCGCAGGCGCACCCCCTCGGGCGGCGCCACGCTCAGGAGGCGCCCGGCCACCGCCAGCGCCGCCATGTGCCCGTCGTGCCCGCAAGCGTGCATGCGCCCGGGGTTGGTCGACGCATAGGGCAGCCCCGTCTCCTCCTGGATCGGCAGCGCGTCCATGTCCGCGCGCAGGAGCAGCGTTCGCTCGGCCCGCGCCGGGCCGAGGTCCACGTAGAAGCCGGTCTTGGCGATCGGCGTGAGCTCGCCCCAGCGGCCGACGACCGACCGCAAGAGCTCGCTCGTCTTCTGCTCGCGGAAGCCGAGCTCGGGGATCCGGTGCAGCGAGCGCCTGAGCATCACCAGCTCGTTCGCGAAGTCCGGCGGCAGCCCGCTCGATGCCTGGCTCATGCGTCCCCCTCGCTCGCGCCGGCCGCGTCGTCGCGCACGCTCTCGCTCGCCATCGCGGCGTCGGCCTTCTTCGTCGCGACCGGGTTGGTCTCGGGATCGTGCTTCCAGAGCGGCCCCTGGAAGTCGTCCTTGATCTCCTTACAGAAGTAGCGCTCCCACTGCATGACCTCGAGGAAGCGGCGACGCCACGCGAGCTCGTTCCTCACGTGGTCGACTCCGAGGTCCGCCAGGAGCTCAGGCGTGCGGTGCAGGTCGGCCAGGTGCTTGCGCGCGTCGAGGTCGAGCTTGACCCCGACCTCCTTGGTCTCGAACTCGAGGGGGTCGTCCTTGTTGACCGTCTTCACGAAGCGCATGAGGTTGCGCAGGATGAACTGCCGCTCGAGGTCCTGCTTCATGCGGTCCTCGAGCCCCTCGGGGTACTCGTCGGGACGCTTGGGGCGCGGCATCTTCAGGAAGGTCTGCGGCGGTTTGCCGATGGCGTCGAGGTCGAGGATCTTGTCGGCGCGCACGTCGATCGGTTCACGCCAGCGCTCGAGGAACGCCTGGAACGACACCCGCAGCTTGCCCGTCCGCACCCAGCGCGCGAACTCGCGGTGCCGCGCGAACGGATCGATCGTCACCTCGAAGGCGGGCTCGCTCATGCGTCGTGTCAGCCGGTTTCGCCGCTGCCGACTTCGACCTGCTGCTCTTCCTTCTGGTAGTACTCGCTGGTGAGCTGCCGCTCGCCGACGATCCCGAGGGCCTCCTCGATCTCCTTGGTGAGCGCCATGCAGTCCTCACCGGGCGCGCCCTTGACCTCGATCCTCACCTCGCCGTCCTCGTCGATGGTGAAGAAGATATCCTTCTTGGTCGCCATGTGCCGTCAGCTCCAGGTCCGCACGTGCAGGTGGATCTCCTCGCCCTGCTTTTCCTCTTCGAGGGTCCAGCCCTTCTTTTCGATCTCCTGCTTGACCATGTGGTAGCTGTAGCGCCGCGTGATCTGCTTGATGAACTCCTGCTCCTCGACGCCGCGCGTCGTCTCGACGCCCCACCAGTCGGCGAAGAACTCGTAGGTCCCGTCCGCGTTCTGGCGCACGCCGATGTCGTAGGTCTTGGAGGCCTTGATCGCCATGACGCCATCGGCCTTCTGGCCCTGATAGCCGCGCACCTGCACCATCTGGTGCTCCTCGGCGACGACGAACTCGTAGCCGAGATCCTTGAGCGCCCTCTGCAGGCACACCAGGTTCTTGATCTTGGTCTTCACCGACGTGAAATGAGACACCGACTACCTCGCTATGCGGGTCCGACCCCCGCGGAGCACCCATAGTAGTGCCCCCGGGCTCTGTGAACAACCCGCGGGCAGCGGCCCGGTAAACCGAGCGAAGCGGGAGGGGACGTCCACTCAAGGGATGTCGAAAAATCGAGCGAGGCGGGATGGCCGCAAGGAGGGAGGGAAGGGAGCGCGGAGGCGTACTCGACGTACGCCGCACAAGCGACCGACCGACCGACGCCGCGGACGCCCGCCGTA
>WYBB01000263.1 GCA_011526585.1 Deltaproteobacteria bacterium
CGATCTCATCGCCGAAGGCGGGGCGTGCAGCGGTGGCGCGGGTGGGCTTTGGGCCCTGCTCGCGCTGGGCGTGCTCGTGGTGGGGCGGCTCACGCGGCGTCGTTCGGCGGCCTGAGGTTTACACCGGCGTCCGGGTTGGCGATCCTCCGGGCGATGATCGTGAGAGATCCGCCGCCGGTCCTCTCCGTGAGGCGCTGGCTCGCCTTCGCGTGCGTGGCCGCGTCGCTCGTCGGCCTGGCGGCGGCGTGCGCGGAGCGGCGCGAGGTCGCGGCACCGGGCTGGAGCGCGGAGGGCCTCCTGCGGGGGCCGCCGTTCATGGCGTGGCTCGAGGGGGAGCGCGCGCACGGGCTGACGCTGGTGGTGGTGCCGACGCGCGCGCTGGTGGGGTCGCTGGCGGTGCGGGCCGAGGGCGGAGGCGCTCGGCGGGAGGCGCTCCTGGGCGCGCGGGGCGGGCGGCTCGGGCTCGGGCGCGCGGCCGGTGACGAGCGGGTGCGCGTCGAGGTGAGCTGGCGCGATCCGCGGGGGGTGACCGGCGCGCGCGCGGTGCTCACTCATGGTACCGATGGGCCCGTGGTGACGCCGACCGGGTTCTCGTCGATCCCGCCGCTGCCGGTCGGTCGTCACGGGGCCACGGTGGAGGAGGCGATCCGGATCCGATGAGCGAGACGATCCCGACGTTGAGGGTGGTGGTGGCGCCGAGCTTCGTGCCGGGTCACGAGCCCGCGGGCGACGAAGAGCAGGCCGCCTCGGTGACGCCCGACGAGCTGGCGGCGGTGCCCGAGGTGCCGGGCGGGGACGAGCCCTCGCCGGCGGGCGGGGCGCTGGCCGATCTCATCGCGGCCGGGCTGATGAAGCGTGGCTGGGTGGTCGAGTACCGCTGGACCACCTATGCGGGACACGCGCTCGACGCGCGGCGCGGTGAGCACCGCTACGACGTCGAGGTGGTGCTCGACGACGCCGAGCAGGGCGCGTGGAAAGTGCGCGCCACCCGGCGCACGGGCTTCTTCAAGCGCATCTTCAAGGGCGGCGTCGACCCGGCGGAGCACGAGCTCTTGCGGCGGCACATCGACGAGGTGGTGGCGGCGGATGCGCGCACGCACGGCGCCGAGGAGGGGTGGCTGGTCGAGGGCTGATCGGTCTCGCCGGGCCCGAATTGACCAGCCGCCGATTCCGGTTCACCTTGGGGCGCATGACGGCCTCCGTATCCCTCCTCGATTTGAATGGCGCCGAGGGGCAGACGCTCGACGATCGCTATCGCCTCGACGCGCTGCTGGATCACGGCCAGGGGCGCACGCTCTGGCGAGGGACGGACCTGCAGAACCAGCAGACGGTCGCGGTGCAGGTCTGGGCGGTCGGCGGCTCGCCGGGCGAAGGCACGATGACCGCGGCGCGGCTCAGGCAGCCCGAGGACGTGCACCCGGTCTTCGCGACGATGGAGTGGAGCGGGCGCACCTCGGAGGGGGCGGCGTACGCGGTGCACCGGCCGCTCTTCGGGCGCTACCTCGAGTCGTGGTTGAAAGAGCGCGCGCCGACCGCGACCGAGGCGCTCGAGCTCTCGGCGGAGCTGACCGGGGCGCTGGCGGCGCTGCACAAGAGCGGCCAGGTGCACGGGCTCGTCGGCCCGAACGTGCTGATCGTGACCGACGCGGTCGAGGGCGGCGTCGAGACGCCGAGCCTGCGCATCGTCGACGCCGGGATCGACTCGCAGCCGGCGGTGCCTCATGGCTCGGCGGTCAAGGCGGAGCTGGCGGCGGTCGGCGGGCTCATCGTGCGACTGGCGGAGCTGGTCGGCGAAAAGGGCGAGGACGCGCAGGCGATGGCGGCGCTCGGCGCGCTCGGCAAGCGGGCGATGGCCGCGGGCGGGGCGCCGATCGAGTCGATGGCCGCGCTGGACGAGGCGGTGCAGGCGCTGGTGACGGCGACGCCCGGCAAGCGCCAGCGCGGCGGCGTGCGCAAGGTCGTCTCGACCATGGACTTCACCGAGGGCATGGGCCCCGGCGCCAGGGCGGCGACCTTCGGAGGCGCGGCGGCGACGCGCCAGGCCGCGCTCGCGGAGACCTTGGAGGCCGAGGGGTTGCCGGCCGATGTGATGGCGGAGATCGCGCCGAGCCCCGAGGTGCTTGAGTCGTTGGAGGACACGTCGCCGTCGAGCGGTGGCGTCGACGTGACCGAGGCGATGTCGTCGCTGCTCATCCCGTTGAGCGCGATGCCGCCGGGGCCGCCGCCCGATCAGCTGCTGCCGGAGCTGCCGGACGAGCCGACGATCGCGCTGACGACCGCGGCGACCCCCCCTGGACCACCGCCACGACCGGTCGCGACGCCGATGCCGAAGCCGAGCAAGAAGAAGGGAAAGAAGGGGCGACAGGAGCCCGTCGCGGCGCCTGCGAGCGGTTCGGGCAAGGTCTCGGGCGGCGGGGCGGCCGGTTCGGGCAAGGTCGTCGGGGGCAACTCCGGGGCCCAGCCGCGACCGCAGGTCGGCGACGCTCAGGCGCCGGCCAACGCGAGCCCACCGCCCGCGGCCGGAGCAGCTGCGAGCGCGCCGGTGCCGCCGGGCGAGCCGGCCAAGGGCGCCACGCCCGCGCAGCCTGCGGCGCCGAAGGTCGCGTCGGGTGGGCCGCCGCCGGGGCCGCCGCGGGCGAGTCCTCCGGGTGCACCGCCGCCGGGGCCGCCGTCGCGCGGTGGGCCGATGGTCTTCCTCGTCGCGGCGCTGCTCATCGGGGTGATCGCGCTCTTCCTGTTCGTGTTGCTGCCCGGGCCGGATCGGCCGGCGACGCCGCTCGACGCGGTGTTGGTGGCGGCGGCGGACACGCAGGGCGCGGTCGGCGAGATCGGTGAGCCGGGGCCCGGCCACGACACCGGGGAGGCGGACGCGCTCGCGGAGACGCAGGCCGAGGACGACGTGCTCGTGGCGGCGGCCGATGCGGCCGACGCGGCCGATACGTCGGGGGCCGAGGTCGAGGTCGAAGAGCCCGAGGTCGAGCCCGCTCAAGAGATCGCCGAAGAGGTGTTGCTCGCCGCGGCCGACACGGAGCCCGCGCCGGACACGGAGCCCGCGCCGGACACCGAGCCTGCGCCGGACACGGAGCCCGCGCCGGACACCGAGCCCCCGCCGGACACCGCGCCCGCGCCCGACACCGCGCCCCCGCCGGACACCGCTCCCCCGCCGGCGCCCGACACCATGCCCGCGCCCGACACCGCGCCGGTGATCGACACCGCCGTCGCGGTCGAGGTCGGGCCGAGCACGCCCGAGGTCGCGCCCGTCGAGCCGCCGACGCCCGAGTACCCCGCGGACATCCCGGCCCCGCTCCTGCCGGGCAAGAAGCTCGTGCGCACGGCCGAGGATATCACCAGCGTGCTCTCGGCGATCGAGATCGTCATCAAGCGCGCACGCCCCGACGGCCAGGGGGCCGGGGTGGTGGAGACGCTCGAGAAGAAGCTGCTCGCCGAGTTCAAGGGCGAACCGCTGACGGTCCACCCCAAGGGCATGTACTACCTGGCGATGAAGATGCTCAACGACGGTGCGAGCTTGTCCTCGATCCAGCGCGCGATCGTCGACGGGCACGTCAACGGAACCTTGTGAGCGCGCATTGCTCGGCCGGCCATCGCGGGTCGGCGCCGGGTCGCGGAAAAAAAGTCGCCACCGAGGCTTGACCCTGACGCGACGTGAGGCGGCAGGGTGAGCTCGTGCGCGGCAGAGAGCTGCCGAGCGCGAGCGCCGATGGACGACGACGATGGGCTACACCGTGGGACAAGTCGCTGAGCTGTCGCGGGTGAGCATCCGCACGCTCCACCACTACGATCAGATCGGGCTCTTGCGACCGTCGGGCCGCTCGGGTGCCGGCTACCGGATCTACGAGGCGCGTGATCTCGAGCGCCTGCAGGCGATCCTGTTCCAGCGTGCGCTCGGCCTGTCGCTCGAAGAGATCCGGAAAACGCTGGACGATCCCGCCTTCGATCGCCTGGCGCTGCTCAAGCACCAGCGCGAGCGCCTCGCCCTCGAGCTCGGCAGGATCGCGAACATGCTCGCGCTCCTCGATCGCACCATCACGAACCTCGAGACAGGAGCTGACACCATGACCGCCAAGGCGATGTTCGACGGGTTCGATCCCGCCGCGTACGAAGAAGAGGCCGAGACCCGCTGGGGCGACACCGAGGCCTACCAGGAGTCCAAGCGCCGCACCCGCGGCTACAGCGCCGACGACTGGGCCGCCGCCCGCGCCGAGGGGCAGGCCGTGACCGACCAGCTCAGGCACCTCATGCTATCCGGTGTGCTCCCGGGTGATCCGGCGACGCGTCCGGCGGTCGAGGCCCACCGTGCGCACATCGACCGGTGGTTCTACCCGTGCAGCCACGAGATGCAGCGAGCGCTGGCCGAGATGTACGTCGCCGATCCGCGCTTCGCGCGGCACTACGAGGAGCAGGCTCAGGGTCTCGCGGCGTACGTACGCGACGCGATCCTGACGCACAGCGCGCGACAGGAGGGGTGATCTCCGTCGCGCAGGTCAGCGGGACGGCGCGAGCTCGTGCCTGAGGACGAGGCGCGCGGCGACCGCCTCGTGGTCGGACATCGGGCGCGCGTGGTCGACGATCACGCGCACCGACTCGGCGTCGAGGCGCACGCGCCGCTCGCCGTCCCAGCCGTCGCGTAGGTAGATGCGATCGAAGCGCTGGTCGGAGTGGTTGCCGACGTAGGGGTTCTTGCCGAGGTAGGTCGCGTCGGGGCGATCGACGAGGAGCGAGGCGTCGCGAAAGCCATGACGCACGAGCGCGGCGTGCGCGGCGCGGTCCTCGTGGCTGTGATCGAAGAGGTTGAAGTCGCCCGAGAGCACGACGGGCGTGCGCACGCCGTCGACCGCTTCGAGGATCTCGTCGAGCTGCGAGCGGCGCACGCGGGCGTGCCGCTCCTCGGCCTGCAGGTGGGTGTTGACGAAGGTCACCGGCCCGCACCCGGCGGTCGCGACCTCGACGCCGACGAGCCCCTTCGTCTTGACGCGGTCCCAGCCGCGGTGCTGCTTGAACGCGCGCACGAGCCCCTTGACCGTGCTCACCGAGCGCGCGAGGCCGCGCCGGACCTTGATGCCGAGGCCCGACTCGACCGGGCGGGTGCCGCGCTCGGTCTGGGCGTCGTCGGTGCAGAAGCTCATGCCGCTGTCGCCGAGCGCCTCGCGCGCGCCGCGCCACAGCTCCTGCAGCATGACGACGTCGTAGTCGCTGTCGCGCAGGTGCTGGGCGATGCGCTCGAAGCGGGGCTTGCGGTGGCGGGCGAGCGGCCAGGCGAAGCCCCAGGTGTTGAGCGTCAGCATGTCGAGGGTCGCGGTCGTCATCGAGGGTCTCGTCGTTCGCTGGTTCGTGTTCGGGGACAGCGGTCCTGTCTTGAACCTACGGCCAAGACGCGATGACTTCCAGTGTCGTGCGAAACTTTTTTCGCACGTCTCGAAACCACGAACGAAAGGGTGAACCACCGGTCAACCCGCCACGGGTGAATGGTCGTTCATTTCGTGGGTGGCACCGTCTTTGTTGCTGGACCACGGGTCGCTCTATAAGGTTGCGGGACGATGGACGCATCACCCTGCTCCCAACAGTCCCTCGACGCGGGCGAGCCGCTCTACGGTACCGCCGCCGCCGAGATCGAGCGCTGGCTCCTGCTCGAGCACGACGGCCAGTGGCATCGCGAGGCGCTCGCGACCGAGTCGATCCCCGACGAGGTGCGCGCGCACCTGGCGGCCTGGCTCCAGCGCACGCGCGGCGCGCGCTTCCAGCTGATCCGCGACGACCGCGCCGAGCCGCTCGCCTTTCCGCGCCGCCTCTTCATCGTGACCTCGCGCGAGGGGCAGACGCGGGTCAGGCGCCTCGTCGCCGCGAGCTGGCAGGACATCCTCGCCTGCGATCTCGATCGGCTCGCCGACGGCCCGGCGCCGGTGTCCGACGACGCCAGCGCGGCCGAGCCGCCGATCGCCGAGCTCACCGGCCCGCTCGTGCTCGTGTGCACGCACGGTCGCCGCGACGTGTGCTGCGCGCGCGCCGGGGTGCCGGTCTTCCGCGAGCTCGCGCGCGACTTCGGGCGCGACCACCCTGGGCGGATCTGGCAGACGACGCACCTCGGCGGCCACCGCTTCGCCGCGACGCTGGTGCTCCTGCCGCACGCCTACACCTACGGGCGCCTCGACGTGAACGCCGCGCGCCGCGTCGTGCGCGGCTATCTCGCGGGTCGTCTCACCGATCTCGACCGCCTGCGCGGTCGTAGCTGTTATCCGGCCGACGTGCAGTACGCCGAGTACTGGGTGCGCGAGAACGCCGGGCGGGTGCACCTCGAGAGCCTGCAGCTCAAGCGCCACGAGGCCGAGCACGGCAAGTCCGAGGTCACGTTCTGGGACGGCCAGAGCGACGACCTGCACGAGCTCACCGTCGTCGTCGACGAGACGAGCGAGCTGGCGAGCACGAGCTGCGGCGAGCCGCCCAAGCCGGTCCGCCGCCATCGCATCGAGAGCTACCGCAAGGTGCACGGGGCGACGCGCGACTTTCGCGCGCCGGGCTCCGACGGCGCGGGCGGCCGGGGCGTTTGAGCGCGCGTCGCGGGATACGGGGTCGGCTGGCGGCGAACGGCCGGCCCTGCTACCTTCATGGCCATTCGCGCGCCGGGTCAGCGCTGGCTCCAGGGGGAACCGGCGACCGGCGCCGCGGCGTGGCTGGGTCCAATGGTTTCACCGTCATGTCCTCGGCCGAGGAGAACCGAATGTCACCGGCTCCATTCGTGAAGCTCAGCGCGCTCGTCGCGCTCGTCATGCTCGTCATGGGGCTCGGCGGCTGCCCCGAGGACGAGGTCGAGGTGCCCAACCTCTTCCTCGAGATCACCTCCGACGCGCCTGACGCGGGCCGGCTCGAGAGCCTGCGCATCCTGCTCGTCAAGGGCGATGCGCGCTACCCCGAGAGCGCGGGCGACAGCGGCTTCAACCCGAGCCTCGGCGCGCTCGATCCGGCGAGCGGCCCGGTGCTGGTCTCGGTCGCCTATGACGGCGACACCTTCGGCGACGGGCGCGACGTGGTCGTCCAGATCCTCGGGCGCATGGGCAATCGCCCGGTGACGCGCTTCGAGGGCAGCATCGATCTCGACGAGGCGCTGGTCTTCAAGGTGCACCTGAGCGCGCTGCCGCCGGGCTGCGACGACGACGAGGACGGCTTCCTCGATTGCGGCATCGAAGGGTGTTGCGCGGCCGGCTCGGCGTTCGCCGACTGCGGCGGCGCCGACGCCAACACCAACCCCTGGGCGGTCGAGGCGGAGTGCGAGCCCTGCGCCGACACGATCGACCAGGACTGCCGGGGCGGCGACGTGCCCTGCGTCGACGACGACGACGACGCGATCGCCGACTGCGCGGAGACGTGCGGGCGCGGCGACCCGCGCTCCGGTCCGGGGCTGCCCGAGATCTGCGACGGCAAGGACAACGACTGCGACGACCAGACCGACGAGGGGCTCACGCTGGTCTATCGCGGCGAGGTCTTCGACAAGGGCGACGCGTGTGGGCTCGGCGCGTGCGGCGGCGGTGTGGTCGAGTGCGACGGGCAGGGCGGCCTGCGCTGCTCGAGCGAGGGGCAACGCGCCGAGGCTGAAGACTGCGGCACCGCCGCCGACGACAACTGCAACGGCCTCGTCAACGAAGGCTGCTCGCTCGCGGACTTCGACGGGGACGGGTCGCTGGCGCCCGAGGACTGCAACGACAACGACGCCGGCGTCTTCCCGGGGCGAACGCGCGAGCCGTGTTGCCCGGCGAGCGCGCAGGGCGACCCGGCGGCCGAGGCGGCGTGCGACAAGAACTGCGACGGCGACGTGGACTTCTGCGAGGCGGGCGACGCCGACGGCGACGGGGTGACGGTGGCCGAGGGCGACTGCGACGACGGTGACGCGAGCGTGGCGCCGGGCAAGCCCGAGCGGTGCGGTGACGGGATCGACCAGGACTGCGCCGGCGGGGATCTCGCGTGCGCGCAGGTGATCGACGGCGACGGGGACGGCTGGCCGTCGGCGGTCGACTGCGACGACGGCGAGGCCGCGGTCGGGCCGGGCGAGCTCGAGGTGTGCAACGGGCGCGACGACGACTGCGACGGGCTCGTGGACGAGGGCAACCCGGGTGGCGGCGGGCAGTGCGGCACGAGCGATGTCGGCGCGTGCGCGTTCGGCGTCGAGCACTGCCAGAACTCGAGCGGGGTCGTCGGTCAGGTGGTGTGCGTCGGCGCGATCGACGCGGCGGCTGCCGACGTGTGCGACGGGCGCGACGAGGACTGCGACGGCGAGACCGACGAGGACTTCCGCTACGAAGGGCTGGCGATCGGGCAGGCGTGCGTCGGCGTCGGCGCGTGCGGGGCGGGCACGGTCGAGTGCGCGCCGGGGCGGAGCGATCTGGCGACGTGCAGCACCAACCCGGACGGCTCGGCGTCCGAGGCGGCGAGCGAGGTGTGCGACGCGCTCGACAACGACTGTGACGGCGAGCTCAACGAGGGGCTCGACGACGTCGAGGACTCGACGTGTCTGAACCTCGGGGTGTGCGCGGCGGGTCGGCAGGCGATCGTCGCGACCTGCAACGCCGAGGGCGTGTGGCTCTGCGACTATGGAGCGGTCGCGGGCTATGAGGATGGCGGCGAGCGTTCGTGCGACGGTCTCGACAACGACTGCGACGGGCTCAGCGACGAGGACTTCGCCTTCACCGAGCCCGACGGCACGGTGCGCGGATTCGGTACCGGCTGCGACGGGGCCGACAGCGACGCGTGCCGCAACGGCATCGTCGCGTGCGCGCCGGGCGACGTGACGCGCGTGGTGTGCAGCGAGACGGGTGGGCCGTTCGAGGAGCTCTGCGACGGGGCGGACAACGACTGCGACGGCGCGACCGACGAGGACTTCCTCGACACGAGCGACAACCGCGTGCGCCTGAGCGGGGCGCTCTTCGCGGGCGACAACGGGGCGTATCTCGGCGACGCGTGCGGAGCCGGCGCCTGCGGGGGCGGCGAGGTGATCTGCGGCAGCACGACGACCTTGAAGTGCTCGACCGACCCACGCACCCCGGCGAGCCCGAGCGCGCCGACCGACGTGTGTGACGAGCTCGACAACGATTGCGACGGCACGACCGACGAGAGCTACATCGCTGGCGGCACGGTGAAGCTCAGCGGCGCGTTGTTGGCGGCGGACAACGGCAAGGTCAAGGGCGCGTCGTGCGGGGCCGGCGAGTGCGCCGGCGGCACGGTGGTCTGCGGCAGCCCGACGACGCTCGTGTGCAGCACCGACGTCAACGGCAAGACGACGGTCGACGGGCAGACGGTGACGAAGACCGACACCTGCAACGGCCTCGACGACAACTGCAACGGCACGACCGACGACGACTTCGTCGCCACCTCGGGCGCGAGTCGCAAGCCGTTGGCCAACGCGCTCTTCTCGGGCGACAACGGCAAGATCAAGGGCGCGAGCTGCGGCGTGGGCGAGTGCGCCAAGCCGAGCGCGGGCACGGTCGTGTGCAACGAGGAGGGCACGGCGCTCCTGTGCTCGAGCGACGAGCGCGCGCAGACCGACCTGTGCGACAACCTCGACAACGACTGCGACGGCACGACCGACGACCCGTACCTGGCGGGCGGCACGGTGACTCTGACGAACGCGAAGTACACGGTCGACAACGGCAAGGTGAAGAACGCGAGCTGCGGCACCGGGCTCTGCGCGAGCGGCAAGGTGGTGTGCACGGCGAGCAAGACCGCGCTGGTCTGCGACACGGACACGAAGGCGACGACCGAGGTGTGCGACGACGTCGACAACGACTGCGACGGCACCAAGGACGAGGGCTACCTCTACAATGGGCTGACCGTCGGTACGAGCTGCGACGGGATCGGCGGCTGCGGGTTCGGCACCGTGGTCTGCGCCGTCGGATCGACCTCGACGGCGACGTGCAGCACCAACCCGAACGGTCCGCTCTCGCAGGTGCAGAACGAGCTCTGCGACGGGGTCGACAACGACTGCGATGACCAGACCGACGAGGGCTTCACCTACAACAACGTGTCGCTCGGCGGCGGGTGCACGGGCGTCGGCGCGTGCGGCAGCGGTACGGTCGTGTGCTCGACGCAGAACACGAGCGCGGCGACGTGCAGCACGATGCCGGACGGGACGGCGTCGCAGGCGTCGGTCGAGCAGTGCAACAGCGCGGACGACGACTGCGACGGCAGCACCGACGAGGACTTCGGGCTGGGTACGGCGTGTGACGGCGTCGGCGAGTGCGGGGCGGGTGTGATCGAGTGCTCAGGCGCGAGCGCGACGCGCTGCAGCACCAGTCCCGGTGGCAGCGCGTACGTGGCGGTGGCCGAGGTGTGTGATGGCCTCGACCAGGACTGCGATGGCGCGACCGACAACGGCTTCCCCTTCGTCGATGACGCGGCGCAGTCGCGCCAGGTCGGGCAGTCGTGCGAGGGCGTCGGCGAGTGCGGCGTGGGCGTGGTCGAATGCGCGTCGACGAGCGCGTCGCGCTGCAGTACCAACCCGGATGGCAGCGAGGCCGAGGACGAGGCCGAGATCTGCGACGGGCTCGACAATGACTGCGACGGCACCGACGACGACGGGTTCGAGTACGAAGGCGAGCCGATCGGCGGGGACTGCGACGGCGTGGGCGAGTGCGGCGACGGCGTGGTCGAGTGCGCGACGACGAGCACGACGACCTGCAGCACGAACGCCAACGGCAGCGCGTCGGAGGCGACGACCGAGATGTGCGATGCGCTCGACCACGACTGTGACGGTGATAACTACAACGGGTTCACCTACGAGAACCCGGCCGATCCCGGGGTGAAGGCGGTCGGCGACGCGTGCGACGGGCTCGGGCTCTGCGGGACCGGCACGGTCGAGTGCGTCTCGACGATGCTGGCCGACTGCAGCACGAACCCAGGCGGCTCCGAAGAGGAGCCCGCGCCCGAGGTCTGCGACGAGCTCGACAACGACTGCGACGGCGAGGCCGACGACGGGTTCGACTACGAGGGCGTGGCGATCGGCGCGACCTGCGACGGCATCGGCGAGTGCGGCCAGGGGCAGGCGCAGTGCGTCGACGAGGACACGACCACGTGCAGCACCAACCCGGACGGCACGAGCTCGCAGGCGATCGACGAGCTCTGCGACGAGCTCGACAACGACTGCGATACCTCCACCGACGAGGACTTCTCCTACACCAATCCGGTCGAGGCCGGCGGCGAGGTGCGCGCGATCGGACAGAGCTGCGAGGGGATCGGCGAGTGTGGTGCGGGCACGGTCGAGTGCGCGACGACGAGCGCGGCGACCTGCAGCACGAACCCCGACGGATCGGTTCCCGAGGATGAAACGGAGAGCTGCAACGAGCTCGACGACGACTGCGACAGCATGACCGACGAGGGGCTCGACGACATCGACGACGACGGCGAGTGCGACGATGGAGTCGACGGCTGCGTCGATGTCGATGGCGACGGGATCGGGCGTGACTCCGAGGATATCGAGGTCACCTACAGCCACGACGCGTGCGTGATCCCCGACGAGGACTGCAACGACGAGCTCGACAACGGCCAGGACCTCGACGGGGACAACGTCTGCAACACCGGGGTCGGGACCGTCTGCGAGGGCGGCACGGCGACGGGCTGTGACGACAACTGTCCCGAGGTCATGAACGCCAGCCAGGCGGACGCCAATGGCAACGCGGTCGGCGACGCGTGTGATTGGTGCGACGAGGTCGACGGCGGTGAGGAGCCGTTCGAGGTGTGCGCCAACTGTCTCGACGACGACTGCAGCTGCGTCGATCAGAGCGGCGATTGTGCGGCGGAGATCGACGACGCGAGCTGCGTCTACCGGCGGGTCCTGGCGATTACGACCGGCGGCGACGGGATCCCGGCGGGCTACAGCGTCTCGTTCACGTTCGATCACGCGTTCCTGGTCGGGGCGGGGCGCTCGGACGCCGATGGTGACGACGTGCGCCTCTACTGGCGCAATCCGGCGAGCGGGGTCTTCACCGAGATCGACCGGGTGCTCGACCCGGAGTCGAGCTGGGACTCGGACACGACGACGGTCTGGTTCCAGGCGCAGGAAGGCTTCACGGCGACGAGCGACGCCAATCGCGACTACTACCTGTATCACGGGGTCAGCGGGGGTGCGCCGTTGGCGGATGAGTCTGATGTGTTCGTATTTGCAGACTATTTCGGGCGGGCTGACGGGGTCACGGTGGGGGGTGCCTGGGCCGAGCAGGAGGAGGGAGGGCTGCAGGTGCGGCTCGACGGAGGCTCGCTCGACTACTCCGTCACGCTCGACGCGCGGCTGTTGACGCCGTCGGTGTGGGCGGCCTTCGGCGAGCTGAGCGCCGGGCGGGTGCTCGTGCGCACGAAGTGGAACTGGAGCGAGACGTCCACGCCCGGTCAGGTCGATGACCAGTATGCCGTCGCCGTGCAGGTCGGCAGCTTCGGCGCCAACACGACCTCGGCGACGTCCGGCAGCAGCTTCTCGACCAGCGACGTGATCGCAACCGTCGCCTGGGGCAAGAACTTCTACTCGCTCGATGCGGGCGGTGAGCTGGCGCTCTCCAACAGCGCCACGAGGACGACGGTGCTCGGTGGATTCGACGGCTCCGATATCGTCGACCTCACCATCGACTTCGCGACCGATCAGGTCAGCGCCGATCCCGATGGGCCCGGGGTGATCGCGGGCGTGGCGGCGGCGTTCAGCGACCCGGCGGCGACGCTCAAGGACATCCGGATCTGGACGAGCAAGGTCAACGCCACCGGCGGCAACGAGCCCTTCCCGAGCCGGAAGTTCGACTACGTCTACGTGCGGCGCTTGTTGGCCGCGGGCCAGCCCGAGCCGGTGGTGCGCTTCGGCGGGATCGAGCGACTGGCGCCGCGCTGCGCGCTTGCGGGTGAGGACGACGTGATCGCGCGCTACCACTTCGACGATCCGCGCGACGACGACGCGGACACGCTGGTCGTCAAGGACACGATCGAGCCGGTCGCGCACATGACGCGCGACACGGTCTCGTGCGGCGCCGACTGCCTGCAGCCCGAGTGGCGGGAGCTCCTCGGGCTGTGGGGGCTCGAGTGGGTGACCGAGAGCGCGGGCGGCGCGGCCGAGCTCCAGCTCTCGACGCCCGAAGGCGCGACGACCAAGTTCGTCGATCCGGTGGACGGGCTGCAGGGCGCGACCGCGGCGACGATCGAGCTGGTCGTCGATCTCGACGGAGGGATCCCGCTGACCGATGCCTACCTCTTCGACATCTCGGCCAGCGCGTCGCGCCGGCTGGCGTTGGCGATCCGCCAGCCGGCCAAGGACACCTACGAATTCGATCTGTGGGTCAACGACGGCAAGCGCAACGCCTGGACGCTCTCGGTCGGGCAGGGCGGCTGGGGTCGCAGCGTGCTGCACGTCGTGATCGACCTGAGCCTCACGGGTCGCGACCAGTTCCGCCTGTACCGCGACGGCGTGCTGATGGCCGACGACGCGTCGATCACCCCGCCCGAGCCCGAGACGATCGATCTGACGCTCTACCCGACGCTCATGGTCGGCAACAGCCCCCAGGGTGAGATCGCGTCGCTGGCGTCGCGGATCGCCTACTTCGCGGCCTATCGCACCGCCTTCGACGCGGCGACGGCCACGGGCAACGCGCTCAAGCTGCTCGCCAACGACGACCGCCGGTAGGGAGCGGGCAAAAGAGACGGTCCGCGTGAACCGCGGAGCGTCGAAGGTCACTGCATGATCGCGGGCCCACGTCGGGCCCCTCCAGCGATGGGGAACGATCATGTGTTTGACGCGGGCAACCCAGCGCTCGGCGCTTCCGTGCAAGGGCGCGCCGGGCGTCTCATCGCGCGGTGGGCAGCTCGGTGGGCTCCTGCGCGAGCGGGACTTCGACGCCCAGGCGGCGATGCTGGCCCCGGTGCAGCGCAAGAAGGGCGAGGGCCCTGCGCGCGACGAGGCGGAAGTGCACCGCGCGGCCGACCAGGGGATCGCCTCGGGCGGCGGCGCGATGCCGCACGCCGACAAGATCCAGGCGAGCTTCGGGCGCTTCGGAATCGGGGACGTGCAGGCGCACGTCGGCTCGGCGGCGCGCGAGGCGAGCCGGGCGATCGGCGCGCGGGCCTATGCCAGCGGCGACCACGTCGCCTTCGACGGCGCGCCCGATCTGCACACCGCCGCGCACGAGGCGGCGCACGTGGTGCAGCAGCGCGCGGGCGTCTCGCTCGCCGGCGGGGTCGGCAAGGAAGGCGACGACTACGAGCGCCACGCCGATCGGGTCGCCGACGCGGTGGTCGCAGGGCGCTCCGCCGAGGGGCTCCTCGAGGAGATGGCGGGCGGAGGCGCGGGGCGTGTGCAGCGCCGGGCGATCCAGCGCGCGCCCGGGCGGGGCGGCCGGGGCGCCGCGGCCGTGCAGCGGCTGGAAAACGAGTTCGCTTCCTTCCTCGACCCGCAGTACCAGGGGTTGGACCCGCGCAGCGGGCTGTTGCCGCACCAGCAGGCGGCCGTCGAGGAGCTGGCGCGCCAGGTCGGGAGCGCGCTCGTCACGTGGGAGAAGCAGCGCGGTACGCCGGAGCTCGAGTTCAAGCGCGGGACCGACGTCGCGATCGCGCTGCACGAGTTCAACCGCAAGCTCATCAGCGACCCGCACCACGCGCTGGTGCGGCGCGAGGCGCAGCGGCGGCTGCGCAGCGGCTTCAACGAGGCCTGGGTGCGCGAGATCCGCATGTTCAACCCCGGCGAGCTCGCGGGGCTGCGCCGGCTTCTGGAGGTCGAGGACGTCGAGGCGTCGCACTCCTACGAGTTCCGTCCGATCTGGGGCACGGCCGGCGGGTGGTCTGGGCGCGGGGTCAAGGTCGGCGCGGTCGCGAAGCGCATCGAGGTGCGCTACACCAACTCGCAGATCCCCGGCCTGAGCTGGACGCAGTCGGTCTCGCTGACCGGGCTGCAGCTCGGCTTCGGCGTCACGGTCGACGCCTTCAAGAAGGCGCGCAAGGGCGAAAAGCCCGAGATGGAGCGCGGCGGATCGATCTCGGGGCCGGGCAAGTGGGAGCTGGCGGTCGGCCAGCCGCGCGAGCGCTACCTGCCGCCGTCCTTCTTCGAGGGCGCGTCCTTCACCAGCCCGTCGGCGTCGGCGAGCGCCAACCTCGGGCCGGCCACCGCCAAGAAGAGCTTCGGCAGCGCGCTCTTGATCGACAACGGCGATCGCCTGCTCTGGGACATGCCCGCCGAGGCGACGGTGATCGACGAGGCCGAGCTCGGGCTCGAGAAGGGCTCGCTCGACGAGATGAGCAAGGAAGGCATCAAGGCCGACGCCGGGATCGAGGCGACCAACGAGTTCGGCCAGACCGCGCTCGTCGGCGAGCTCGAGTTCGACGCGGGGCAGTGGCCAGAGCTCGAGAACAAGAAGGTCGAGCCGAGCGACGTGTGGGTGCCGCTGCACTACGCGCGGATCTTCTTCGAGCGCGGCTCGGCCGAGCTCGAGCCCGGCCGCGACGTCGCCACCCTCCAGAAGATCGTCAAGGCGATCCTCGCCTGGGACGACAAGCCCGGCTATCGCGGCTCGTTCTTCAAGATCGAGGTCTCGGGCTGCCACAGCCAGGTCTGGGACGAGGTCGACGACGAGCTGCGCAAGCTCGACCAGCGCCGCGACGAAAACGGCGAGCTGCACGGCAAGGACCTGAGGCGCGAGGGCGACCTGAAGGCGCAGAAGGAGATCGAGAACTACCAGCTGGCGATGAGCCGCGCGGAGAACACGCAGGCGCAGCTCCTCGCGCAGCTCGGCGTGCTCGAGCGCAAGGACCGGCTGGTCAACGGGGTCAAGGCCGGCTCGCAGGTCGCCGATCCGACGACGCACGAGCCGCTCTCCGACAACCCCTACAGCGACTATCGCGCCGAGCGCTCGGCGACGATCCTCGTCTCGTACCAGATCTTCAACCCGCGCGGCGCGGTCGCCTTCGACCACAACGCGGCGGCGCTGCTCGACTCGTGGAAGCCCTGACGGGCTTCACCCCGCGTGCGCGCGCCGATCGCGCCGATCGCTCAGGGGGTGGTGCTCGAAGCGGGCTTGTCGAGGCGCGTGTTCTTCTTCTCCATCGCGGTCTCGACGAGCTCCAAGACCTTGGGGATCTTGTCGAAGATCTTGTCGAGGATCCCCTTCTTGTCGGCGATGGGCAGGATCTGCACGCCGTCGTCGCTGAAGATCGCAACGCCGACCGGGCGCACCTTGGCGCCGGCGCCGGACGCGCTGCCCGCGCCCTTGCCGCGGCCGGAGCGCACCTTGTGCTTGCGCCCGGGCGCCTGGAACTCGCCCTCGCCTTCGCCGCCGCCGAGCCCGAGGCCGAGGCTCAGGCGCGAGAGCGGCACGATCTTGACCTTGCCGAGGTCGATGGGCTCACCGACGACGACCTCGCTCCGGGCGGCGTCGGTGAGGGTGTTCGAGACCAGGCCGAGTAGCTCGATGATCGATTCCATGGGGTGTTCTCCTTGGTTTGGTTGTCACGGGCGGCCACGAGGGCCGCCCCTACGGTTCGCGTCACCGGGGCGTGGCGGCGACGGATCAGGTGCCGAGCTGCTCGAGCCGGACCTTGTCGCCCTCGATCACCAGGACCGCGACCGGGCAGGCCGAGGCCTTGCCGCCGGCGCCCATGCCCTGGCCCTTGCCGCCGCCCTGACCGTCCTCCTGGCCCTCGCCGCGACCGCCGAAGCCGCCGTAGCCGACCGAGAGCTCACAGAGCGTGACGACGTGTCGGTTGCCGACCGAGATCGGCTTGGCGACGACGGCGTTGCGCAGGGTGAGCGCCTTGAGCCGGCTCATCACCGCCTCGTACATTTCCTTGATCTGCAGCATTTCCTTCTCCTTTTTCGGGGACTTCTCAGGTGGCGGTGATCGCCCGCCACGATTTGCGATCGATGAACAGCCACGCGGTGATCGCCGCGAGCTGCAGTGGCCAGATCCAGCCGCCGACCTTCGCGCGCAGGGCGAAGACCTCCTCGACCCAGTCGACCTCGACCGCGATGAGGCCGGCCGGCAGCCGCGAGTCGGCGAGCGCGAGCAGCTGGTGCAGGGTCGCGTTGTGCTCGGGGCTCGGCAGCCCGACGACGCCCTCGACCTCGCCGCTGAGGTGCAGCGCGCCGAGGTAGCGGCGCACGATCGCGAAGAGCACGCTGCGGTTCTGGAAGAACCAGAGCACGCCACGGCGGCGGCCCGGCTCCTCGAGCTCGGCCTTCGAGGCGCGCCTCTTGCGGCGCCGCTCGGCGCGGCGGACGCGCTTGTCCGCCTTGCGCCTGCGCGTCGCGTCATCGTCCTCGTCGGCGCCCAGGGCGAGGCGCCGGATCCGGAGCCCACAGAGGCGGAGCGTGTTGTCACCCGGCATCAGGTGCACGGCGACGAGGCCGAAGCCCCAGGCGATCCGCACGTGCCAGCCGATCTCCTCGTCGTCCTCGAGCGCGCCCTCGGCGCGAAACGACAGCGGCATGACGAGCACGAGGGCGACGAGCGCGCCGACGATCACCAGCAGCCAGACGAGGATCTCGACGACGATCATGACGACCTCCCACGCAGCCCGAGCGGGCCGAGCAGGAAGCGCACCGTGCCGGCGCCGGCGATGGCGGCCCGACCGGCGGGGGCGGCGACGGGGCCGCGCACCATCCAGCTCGCGCCGTAGAGCGCGCCGCGGGTGCGGGCGAGCCGCGTGCGGCGCTCGGCGAGATCGATGACCTCCGCGGCGTCCGCGCGCGCGTCGGCGCCAGGATCGGCCACGCCGAGGGCGGCGATGATGCGCTCGGCGAGGTCGGGCGGCGGGGCTGCGTCGGGGGCGGCGGCGAGCAGCTCGCGCAGCGCGATCGCTTCGGCGAGGGCCTGGGCGACCTCGGGATCGATGAGCAATCGTTCGACGGCGCGCGTCTCGGCGGGGCTCAGGAGGCCGTCGAGGTAGGCGTCGAGGCGCGCTTCGAGCGCCTCGCGATCGAGGTGGGGATTGGACTTCATCATTCCCTCCCGCCCAGGACGGGCGCGAGCGCGCGTTGCAGGACGAGGCGGGCCCGGTGCAGCCGGGTCCGCACGGTGTTCTTGTTCATGCCGACGGCGTCGCCGACCTCGTGGTCGGTCATGCCGTCCATATAACGAAGTGTGATGAGGGCGCGGTCCTGCGCCGAGAGGCGGTCCATCGCCGCGAGCACGAGCTCGCCGACCTCGTGCGCGGCGGTCGCGCGCTCGGGGCCGTGGGTGGAGTCGTCTTCGACGTGGGCGAGGTCGGCCGGGTCGAAGGCCGGGCCGAGGCGGCGTGCGTGAGCGAGGCGCTTGAGGCAGACGTGGTAGGTGATGCGGCCGAGCCAGGGCGGCAGAGGACGCGCGGGATCGTAGGTGGCGAACGCGGCATAGGCTTTGAGGAACGCCTCCTGGGTGGCGTCCTCGGCCTCGGCGCCGGGCCCGAGCATGCGCGCCGCCAGGCGATAGACCATCGGGGTGTGGCGCCGGATGAGCGCGCGCCAGGCGCGCTTGTCCCCTCGCAGCGCGAGCCGGCTCAGCGCGTCGTCGGGTTCCTCGTCGGGGTGGCGCGTCGACATCTGCCCTCCCTTATCCGGGTGAGGGTGAGGGTGTTTCAGAAATCAGCCAGGCACTTCAGAAGGTGCCTACAAAGCTGCTCCGTCGCGCGTCTGCGTCGTTGTCGGAGCCCCTCGTCGCCGCGACGTACCACGCAGAGATGAAACGCAGGTCAGTTGCTTTCTCAGGAAGCCAGGAACCGAGGAAAGCAGGAGATCCTGGCTTCATCACTTCCTGGCTTCCTCACTTCCTGGCTTCCTCAGAGGCGCCGCCGGGCGTCTACATCGAGATATGTCGCAGGGGTGGCAACGGAGGCGCAGCCGCGATCGTCCCCTGATCCCGCTTCGCGGGTTGCGCTGCGCGGGCTGGAGGCCGGGTTCGATACGTTTCGCCTCTTCTTGGTGCCGTCAGCCGTGGGTGGCGGCTCGCGCTCGTGGGAAGGCCAACCGCTCCCCGTTCCGCTCCGTCGCCCCGCTGGGGCGTCGGAGCTCCACGAGATCGTGGTCGACCTTTCCCACTTCGCGCGGCCGCCTGCGTCGAACCCGGAGGCTGCAATATCGGGTGACCGGAGTCGGGGCGTCGGTTCGCGCGCCACGCGCTCGACCCGACGCCCCGATCTGCCGTTTCATCCCAGGCCGTACGACGATGTGTGATCAAGACCTGCGCGTGCGGGCGAGGCGGGCGAAGAAGATGAGCGAAATCAAGATGATCGGCAGGGTATGCGCGAGCCCGCCGCCCTGGCAGGCGCCGCCCTGGGCGACGACGTCGCAGGCGTCGCCGTCGCCGTCGCCGTCGCTGTCGGCCTGGTCGGTGTTGGGGATGTCGACGCAGTTGTCGAGGAGGTCGGGGATGGTGTCCTCGTCGCGATCACCGCAGCCTTCGATACCTTCGTCGGTCTGACCGTCGCAGTCGTCGTCCTGGCCGTTGCAGGTCTCGACCTCGCCCTCGCCGGTCTCGTCGCAGACCGCGGCGCCCTCGCCGTCGCAGGCGATGGTGCCGGTCGCGCACTGGTCGGCGTCGTCGCCGTCGCAGGACTCGCCGACGTCGAAGCCCTCGTCGGTCTCGCCGTCGCAGTCGTCGTCGCTGCCGTCGCAGGTCTCGGTGACCGCGCCCTCGAGCGGGTCGCAGCTGTCCGAAGAGACGCCGTCGACGCAGGTCAGGGTGCCGGTCGTGCCGGCACACGCGCCGACACCGCAGCTGGTCGGGGTCATGACGAAGTCGTCGTCGGCCTCGCCGTCGCAGTCGTCGTCGACGTTGTCGCAAGTCTGATCGGTGGCGGCCGGCGTGCCGGGCGTGCAGCTGTCGACGAGCTCGCCGGCCTGGCAGCCGAGCGTGCCGGTGGCGGCGCAGGCGCCGAGCCCGCAGGTCGTCTGGGTGGTGGGCACGTCCTCGTCGGCTTCGCCGTCGCAGTCGTCGTCGGTGCCGTCGCAGGTCGCGTCGTCGGCGGCGAGCGGCGCGCCCGGTGCGCACGAGTCGGTCGGCGCGCCGTCCTGGCAGGTCAGCGTACCGGTGGCGGCGCAAGCGCCGAGGCCGCAGGTGGTCGCGGCGGCGGCGAAGTCCTCGTCGGTCTCTCCGTCGCAGTCGCCGTCGAGGCCGTCGCAGGTGAGATCGGCGGCCTCGTCTTGCGCGGCGGGCGAGCAGGAGTCGACCTCGTCGCCGGCGATGCAGCTCAAGGTGCCGGTGGCGGCGCAGACGCCCTGGCCGCAGCTCGTGGCGGTGGGCTCGTACTCCTCGTCGGTGTCACCGTCGCCGTCGTCGTCGACGCCGTCGCAGGTCGTGTCGGCGCAGGGCCGCGAGCCGACGCAGGCGAAGTCGCCGTTGGGCGCGCACTCGAGGGTGCCGCAGTCGGCGCCGCGGTTGCAGGTCTCGCCGACGACGATCACGGGGCCGCCGCCAAAGGCGAGCTCGTCGGTCTGGCCGTCGGCGTCGTTGTCGATGCCGTCGCAGACCTCGGTGAGCGAGGGGTCGCTGTCCTTGCAGCAGAGCACGCCGCCCTGCCGGTCGGGGAAGACCTTGCGCAGGCTGGCGAGCTCGTTGCCGGCGGTGCTGCCGCACGACCAGGCCCACTCGGCCGAGAGCGCGTAGCCGTAGTCGGTCGCGGGGTCGTCGGCGAGCACGGCCTCGACGTCGCGCAGCCCGCCGCAGAGCGCGCCGGCGACGCGGTCGAAGAAGCCGCAGTCGTTCGCGCCCGGGTCGGCGCCCATGTTGCCGCATCCGTAGATCGCGGCGCCGGAGGTGGCGCCGGCGTTGACGCCGTCCTCGCAGGTGTCGGCGGCGGCGCGCGCGGCGCTGGCGAAGAAGGCGCCGCCGGGCGGTACGCTGACCTCGGCGGCCGGGTCGGCGGAGCCGAAGTTCGGGTAGAAGGGATCGACGGCGTCGGTGCAGTCGCCGTTGCCGAGGCGCTGGGCGATGTCGTCGGGGCCGTAACAGACGTGCCAGCCGGCGGGGCAGAGGTCGGCGGCGCTGCAGCCGGTGCCGGTCTGGGAGGTGCCGTGGTTGCCGGCGGCGCGGGCGCAGGTCGGGTCGGCGTCGACGCCGCTCGTCGTCCAGGCGCCGCCGCAGGAGGCGATGAGCGGGAAGTCCTCCCAGGTCATGAAGCCTTCGCGCGTGCCGTCGGCGCAGCCGATGAAGGAGGGGTCGAGGCACTCGGGCGCGTCGGGGGGCAGGCCCTCGTCGATGTCGCCGTCGCAGTCGTCGTCGAGGTCGTTGCAGAGCTCGGGCTGGGTCGGGTCGTGCGCGACCTGCGGGTAGAGGCAGAGGCCGTTCTGGCACGTGTCCTCGGTGCAGGGCTCGCCGTCGGGATCGCAGGAGCAGCCGAAGAAGACGGTGAGGAAGAAGCGCTCGACCGGCTGGCCGGTCTGGGCGTCGGTCGGGTTGATGGTGAAGTTGAAGGTGAGGTTGGAGGGCCAGTTGGCCTCGGGCGAGTAGGGGTTGGGGCTCGGCAGGGTCAGCGTGATCGTGTGCTGGCCGTGGTCGACGCAGGTGTTGGTCAGGCCGCCGTTGCCGGTCCAGGCGGCGTCGCCGGTGAGGTTGGTCACGCCGAGGTCGCCCGAGGTGCCCGGGCCGGCGGCGAGGCTCACGCCCCAGCCGACCAGGTCCTCCTCGTCGGGGCCTTGGGTGCAGGGCACGCCGCTGCCGGCCGGGCAGTCGATGAAGTTCTCGAAGCGCAGGTTGACGAAGAGGTCGACGAGGCCGGCGTCGAAGTCGCAGTTGGCGGTCTGGGCGCGCGCGGGTGTGGCGGCGAGCGCCCAGAGCGAGGTGAGGGCGAGCGCGAGCGCGAAGGAGGCGCGGGCGGGGAGCGAGGGCTTCGTCACGGGATGACCTCCGTCTTTTCGAGGATGACGGGTTTTTCGGGGCTGTGGGGCTGGCCGTTGACCTCGATGATGTGGAACTCGACGCGGCGGTTCTTGGCGCGGCCGGCGTTGGTGCGCCCGGCGGGGCCGGGGATGAGCGGGCGCTCTTCGCCCCAGCCCTTGGACTCGAGGCGCGCGGCGGGGATGCCACGGGTGAGGAGGTAGCTCATGACGGCGTCGGCGCGCTGCTGGGAGAGGTCGAGGTTGTAGAGGTCGTCGCCGTGGAAGTCGGTGTGGCCCTCGACGCGGACCTTGGTGAGCTGCGGGTGGGTCAGGAGCACCGAGGCGACCTCGTCGAGGAGCGTGAAGCTGACGGGCTGGATGGTGGCCTTGTTGTAGTCGAAGAAGACCTTCTCCAGGATCTCGATCTGGAACTGGGTGACGCGCACGCGCTTGGGCGGGGTGTCGGGGCAGCCGTCGTCGTCGAGATAATCGTTTTTGTTTTCAGGGAGATCGCGGCATGCGCCGAAGCCGGTGGCGTCCTTGGGACCATCGGCGAGGTCGGCCACGCCGTCCTTGTCGTTGTCGAGGTCGGGGCAGCCGTCCTGGTCCTCGAAGCCGTCCTTGTCCTCGGGGCTGTTCATGCAGGCGCCCCAGCCGGCGGCGTCGGGCGCGCCGTCGCGCGTGTCGGGGATGCCGTCCTGGTCGTTGTCCTCGTCGGGACAGCCGTCCTGGTCCTCGAAGCCGTCCTTGTCCTCGGGCACGCCGCGGCAGCGGCCGAAGCCGGAGAGGTCGGGCGGGCCGTCGGCGGTGTCGGCGATGCCGTCCTTGTCGTTGTCGGGGTCGGGGCAGCCGTCTTCGTCCTCGAAGCCGTCCTTGTCCTCGGGGGTGTCGCGGCAGGCGCCAAAGCCGTTGGGCTCGAGCGGTCCGTCGGCGACGTCGACGACGCCGTCCTTGTCGTTGTCGAGGTCGGGGCAGCCGTCGAGGTCCTCGAAGCCGTCCTTGTCCTCGGGCACGTCGGGGCAGGCGTCGTCGCGGTCGAGGATGCCGTCGCCGTCGCGGTCGCGCGTGAGCGGGGTGTAGCCGATCGAGAGGAAGGCGCGGAAGTCGGGGGCGCCGACGCCGTTGGTGATGCCGAAGCCGCCGCCGAGCTGGGCGACGAGGGACTCGAAGCGGAGCTGGAAGGCGAAGTTGGTCTCGATGGGGGAGGTGAGGCCGTCGGAGACCGCCTTGTCGAGGTTGGCGGGGTCGCGGTTGTCGGTGAGCGCGAGCACGCCGTGGATCGAGAGGAGCAGCGCGGCGCGGTCCATGACCAGCGGCACGTCGAGGCCGAAGCCCCAGTGCAGGCTGTCGTCGAGGACGAGGTTGTGGGCGAGGGTCTCGGGCTGGAGCATGTAGCCGACGTTGGCGGCGACGGCGAAGCCGGAGGACTCGTCGCGCCAGTCGAGGGCGAGGGTGGGCTTGAAGCGCACGCTGCCGTAGGAGTTGAAGGTGTCCTCGTCGCCGGTGGGGAGATAGAGCTGGGCGGCGATGGCGAGGCCGAAGCCGGCGGCGTCGTGGGGGTCGAGGATGCGGACCTTGGGGATGAGGCGCAGGTCGCCGGCGGTGAAGCCCTCGACGACCTCGCCGGGGCGGTTGAAGAAGGCGAGGTTCTGCCCATCCTGCGAGACGACGAGCGGGATGACGAGGCCGACGTCGACCAGGTCGAAGAGGCCGAAGGCGAGCCAGGGCTCGACGCGCACCTGGTGGGCGACGAGGCGGCTCAGCACGACGTCGTCATCGGCCTGGCGGGCGAGCTCGAAGGGGTCGTCGACGTAGTGCACGAAGACCCCGAACGAGGGGTAGAGGTGTTGCAGCACGTCCGAGCGCACGAGGTTGAGGAGGTTGATCCCCTGCGCGGGCTGCGGCTCGAAGATCTCGACCTGGAAGGAGGTCGAGCTGTCGGGCACCTGCGCCAGGGCGGGGGGCGAGACGATGAGCGCTGACAGGAGCGCGACGAGGGGTGCCAGGGCGCGCGGTGACGGGCGCATGAAGACCTCCAATCCGCAATCGGGTTGAGATCTTAGACCGATGTCTCCGCCGCGACAAGCGCACCCCATCACGGTGCATCGCAGCGCAAGCGCGATGGCGCCATGGGTCAGCGCGGGGCGTCGCGCTTGGGCACGATGCCAGGCGGCGCCTTGGCCATCGCCTGCACGAGCACCGGGAAGGCGAGGGCGACCAGGTCGAGCGACGGGTCGAGCTGCTTGCCGAGGCCCTCGGCGACGAGGATGGCGATGTGCACGACGGTGAACGAGGGATCGGTGCGGATCCGGTACTTGCGCAGGATGTTCATCACGCCGGTGACGACGACCGAGGCCTCGACCTCGCCGATCGGCTTGCCCGCCCAGCGCGAGAACCAGGCCACGCAGTCCGCCTCGTAGGTCGCGTAGTCGAAGTCGCCGACTTGCGGCGCGTGCACGTAGAGGAGGCGCGCGACCTCGGCGCCGTTCTGTTGGGAGAGAGCGAGGAAGGTCGCGATCCACGGGCGCATCAGCTCGGGTGGGATCTCGGCGACCATGCCGAGGTCGATGACGACCACGCGCCCGTCGTCGGTCAGGATGATGTTGCCCGGGTGCAGATCGGCGTGCACGAAGCCGTCGGTGAAGACCATCTTGAGGATCGCCTGCGCGCCGATGCGGGCGAGGCGCGCGCGGTCGCCGCCGACCTTCTCGGGCTCGCTGCCCTTGACCCCGCGCACGAGCTCCATCGTCAAGACGCGCCGGGTCGAGAGCTCGGGCACCAGGGCCGGCACCGCGAGCCCCTCGATCGGCGCGAAGTTGTCGGCGAAGCGGCGGTTGTTGCGCGCCTCGGCCTCGAAGTCGAGCTGCCCCTCGAGCGCCTTGCCGAAGTGCGCCAGCGCGCCCGGCAACGACAGCGGCTTGAGCTGCGGGAAGAGATTCAGGAACCGCGCCCAGCTCTGCAGGATGGCGACGTCGCCGACGATGCGGCGCTCGACGCCGGGGCGCTGCACTTTGACCGCAACCTCGCGCCCGTCGTCGAGCACGGCGCGGTGCACCTGCGCCACCGACGCGGCCGCCAGCGGCTCGTAGGCGAAGTCGCTGAAGCGCGCGGTGTGCGCGCCGAGCTCGCGCCGCAGGACCTTCTCGATCGCCTTCTTCGGCTCGGGCCTGACGCGATCCTGCAGGCGCGCGAGCGGCTCGATGTAGCCCGGGCCGAGGAGGTCGGGGCGGGTCGAGAGGATCTGGCCGAACTTGATGAAGGTCGCGCCGAGCCGCTCGAAGTTGCGCGCCATCACCTCGCCGCGCAGACGCTCGCGGGCCTCGGGCGTCATGCGCCCGCGCAGGACGCGGCGCACACCATAGGAGATCAGCGCGCCGATGAAGACGAGCGAGATCCAGATCGCGCGGAAGAACAAGAGGAAGGCGCGCAAGATGGCTCAGCTCGATCCGAGTCGTCTCAGCGCCGCGCGCGCGTGCGCCTCCAGCCCCTCGTGGCGCGCCAACGCCGCCGCATCCGCGACCAACGCCTCGGCCTCGGTCGGCGCGGTGATCTCCATCCACGTGCGCACCCGCAGGAAGGTCATCACCGACAGACCCCCGGTGTGCCGCGCCGTGCGTCCGGTCGGCAGCACGTGGTTCGGGCCCGCCCCGTAGTCGCCGAGGACCTCGGCGGCGTGCGCGCCGATGAAGAGGCCGCCGTAGTGGCGGAGCGACGGCGCGACGGACCAGGGGTCGCGCACCATCACCTCGAGGTGCTCGGGCGCCAGCGCGTTGCACACCGCGACCGCCTCGCCGATCTCGGCCGCCAGCACCGCCGCCCCGTTGCAGAGCGCCGCGCGCGCCGTGTCCGCCGTCGGCAGGCTCTCGAGCTGCGCCGCCAGCTCGTGCTCCACCCGCGCGATCAGTGCCTCGTCCGTCGTCACCAGGATCGGCACCGCGTCCGGATCGTGCTCGGCCTGACCGAGCAGATCGGCCGCGACCACCGCCGCGTCCGCTCCGCCATCGGCGAGCACGACCAGCTCCGACGGGCCGGCCAGCATGTCGATCCCCACGTCGCCGGCCACGAGCTTCTTCGCCGCTGTCACCCAGCGGTTGCCCGGCCCGACGACCACGTCGACCGCCGGCACCGCCCCGGCGCCATACGCCAGCGCCGCCACCGCCTGCGCCCCGCCGACCGCCAGGAGCGCGTCCGCCCCGGCCACGTGCGCCGCCGCCAGCGTGATCGGCGCCGGCCGCGGCGACGCCACCCAGACCTCCTCGACGCCCGCCGCGCGCGCCGTCACCGCGGTCATCAAGACCGACGAGGGCAGCGGGAAGCGCCCGCCCGGCGCGTAACAGCCCGCGCGCTCGACCGGCGCCACGGTGTGGCCGGCCTGTCCGCCGGGGATCTGCACGACCAGGTCGCGCAACGCCGCGCGCTGCGCATCCGCGAACGCGCGCACCCGCTGCGCCGTGCGCTCGAGCAACGCCCGCTCCTCGGAGCCGAGCGCCTCGAACGCCGCGCGCAGCGCGTCCTTGCCCAGGACGAGCGGCGCACCCGGCGCCACGTCGCCGAGCTTCTCGCCCCACGCTCTGAGCGCCGCCTCGCCGCCGGCGCGCACCTCGTCGACGATCGCCGCCGCCGCCGCCAGCGTCGCCGCGTCGACCGCGCTGGCGCCGCGCCCCGTCAGCACCTCGGCCGGCGTCTTCCTCGCGAGCCCGCTCACGCCTCGCCCTCCCCGTCCGCGACCGCGTCCTCGGGCTTGGCGTCGCCCTTGCGCCGCACCACCTTGAGCGCGCGTCGGTCGAGCTCGGCCTCGACATCGGCGAGCGGCACGCCCGCGCGCGCCATCGCGACGAGGGTGAAGTAGAATACGTCGGCCGCCTCCCAGACGACCTGATCGGTACCGCGTGCCGCGCCGAGCTCTCGCGCTTCCTCGATCAGCTTGGCGCGCAAGAGCTTGGGGTCCTCGAGGACACGCCGAGTATACGATCCCTCGGGCGCGATATCGGCCCGGTCGCAGAGCCGTCGCGCCAGCGCGCCGAGCCCGCGGTCCTCGCCCCAGCAGGTCCAGGTGTTCTCGTGGCAGAAGCCGGCGCCGCTCTGGCGCACGGTGAAGCGCAGCGCGTCGCGGTCGCAGTCGAGGCCGATCGCGATGAGCTCCTGCAGCGCGCCGGACTGCTCGCCCTTGACCCAGAGCGCATCGCGCGAGCGCGACCAGTAGACGCCGCGCCGCGTCTTGACCGCTTCGCGCACGCTCGCGAGGTTCGAGTAGACGAGGCCCAGCGCGCGCCCGAGCTCGTCGGTGACGACCGTCGGCCAGAGCCCGTCGGCGCGGTCGCTCTTCATCGGGGCGACCAGCGCGTCGGCGAGCTCGAGCTTGCCCGAGTAGAGCGCCATGCCGACCTGGGCGTCGGCGCCGAGGCGATCGATCTCGGCGATCTCCTCGGCGGTGGTGATGCCGCCTGCGAAGGTCACCCGCGCCGACCCCGCCGCGCGCACGATCTCGCGGATCCGCGCCATGTCGGTGCCCTGCATGCGCCCCTCGTGCTCGACGAAGGTCACGAGGAAGCCGCCGACGTAGGGCGCGAGCTCGTGCATGCGCTCGAGGATCCCGCGCCCGGTGCGCCGCTGCCAGCCCTGGTCCACGACCTCGCCTTCGAAGGCGTCGAGGGCCGCGATGAGGCGCTGGCGCGGCAGCTTCGAGAGGAGCTCGGGGCGCGCCGCGGTGCCGATGATGATCCTGGCGGCGCCCTTGTCGAGCCAAGACAGCGCGGTCGGCAGATCGCGGATCCCGCCGCCGACGCGACAGCGCCCGAGCGCCAGGAGCTCGTCGATGACGGCGGAGTTGTCGCCCTTGCCCAGCGCGCGATCGAGATCGATGACCGCGACCTCGCCCGCCACTGCGAAGCGGCGTGCGATCGGGCGCGGGTCGCCGGCGTGGATCTCGAGGTCCTTGCCGCCGATGAGCTGGACCGCGGCCCCACCCTGCAGATCGATCGAGGGGATGATCATCGCCGCACCTCGTAGCCCGCCTCGGCGAGCACGCGCTTGACGTCGGCGACGGTGTAGTCGCCGTCGTGGAAGATCGACGCGGCCAGGACCGCGGAGGCGCCTGCGCCGAGCGCCTCGGCCAGGTGCGCGGGGTGGGCCGCGCCGCCCGACGCGATCACAGGTACCTCGACCGCGTCGCTGATCGCTCTGAGCAGGGGCAGGTCGTAGCCCGAGCGGGTGCCGTCGCGATCCCAGCTCGTGAGCAGGATCTCGCCGACCCCGCGGGCGACGGCCTCGCGCGCCCAGTGCAGCGCATCGATGCCGGTGCGCTCCTTGCCGGAGCGCACGACGACCTCCCAGCGATCGGGCGCGACCAGCGCCGCGTCCAGCGCCAGCACCGTGCACTGCGCGCCGAACTCGGTCGCCATCTTCGTCAGGATCGTCGGGTCGGTGACGGCGGCGGTGTTGACCGAGACCTTGTCGGCGCCGGCTTCGAGCAGGCGCTGCGCGTCGGGGACGGCGCGGATCCCGCCGCCGACGGTGAGCGGGATCGAGAGCACGTGGCGCACGCGTCGCACGGTCTCGAGCGCGTTGCCGCGGCCTTCGGGCGTCGCCGAGACGTCGAGCAGCACGAGCTCGTCGGCGCCCTGTTGCTCGTAGGCGTGCGCGCGCTCGGCCGGGTCGCCCGCGTCGCGCAGCCCCTGGAAGCGCACGCCCTTGACGACGCGGCCGCCGTCGACGTCGAGGCACGGGATGACGCGGCGCGTGAGCATCAGCCGACCTCCAGCCAACGCGCGATGAGCGCCTGGCCCCAAGGGCCGGAGAGCTCGGGGTGGAACTGGCAGGCGAGGAGGTTGTCCCGTTCGAGCGCGGCGACGAAGGGGCCGCCGTGATCGGCGAGCGCGCACGAGAAACCCGGCGGCGCTTCGCCAAGGCGATAGCTGTTGGCGAAGTAGGCGTAGCCGGTCTCGATGAAGCGCATGCCCGGGGCGGCCACGACCCGGTTCCAGCCGAGCTGCGGGACCTTCAGGCCGGGCCCGGTGAAGCGCGCGACGTGCGCCGGCACGAGGCCGAGGCCGCGCACGCCCGGGGTCTCGTCGCTCGTCTCGCACAGGAGCTGGAGGCCGAGGCAGATCGCCATCGTCGGGCGGTCGGCGGCGACGCGCAGGGAGAGCGGCTCGACGAGATGAGCAGCGGAGAGCGCGCCCATGCCCGCGCCGAACGCGCCGACGCCGGGCAGCATCACGTGGCTCGCCTCGGCGATCGCGCGCGCCTCGGTGGTGACGAACGGGCGCGCGCCGAGGCGCTCGAAGGCGGCGATCACCGACGCGAGGTTGGCGATCCCGGTGCGCACGATGGCGACGTCACGCGCGGCCGCCATGGTCAGAGGACCCCCTTCTCGGAGGGGATCTGGCCGCCGCCGTCGGCGCGCACCGCGGCGCGTAGCGCGAGCGCGAGCGCCTTGAACGCCGCCTCGATCTTGTGGTGGTCGTTGTCGCCGGCGAGCACCTCGACGTGCAGCGCCATGCGCGCGGCGATGGCGAGCGACTGCAGGAAGTGCGTGAGGTTCTCGGTCGCGATGGTGCCGATCGTCTCGCGCGTGAGGCGCAGATCGATCTTCGGGTAGGGGCGGCCGGAGAGATCGACGACCGCGCGCGCGAGCGCCTCGTCGAGCGGGGCGTAGGCGTGGCCGAAGCGCTCGATGCCGCGCTTGTCGCCGAGCGCCTCGGCGAGCGCCTGGCCGAGGGCGAGCGCGCAGTCCTCGGCGGTGTGGTGGTCGTCGATGTGCAGGTCGCCCTGGCAGGTGAGCTCGAGGTCGAAGCGCGCGAAGCGCGCGAGCGTCGCGAGCATGTGATCGAGGAAGCCGATCCCGGTCGACACCTGGGATTTGCCGCTGCCGTCGACGACCAGCGTCAGCGTGATCGCGGTCTCCTTCGTGGTGCGTGCGATCGTCGAGCGCCTGGTCATGCCGCGCGCTCCTTCAGCTCACCCAGGACCTCGTCGATGGCGGCGCACAGGCGCGCGTGCTGTGACGGGTCACCGGGGCAGGTGATGCGCACGCCGTCGTCGAGGCCGGGATCGGAGAACGCGCGCACGCCGATGCCGCGGCGCGCGAGCCCGTCGCGGAAGGCGAGCGCCGCGCCGGCATCGGACAAGCGCGAAAAGACGAAGTTGGCGTGCGAGCGCACCGGCTGGGCACCGCCCGCGCGCAAGACGGCGTAGAGCTCTTCGCGCTCGGCGCGCACCGCGTCGACGTAGGCGCGCATGCGCGCTTCGCCGGTCTCGAGGTGCGCGAGCGCCAGCGCGATCGACGGCGCGGTGACCGAGTAGGGCGGGCCGGCGGCGCGCAGGGCGGCGATGACCGGCGGCGCCGCGGCGACGTAGCCGACGCGCAGGCCAGCCAGGCCCCACACCTTGGAGAGCGTGCGAAAGACGAGCACGTTGTCGTGCGCGGCGAGCAGCTCGCGCGTCGGGTCGTGGTCGGCGGTCTCGACGTAGGCGAAGTCGACGAGGATGGCGATCTCGGGTGCGGCGGCGGCGATGCGGTGGATGGTCTCGGTCGGGATCAGCGCGCCGGTCGGGTTGTTGGGCGAGACGAGCGCGATGGCGCGGGGGCGCGGCTCGGCGGCGAGCGCGGCGAGCGCGAGGTCCTCGGGGAAGTGCTCGGCCGGCCAGGGCGGCGCGATGACCTCGGCGCCGATGAGCCGCGCGTAGTGCGGCAGCATGACGAAGGTCGGGCTCGGCAGGACGACGCGGTCGCCGGCCTGCAGGAAGGCGCGAAAGGCGCGGTCGAGCGCCTCGTCGGCGCCCGCGGTGACGAGGACCTGGCTCGGCGGGATCGCGAGGCGCGCGGCGAGGTGCGCTTCGAGCGGCGCGGCCGAGGGATAGCGGCGCACGATCTCGGGATCGGCGAGCGCGGCGAGCAGGTCCGGCGGGGGCGGCGGACCCTCGTTGCCGTGCAGCGGGAGGTCGATCGGAAAGCGCGCCTTGGGCACGTGATAGGCGGTGAGACCGCGCAGGCCGGGCACCGGGGTGGGCGGGCTCATGGCACGATCTGCGACAGGCGCGAGACGATGATGTCGCTGCCGCCCGTGGCGCGAAGGAGCGGGATGAGCTTGGGCAGGTCGCGCTGCGGCACGGCGGCCTTGACCGCGTAGGCGTCCTCGCCGTGAAGGCGCGCGATCGTCGGCTGGCGCATGCAGGGGAGGATCGCGACCAGGCGCTCGAGATCGGCGGCGGCGACGTTGACCTCGAGGATCACGCGCTGGCGCGCTTCGAGCACCGAGCGCAAGAGCATGGCGAAGTCCTCGATGCGCTGGCGACGCTTGGGCTCGTCGAGCGAGCGCGGGTGGGCGAAGAGGCGCGTCGAGCTCTGCATGAGCTCTTCGACGATGGCGAGGTGGTTGGCGCGCAGCGTCGAGCCCGAGGCGGTGTTGTCGACGATGACGTCGGCGTCCTCGGGCGGCAGCACCTCGGTCGCGCCGTAGGAGCGAAGGAAGGTCGCGTCGAGCCCGCGCTGGGCGATCCAGCGGCGCGTGAGCGCCTCGTACTCGGAGGCGACGACCAGCGGGCGCCCCGACGCCGCGGGCAGGTGACCGTCGACGAGCAGCTCCTCGGGGGCGGCGGCGACGATGCGCACCGGGTCGAGGCGCGTGTCGACGAGCTCGACCAGGTCGGCGCCGAGCTCGGCGACCCAGTCGGCGCCGGCGAAGCCGATGTCGCGCGCGCCGGCGTGAAGCATGCCGACGATGTTCTGGGGCTTGAGGATCTTGGCGTCGAAGTGCTCGAGCGAGACCGACGGGCGGTAGCCGCGCTCGTCGACGCGCACGCGGATCCCGGCGTCGGCGAGCAGGCTCAGGACGCCGTCCTGCATGCGCCCCTTGGGCAGGGCGAGCTTGACGAGATCGGGGTGCGAGAGGGTCAAGGCGTCGGTCTCCGAGCGGCGCCTCGGGGCGGGCGCGCGAAGCGTTCGGATAGCTCAGAACGCGTGATTTTCCAAGCAGCGCGCGCGCTCTCCGTAACGACCCGGGAGGGGCCGAGGAGGCGACTCGTTGACATGTGGGGCCCGGTGGCTAGCATCGCGGGCGATCCTCTTTGGCCCGGGAGAAGGCGCATGTTCTGGTACTTCCTGTTCGGTGGCGCGGCGGTGGCGGCGATCTATGCGTTCTTCCGTGGGCAGAACCCGCTCATCTGGTTCTTCACCTCGGTGCCGGGCGTGCCGCTCTTGGCGCTGATGCCGCCGGCCAAGGGCAAGGGCCTCGGTGAGCAGCACCGCGCGCGGCGCGAGGTCGGCAACAAGGTCGGCCTGGTCGTCGGCGGCGGCGTGCTGGCGCTGGCGCTGGTGCTCAAGATCCTCGGTGTCTGAGGTCGCGCCGGGCGCGGACGCGCTCATCGAACGCCAGGCCGGGATGTTGAAGAACCGCGTCGCCAAGAACGCGCGCAACCTCGCGCGTTGGGCGCGGCGTGAGGGGGTCGCCGCCTATCGCGTCTACGACTGCGACATCCCGGAGCTGCCGCTGACCGTCGATCGCTACGCGACCGAGGACGACGGCGTGCACGCGGTGGTCGCGGTGTGGCACGGGCGCTCGCAGGCGATCCCCGGCTGGACCGGGGCGATGGGCCGCGCGATCGCGGAGGCGCTGGCGCTCGAGCCCGCGCGCCTGCACCTGAAGACGCGGGCGCGCCAGGAGGGCGCACGGCAATACGAGCGGCTGGCGACTCGCGACGTGCGCCACGTCGTGCGTGAGGACGGGCTCGCCTTCGTCGTCAATCTCGACGACTACCTCGACACCGGGCTCTTCCTCGACCACCGCGTGATGCGGCGCATGGTGCGCGCGGAGGCGGCGGGCCGGCGCGTGCTCAACCTCTTCGCCTACACCGGGGCGTTCTCGGTGCACGCGGCGGCGGGCGGCGCGGCGCACGTCACCACCATCGACATGTCGCAGACCTACCTCGACTGGGCGCGCGACAACCTGGCGGCCAATGGGCTCGCCGGGCCGCGCTGCGAGCTCGTGCGCGCCGATGTGATGCAGTGGCTCGCGACCCCGAGCGGCGCCCGCTGGGACATGGCGATCGTCGACCCGCCGACGTTTTCGAACTCGAAGAAGATGCGCGGGGTCTTCGACGTGCAGCGCGATCACGCGTGGCTCCTGCAGCGCGTGCGCGAGCGCCTCGTCCCCGGCGGGGTGATCTGGTTTTCGTGCAACGCGCGGCGCTTCAAGCCCGACCCCGCGGCGTTCGCCGGCATGAGCGCGGTGCGCGAGATCTCCCAGGTGACGGTGCCGTTCGACTTCCGCGACAAGAAGATCCACCGCGCGTGGCGGTTGGAGTGCGCATGAAGGAGGCGCTCGGCTCCCTCGGACCCGGGCGTCAGCTCGTCGTGGGGCTCATCGAGGCGCCGGCCGCGCTGGTCGGGATGTCGGCGCGCTCGTGGCGGTGGTTCGTGCTCTACCTCGCGCTCTCGGGGGCGCTGCTCATCGGCTTCGCGCTCCTGTGGGCGAGCCAGGAGGAGACGCTCGAGCGCGCGCTCTTCGCGTTCCTCTTCCCCGCGGACTGGCACGGCGTCATCGACTTCCTGCTCGCCTTCGTGTTCAAGGCGCAGGCGCAGCAGGTCGTGGTCAACGTCGTGCTCTTCGTCACGCTGACCGTGGTGTCACTCGTCTTCTTCTGGGTGAAGGAGCTCCTGTCCCAGTCGTACGAGCGCGACCTCGCGCTCACGCGCGCCGAGGCCGATCCGCGGGCGAGCTGGCGCGAGCACCCGATCTGGTTCCAGGCGCTCGAGGAGATCAAGTGGACCCTGGTCGGGTTCGCCCTGATCTTCGTCGTGCTCTGGGTCGGGCACTCGCCCGAGCCGTGGCGCAAGACGGCGGCGACGGTGCTCTCGTATGCCGTGCTCTTCTTCGTGACTGCCGGCAATTACCTGGCGCCGCCCATGCAGCGCCGGCGCCTGCGATATTCGCAGGTGATCAAGGCGATATTCGACAAGCCGCTGCTGGCGTTGTCCTTCGGGGCCGCGGTCTCGCTGCCCCAGGTGGCCGTGCTGCACCTCGTCTCCGGCGCCGATCTGCCGGCGCTCACCTCGCTCTTGATCATATTCGCCGTCAATATCGTCTTCATCGCCGCCTCGGCGGTGGCCGGCACGCGCGCCGGCCTCGCGCTCCTGCCGACCGCCGCGCGCGCCGCTCCCTCCGGGCTCGCGACCCGCCTCGTCGGCTGGGCGCTGGTCTTCGGCGTGCTCGGCGCGGGGGCCTGGGTCGGTTCGCGGCTCGGCGTCTCGCTCGCCGCCAAGAGCCAGATCCTCAAGTGCCGCTACGAGGTCGACTGGGGGACCCTGAAGCTCGATACGCCCGAGCTCGGCGGCCTCATCCGCGGCGAGGTGAAGGTCGCCGTCGCCTTCGACGTGACGATCGACAACCCCAACCCGCTGCCGGTGCGCATCGAGGACAATCGCCTGGTCGTCAGCGACGACGCGCTCGTCATCGCCGAGTCGCGCTTGAGCCCGCTCGACGTGCCCGCGCACGGCAAGGCCCGCACGCGCGTCGCGCTCGATGCGAAGGTGCGCGCGACCTCGCTCCTCGAGGGCGCCAGCATCAACCCGCTGCGCTGGGACGTCACGCTCTACGTCGCGCTCGACGAGGGTCTCGAGCTGCCGATCTACCTGCGCGGCGCCGACTGAGGAGGTCGCCGCAGATTCCTTCGACGACCTCTGACTCTGATCCGGGTGCGATCCGCGCAGGCTCCTCCCAGGGATGAGCCATGCATGGCTCCCGCGCGAAAGCAGCAGGATCTCAGGAGAGCAGGAAGAAAGGAAGGGAGGAGACGAGGCCTGTCGTTCGAGGTTCTCCCGCCCTCACGGCCTCGGTCGAACCCTCTCCTGCCTTCCTCACTTCCTGGGTTCCTCAGACGATGCCGGGATCTCCGAGGTATCACGCCCCTCTGAGTGATCCGAGCTACTTCGTGACCTCGGCGAGGAAGTCCTTCATCGCCTCCCAGCTCCGTCGGTCGGCGCGCTCGTCGTAGGCGGAGCCCTTGGACGGGTCGTCGCCCGCCGCCTTCTGCGTGAACGAGTGCACCGCGCCTGCGTAGTCGACCTTCTGCCAGTCGACCTTCGCCTGGTCGAGCTCGGCGATGAACGCCTCGATGTCCGCCTTCTTGACGTAGGGATCGGCGGCGCCGTGCAGCACGAGGACCTTGGCGCTGATCTTCTTGCCGTCCTCCGGGGTCGGCGAGTCGAGCCCACCGTGGAAGCTGACGACGCCGCGCACCCTGGCGCCCGAGCGCGCGAGCTCGAGCACCGCCGTGCCGCCGAAGCAGTAGCCGATCGCCGCGACGCGCGCGCCGTCGACCTCGGGTTGGGCGACGAGGCGCGCGAGGTTGTCCTGCAGGCGCTTGCGCAGCTCGCCGCGGTCGCCCTTGAGCGCGCCCGAGGCCTTGCCGGCCTCGGTGGGATCCTTCGGGCGCACGGCCCTGCCGTACACGTCGGCGACGAAGGCGGCGTAGCCGAGCTCGGCCAGCATCCTGGCGCGCATGTGCTCGTAGTCGGTCGGCCCCTTCCACTGGTGCACGACCATGACGCCCGGCAGCTTGCCGCCGGCGGCCGCGAGCCTGGCGTCGTCGTAGACGAGCGCGCCTTCGTAGGCCTGCCCGTCGAGCTTCCACGCGATCGGCTTGGCGACGACCTCGGCGCGCGCCGGGCCGTGCGTGATCATCAGCCCGAGCAGGGTCGGGGCCAACGCCTGCAACATCAAGCGCTTGTACATCGGCATCATGGATCTCCTCCGGGTCGGGGGCCGTGTGTCGAGCACCGACGCTATCACGGAGATGCGGCGATCGCCTGGTTGCAGCGGTTGTCGTGGTGGGCGCGGTACCAGCCGCGCGTGTCGTTGTTCATGCGCGCGAGGATCTCGTCGAGCGTGCCGAAGGCCCAGATCCCGCGTCCGGCGTCGCGCGCCTCGTACTCGGCGCGGCAGATGTCGGCGCGCTTGGACGACTGGAAGACCGTGTAGGCGAAGCCCGCGCCGGCGCGCGCCATCTCGACCGAGGCGTCGCGCCCGTCGTCCATGACGAGGTAGGCGAGGTAGCGGTCGAAGGGATCGGTCTCGCACCACTGGTTGTCGCCGACCTCGCAGTCGATCGTGATCGTCACCCCTTCGACCAGCGCCTTGAGCGCTTCATACGAGGCGAGCCCGTAGAGCTCGTCGTCGCTCGTGCACACGAGGCGGTTGCCGTCGGGGGTCGAGCGGTAGTCCTTGTAGCACTCCGGCGCCGCCAGCCCGAGCATGCGGATGGTGTAGTTCCTGGGGGCGGTGGTGCCGACCCAGACCGAGACGGTGTCGCCGTCGGTGACGTGACCGACGCGCGCGCGCACGCCGCGGCGCAGGTCCTTGTTCTCGTTGGTCACTTCGAACGGCAGCGCGGTGTCGAGCGGCGCGGTGTCGACCGGCGTCGTGTCGGCGACCTCGGCGCTCGCGTCCCCGGCGACGTCGCTCACGCCGGGCGCGGGCTCGTCGTTGCCGTCACAGCCGGCGACGATGAGCGCGGCGCAGCAGACGACGAATTTCGGTGGCGACATCATGGCTCCCGCGTCAGAGGCGCGCGGAATGTAGTCGTGCGACGTCCCCCAAGGCAAGGGTCGAGCGTCAGAGCGCCGCCGCCAGCGCGTCGAGCTCCCAGCGGTAGAGGCGCCGCGAGGTCTGCGCGTAGAGGGCGTCGCCGTCGGCGCCGAGCGCGACGTCGAAGATCGACATCTCGGACGAGGGCAGATCGATCTGCATCAGCGTCTGGCCGCCGTCGGGATCGAGCGCCACCAGCCGCGCCGGGTGCTCCATCGTCCAGTGCACCGCCGCCAGGAGCATGCGCTTGCCGCCGCGCTCCAACGCGAGGAGCGCGTCGGCCTCGACCTCGGCGGCCCAACCCTTGTGGCCACCCTTCATCTGGAAGACCCGCCCGTCGGCGAGGAAGTAGACCGCGTCGCCCAGGCGCTGCGGGCGCGCGAACGCGGTCTCCGGCAGCGTGAACCTCGCCTCGACGCAGCCGTCGCCCGCCAGCTCGAGCGCCGCCACCGCCAGCGGTCCATCGAAGCGACACTTCGCCAGCGCCAGCGCCAGCGCCTCCTTGTCCGCGCCGATGTACACGCGCTCGCCCACGACCAGCGGCGTGCCGAGCGCGTCGCGCTCGCGCAGGACGAAGCGCGGCGCCTGCACGTCCTTGTCGAAGACGCTCAGGGTCCCGCCCTGGAGCCACACCACCGCGCCCCCGTCGGCGCGGGCATGGATCTCCGGGAAGTCCCACGCCGAGGGCGGTGAACCATAGGCGTCGCCGATCGCCCACGGCGTGTCACGCCAGCACCCCTCACACGCCTCGGACAGCGGCGGGGTCAGGCGCCGGATGCGCCCATCGTCGAAGAGGGCGAGCCCATCGCCGCTCACCGCCAGCGGGCTCGTCAAGGGGTCGTCCGGGGCGTGGCGCGGCGCCTTCGCCTTGACCGTGGCCTTGCCGAAGAAGGTGAGCTCGCCTTCGTGCGCGGTGAGGAGCGCGCGCTCGCCCGCGACCTCGACCACGCCGACGAAGCGGCCGGCGCCGAGGTCGCGACCCTCCGGATCCTGCAGGCGCTCCTCGATGCCGACGAGGCAGCGCCCGCCTTCGCACACGAGCCCGGCGTCCTTGTCGATCTCGCGCACCGTCGGCGCCGGGCCCGGCTTGCCGTCGACCTGGACGACCAGGCCCTCCTTCTTCGCGTAGGCCTCGCGGCACTCCGGCGAGTCGAGGTCGCCGTCGGTCACGCAGGCGACGAAGTCGTCGGGCCAGCTCATGCACTCCTCGATCGCCTTCTTCTTGACCTCTGCCTCGTCCTCGGACGAGAGCGCGACGTCGTCGACGTCCTCGCCGGCGAGCTTGTCGCCGACCTGGTTGGCGAGCGCCATCACCATGCCGAGGCCCTGCTCGGCGAAGCGCTCGCAGCGCGTCTCCTTGCTCGGGCTGCAGGCCGGGGCGGCGCACGTGATGGTGATGACGGCGGCGAAGACGATGCGCATGGCGGCTCCTCCTCGATGGGATCTGGCAGACGGCAACGGTGGGCTCTTAGACCGCCACCGCCGGCGTCGTAAACGAAAACATTCGGTCACGATATGTCTCGGGCGCCTCGAACAATGCGCTTGCAGGCACCCGGCGCGCATGCTAGGTCGCCGCGCCGCGTGCCTGGTGTCTGTTCATTCAGGGACCACGACGCGACAGCGCCGGCTCGCCGGCGAAACGCACACCCCCTCGAAGGTCTTCGTGGCGCCGGAGGGTCCGGCGTGCCCGCTCAGGGCGCGGGGGGTGGAGGCGAACGAAGATCACCGCAAGACAAGAGGATCACATGAGCAACGTCGGCATGCGTGACATGCTCGAGGCGGGCGTTCACTTCGGTCACCAGGTCCACCGCTGGAACCCGAAGATGCGCCCCTTCCTGTGGGGCCAGAAGAACGGCATCCACATCATCAACCTGCAGAAGACGGTCGGCTGCTTCCGCAGCGCGCTCGACTTCATGAGCCAGATCGCCAGGAACGGCGACAAGGTGCTCTACGTCGGCACCAAGCGCCAGGCCCAGGAGATCATCGAGCAGGAGGCGGGGCGCGCGCGCCAGCCGTACGTCGTCAACCGCTGGCTCGGCGGCATGCTCACCAACTTCCAGACGATCCGCAGCTCGATCGACCGCATCGAGGAGATCGAGAAGGCGCTCGACGTCGGCAACGTCGAGAAGCTCGTCAAGAAGGAGGTCAACACCCTCGAGCGCGAGCGCGAGAAGCTCCTGCGCAACCTCGGCGGGATCCGCGAGATGAAGAAGCTGCCCGGCGCGCTCTTCGTCATCGACACCGTCAAGGAGCACCTCGCCATCGACGAGGCGAAGAAGCTCAAGCTGCCGATCATCGCGCTCGTCGACTCGAACTCCGATCCCGGCCCGATCGACTACCCGATCCCGTCGAACGACGACGCGATCCGCGCGCTGACCTTGTTCACCAAGGCGCTCACCGACGCGTACCTCGCCGGCGCGGCCGCCCACAAGGAGACCTTCCAGCGTGACTTCGCGCCGACCGCGGCGAAGGACGTCGACGTCGTGGTGCGCGGGCACGACGACATGGCCAACAAGGACTGATACGAGATGAGCACGATCACCGCTTCTTTGGTGAAGGACCTGCGCGAGCGCACCGGCGCCGGCATGATGGACTGCAAGAAGGCGCTCGAGGAGACGGGCGGCGACTTCGACAAGGCCATCGAGTGGCTGCAGAAGAAGCAGCTCGCCTCGGTCGGCAAGAAGGCCGGGCGCATCGCCGCCGAGGGCGTCGTCGCGAGCTACCTGCACCAGGGTGGCCGCATCGGCGTCCTGGTCGAGATCAACTGCGAGACCGACTTCGTCGCGCGCAACGAGGACTTCCTGGCGTTCGCCAAGGACATCGCGATGCACGTGGCGGCCTCGAACCCGCTGGTGGTCAAGGCCGAGGAGCTCGCCGCCGACCTCGTCGAGAAGCAGCGCGAGATCTTCACGGCGCAGGCGATGAACGAGGGCAAGCCCGAGCACATCGCCAAGAACATCGTCGTCGGGCGCCTCAAGAAGTGGCAGGCCGAGAGCTGTCTGCTCGACCAGCCGTTCGTGAAGGACCCGGACAAGACGGTCTCGCAGCTCATCGCCGAGCTCACCGCCAAGATCGGCGAGAAGATCTCGGTGCGGCGCTTCGCGCGCTTCGAGGTCGGCGAAGGCCTGGAGAAGCGTAGCGACGACTTCGCGGCCGAGGTCGCCAAGCAGGCTGCGAGTTGAGCGGCGTGAAGCTCGCTTGATTTCGGGACGAGGGCACCGGCGACGGTGCCCTTTTCCTTTTCGGCGACGATGGGTGTAGAGAGGCGCGATGGGTAGCGATCTCAAGTACGGGCGGGTGTTGCTCAAGCTCTCGGGCGAGGCGCTGATGGGCGAGGGGGCCTATGGCCTCGACGTGCCGACCCTGCAGCAGATCGCGCGTGAGCTCGCCGAGGTGCACGCGCTGGGCGCTCAGGTGGCGCTGGTGATCGGCGGCGGCAACATCTTCCGCGGGCTCAAGGGCGCGGCGGCCGGCATGGACCGCACGACCGCCGACCAGATGGGCATGCTGGCGACGGTCATGAACGCGTTGGCGATGCAGGACGCGCTCGAGAAGGCCGGTGTGCCGACGCGCGTGATGAGCGCGATCGAGATGCGCAACGTCGCCGAGCTCTACATCCGCCGGCGCGCCGAGCGGCACCTCGAGAAGGGGCGCGTGGTGATCTTCGCCGCCGGCACCGGCAACCCCTACTTCACGACCGACACGGCGGCGGCGTTGCGCGCGCTGGAGATCCACGCCGACGTGGTGATGAAGGCGACCAAGGTCGACGGGGTCTACGACAAGGACCCGAAGAAGCACGCCGACGCCTCGCGCTACGCGACGCTGACCTATCACGACGTGCTCAACCTCGACCTCGGCGTGATGGACGCGACCTCGGTCTCGCTCTGCAAGGAGAACCGGTTGCCGATCATGGTCTTCGACATGACGGTGCCCGGCAACATCACCAAGGCGGTCCTCGGCACGGTGACCGCGACGGTGGTCGGAGATCGGTGAGGCGCGTCGGAGGCCGGGCGGGGTTGTGCTTTGCAGCGAGGTGACTATGCTGCCCACCGCCGCGAGGAGACCACAAGCATGCTCGATGAGATCTACGAAGACACCAAGACCAGCCTGCAGAAGGCTCACGAGTCGTTCAAGCGCGAGCTCTCGAAGATCCGTACCGGTCGCGCCAACCTGGCGATCGTCGACGGCATCAAGGTCGAGTACTACGGTGCGCCGACGCCCTTGAACCAGGTCGCCGCGCTCAACATCGCCGACCCGCGGCTCATCACGATCAAGCCGTGGGACAAGACGCTCCTGACCGCGGTCGAGAAGGCGATCGTCGCGGCCAATATCGGGATCACGCCGTCCAACGACGGCGAGCTCGTGCGCTTGCCGATCCCGCCGCTGACCGGCGAGGTGCGCAAGAACCTGGTCAAGGAGCTCAAGAAGAAGACCGAGGACGCGCGCGTGGTGGTGCGCAACGTGCGCCGCGACGCCAACGATCTGGTCAAGGGCGCCGACGTCGGCGAGGACGAAGAGGCGCGGGCGCTCAAGCACATCCAGAAGATGATCGACGACGCCATCGCGAAGGTCGACGCCGACGCGGCCGCGAAGGAAAAGGAGATCATGGAGGTCTGAGGACCTCCATGTGGGTCGTGAGCATGCCGTGCGGATCGATGTGCACGGTGGTGGCGCCGTCGCTCCCCGTGACGAAGGTCGGGATGGCGCGCGCCGCATAGCGCTCGAGCACCGCCGGGTGGGGTGGCGGTCTCCTGCCGGGCAGGCCGGGCACGATGGCGATGCGGGGGGCGACCGCGTCGAGGAAGGCCTCGGTCGACGAGGTCCGGCTGCCGTGGTGCGGCACCTTGAGCACGTCGGACCTGAGCGCCGAGGGTGGGTAGGACGCGAGCAGCTCGCGCTCGGCGGGGCTCTCGGCGTCGCCGGTGAGGAGGAGCGAGCGGCCGGCGTAGGAGACGCGGATCACCAGGCTCGTGTCGTTGTCGGCGGGGCACTCGGGCCCGAGCCCGAGCGTGCCGGGTGGACCGAGGAGCTCGAAGCGCGCGCCGCCGAGGTCGAAGGGCGGTGCGCGCGCCACGATCTCGATCGGTACGCCGCGTTGGTCGAGGTGGTCGACCAGCGCGCGTACGCTCGGTGAGTCGGCGCACGGCGGCAGCCACACGCGCGCGACCGGGATCCGATCGACCAACGCGCGGGCGGCGCCAGTGTGATCGAGATCGGCGTGGGTGAGCACGAGCAGATCGATCGCGGAAAAGCCCGAGGCGCGCAGCGCCGGCACCAGCACGCGCTCGGCGAGCGCGCGGTTCGGATCGCCGCCGAAGCGGCCGTGCGCGCGCCGCCCGCCGGTGTCGACGAGCACGCGCTGTCCGTCGGGCAGGCGCAGGAGGAGCGCGTCGCCGTGGCCGACGTCGAGCGCGATGAGCGTAAGGCCCGCCGGCGGGGTGAGGGTGATCGCGACGAGCGCGGCGCCGAGCGCGAGGGTCGAGAGGCCGAGCGGCAGCGCGCGGCGGCCCAGGGTGAGCGTGGCGACGAGCGCGGCGCTGACGAGCACGCCGAGCGCGAGCGGCCAGGCGGTGGTCGAGGCCGGGCCCGCCGCCTCGCCGGCGAGGCGCACGAAGTCGGTGAAGGCCTCGCCGACATGGACGAGCGCGGGCGCGGTGAGCTCACCCAGCGGCGGTACGAGCGTGGCGAGCACCGTCCAGATCACGCCGAGCGGGAAGACGCAGAGCGTCATGAACGGGATGGCGACGAGGTTGACCCAGAGGCCGTGCAGCGGCAACTGGCCGAACCAGGCGATGGTGAGCGGGGCGGTCGCGAGGAAGCAGGCGACGTCGGCGATGACGAGCGCACCGAGGAAGACGAGCGCGCGGCGGACGAGCGGGTGCAGGTGGGTCGCGGCGAGGCGGCGGTTCAGGCGCGCGACGTGCGGGGCGACGGCGACGAGGCTGGCCGTCGCGGCGAAGGAGAGCTGAAAGCCGGCCGAGGTGATGGCCTCGGGGCGGAGCGCGACGCCGGCGAAGAAACAGGCGGCGAGCACGCGCCAGCCGGTCGTCGTGCGCAGGCAGGCGATGGCCGCCATGGTGAAGGCGAGCGCGGCCAGCGCGCGGTCGGTGGCGTCGGAGGGTGCGATCACCGCGGTGTAGGCGGCGGTCGACGCGCAGGCCAGGGCGGCGGCGACGAGGCGCGGGCGGTGGCCTTGCACGAAGGTGGCGAGCGCGGACCTGCGGAGGAGCGGCGCGTGCGCGAGCTGGATCGTCACGAAGAGGAAGAGGCGAAAGAGACCCCAGCCGAAGAGCGCGAGGTTCATGCCGGAGATGGCGAGCAGGTGCGCGGTGCCGGTGTCCTGGTAGGCGTGGCGGGTCTCGGGGTCGAGGTCGGAGCGGTCACCGAGGATGAGCGCGCGGTAGAGCGCGGTCGCGACCTCGCTGTCGAAGGTCAGGCGCTGGCGCAGCGCGAGCGCGACCGAGGTCGTCCACGACGGCGCGTGCGCGATGGGTTGCGGAATGGTGAGGCCTTGCGCGAAGAGCGGCGGCTCGGAGCGCGGCACGGTCGTCGGGTTCCGCGGCTGGCGCACGCGCATGATGAGGGCGTCGCAGCGCAGCGCCGTGCCGAGCGCGGGGACCTCGACGAGGTGGTCGAAGCTGACGCGGAGCGGGCGGGGCGGGTGGAGGGTGTGCCCGCCGGCGACGACCTCCGGCTCGGCGAGGAGGAGGCGCGCGGCCCGGCCGTCGCGCTCGATCTCGATGACGACGCCCGAGAGCACGACCGGCGTGTCGAGCGGCGGCGCGGGCGGATCCTGGGCGTTGAGCGCGGTGAGCAGCGAAAAGAGCGCGAGCGCGACGAGGAGCGCGATCGTGGTCCTGGAGCGCGGCATGGGATCTCCTCCGGTGCACGGCTGCACCGAGGAGAAGTCGCTTCATCGACCCCGATTGATCCGCCTTTCTTCGCCGGAGCTCAGAGGATGTGCAGCTTCTTCAGGACTTCCGAGGCCTTGTCGAGCACGGCCGTGCCGTAGAGCTTCTCGGCCATGCCCTTGAGCTGGTCGTAGAGGTTGGGCGGGACCTTGAACGTGAAGAAGTTCATGCCGGGGATGGTGAAGCGCTGCTCGACGATGCTTTTGGTGCGCGAGAACTCGCGCAGGCCCTCGTCGCCGTGGATGCGGCCGAAGCCGGACTCGCCGATGCCGCCAAACGGCAGGGTCGGCACCGAGCCGAAGGCGAGCACGGTGTTGATCGTCGTCATGCCGCTCACGATCTTGTCGGCGAGCTCGCGCACGCCCGACTTGCCCCAGACCGCGGAGCCCAGGCCGTAGCGCGAGCGGTTCGCGCGGCTGAGCGCCTCGTCGCCGTCCTTGACCCTGGCGATCGGCAGCACAGGGCCGAAGGTCTCGTCCTGCATGAGCTGCATCTCGTCGGTGACGTCGACGACGACCGCGGGCGGCACCATGTTGCCCTCGATGGCGTCGGGGCCGCCGAGCAGGAAGCGGGCGCCCTTGTCGCGCGCGTCCTCGAGGTGGCGCTTGATGATCTCGACCTGGGCCGGCAGCGTGATCGCGCCGATGTGCGCGCCGGGATCGGCGCCGAAGCGGACCTCGCGCGCCTCGGCGACGACCTTGTCGACGAAGCGATCGTAGACCGCGTCGTGCACGTAGCAGCGCTCGATCGAGACGCAGGCCTGGCCGGCGTTGGTCATGGCGCCCCAGACGGCGGCCTCGGCCGCCTTGTCGAGGTCGGCGTCGGGCAGCACGATCATCGGGTCCTTGCCGCCGAGCTCGAGCAGGACGGGGGTGAGCCGCTCGGCCGCGGCCATCATCACCTTGCGCCCGGTCGCCGGCGAGCCGGTGAACGCGATCTTGTCGACGGCGCCGCGCGCCAGGGCCGCGCCCGCGGGGCCGCGGCCGGTGACCACCTGCAGCACGTCGGGCACCGAGAGGGTCTGCTGCGCGATCTTCGCGACCTCGACCGCGACCAGCGGCGTGAGTTCGGAGGGCTTGAAGACGACGGCGTTGCCGGCGGCGAGCGCGTAGGCGATCGAGCCCATCGGCGTGAAGATCGGGTAGTTCCACGGGCCGATCACGCCGATGACGCCGAGCGGGTGGTAGCTGACGGTCGACTTGAGGTTGGCCATGAGCCCGGACGAGACGGTGCGGGTGGCGAGCACCTCCTCGGCGCGCGAGGCGGCGTGCGCGACGTGCTGGATCGCGAGCAGCACCTCGGACATCGCGTCGACCTTGGGCTTGCCGGTCTCGCGGTGCACGAGCGTCGCGAGCGTCTCGGCCTGGGTGGCGAGGCCGCGGCGGAAGGCGGCGAGATCCTTTCTGCGCTGGACGTGCGACAGGGCGCCCCAGCGACGTGAGGCGGTGCGCGCGCGGGCGATCGCCTGGTCGACCTCGGCGGCGCCGTATTCGGGCACGTGACCGACGGTCGAGCCGTCGTTGGGGTTCTTCACCTCGATGCCTTGGGGAGCGAACGTCTGCGCCGTGACCATGGGTGCCTCCTGCCGGTGTGCCGTTGTCGGGCCGTCCGCTTAGCCGATGCGCGCGCGCTTGAAAAGCCGCGGGCGCGTGAAGAGGCGGCGCCGCGGATCCTTTCGCCGGCTCGGGCGTCAGAGAGTCGTTCACACTTTCGGGCGTCACGACCACAGGGGTACGTATGGATGCGCAGATCGAACGGTTGATCGGCGAGCGTGACTATCGCGCCGCGCTCGAGGCACTCGTCGGCGAGCACGGACGCGCGCTCGGGCGCTTCTGCGCCGCGCTCCTCGGATCGCGCGAGGACGGCGAGGAGGCGCTGCAGGAGGCGCTGGTGCAGGCGCTCGATGCGATGCCGCGCTATCGCGGGGAGGGTGTGCGCGCGTGGGCCTTCGGGATCGCGCGCCACGTGTGCCTGGCCGAGCTCAAGAAGCGCACGCGGCGGCGCTCGATCTGGACGCGTTTCTTCGGCGCCGAGGTGGGCGAGCTCACGCGGCCGATGGACGACGCCGACGCGCGCCTGAGCGTCGCGCGGGCGCTCGCACGGGTCTCGCCGAGCCTGCGCGCGGCGCTGCTCCTCAGATATCAGCAGGGCATGGACGCGACCGAGGTCGCCGACGTGCTCGGGATCTCGCACGCCGCGGCGCGCAAGCGGATCTCGCTCGGCCTCGCCGACCTGCGCAAGACCCTGGATGTAGATCTCGGAGCGCGCGCGGAGCGCTCGGCCCGTCCGGTCGAGGACGGGTTGTCCGGAGGATGATCATGACGACGCAGTGTTCGCGCGTGAGCGCGCTGATCGTGGAGACGCCGGAGGCCGGCAAGGCGCTCGCGACCCTGGAGCGGTCGCTGGCGGCGCACGTCGAAGCATGCGCGCGCTGTCAG
>WYBB01000264.1 GCA_011526585.1 Deltaproteobacteria bacterium
GCCCCCCCCCGCCCCCCCCCCCCCCCCAGCTGTGGGGGGGGGGGGGCCCCCCCGCTGCCCCCCCCCCCCCACCCCCCCCGACTCCGGCCACCCAACATTGCAGCCCCCGGGGTCCGACGCAGGCGGCCGCGCGACGTGGGGAGGTCGACCGCGACCTCGTGGAGCTCCGGCGCCCCCCGCGGGGGCGACGGAGCGTAACGGGGAGCGGTAGGCCTCCCCACGAGCGCGAGCCGCCACCCAAGTGTGACGGCACCCCGAAGAGGCGAAACGTGTTGAACCCGGCCTCCAACCCGCGCAGCGCAACCGAGGAAGCGCAGGCATGAGCACGGGCACGGGCAGGGGCACGGGCACGGGCACGGGCAGGGGCACGGGCACGGGGGTGTGGGCACGGGCACGGGAGGCGAGCGCGCACCACGAATTTCGTTTATGCCTACGGCGTGATCGCGCGCAGAAACATCGGGATCCTCGCCCACATCGACGCCGGCAAGACGACAGTGACCGAGCACCTCCTGCACGTCGGCGGCGCCGTCTCGCGGCCGGGCTCGGTCGACGCGGGCACGACGGTCACCGATTGGATGGTCGACGAGCAGGAGCGCGGCATCACCATCACCAGCGCCGCGTCGAGCTTCTGCTGGCGCGACGTCGAGATCACCGTGGTCGACACCCCGGGCCACGTCGACTTCACGATCGAGGTCGAGCGCTCCCTGCGCGTGATCGACGGCGTGGTGCTGGTGATCTCCGGCCCCGATCGGGTGCAGGCGCAGACCGAGACGGTCTGGCTCCAGGCGGTGCGCCACGCGCTTCCCGCGGTGGGCTTCATCAACAAGCTCGATCGCGAGGGCTTCTCGCTCGAGGGCCTGCTCGCCGCGATCGCCGAGCGCCTGGCGATCCAGCCTGTGATCCTGCAGATCCCGATCATCGAGGACGCGCGCCTCACGTTGATCGACGTGATCAGCGGCGACCGGCGCGTCTTCGATCTGGAGGACGGCGAGGAGCTCGGCGTGGAGCCTCCCGACGAGACCGAGATCATCCTGCGGCTCGAGGCGCTCGAGGATCTGATCGACGCGATCGCCAGTCATGACGACGCCTTCGCCGAGGCGGTGCTCGAGGGCCGCGAGCCGACGCGCGACGCGCACCTGCGCGCGCTCGGAGCCGCCGTGCGCGCGCGCGCGGTGCTGCCGCTGGTCTTCGGCTCGGCGCGCCTCGGGATCGGGCTCGAGGCGCTGGCCGACGCGATCGTCGCGCTCCTCCCGTCACCGGACGAGCGTGCGCTGCCCGCCTTCTCGGCGGCCGGTACGCTCGTCACCACGCTGCCCGCGCACGCGACCAGCGCCTACGTCTTCAAGACCGAGCCGCGCCGCCACGGCACCCGTCTCGCCTTCCTGCGCGTCGTCACCGGCCGCCTCGTCGCCGGCGCCGAGCTCTGCAAGGTCCCGGGGGGAGAGCGCCTCGCGCCCGCGCGCCCGGTCGTTGTGATCGGCCAGGACTTCGAGCCGGTCGACACGCTCGACGCCGGCGCGATCGGCGCGATCGCGATCGCCGAGGGCGAGGTCGTGCCGCTGACCGGCGAGACGATCGGATCGGAGGTCCTGCCCTACACCTTCGAGCGCCTGCGCCTGCCCGAGCCCGTCATGCAGCTCACGGTGGAGGCGCCCGATCCGAGCGCGCACGATCGCATGGTCGCCGAGCTCGAGCGCCAGTGCGCCGACGATCCGTCGCTGCGCCTCGGCGTGGAGCGCGAGACCGGGCGGATCCTGCTCTCCGGCATGGGCGAGCTCCACCTCGAGGTCGCGCTCAAGCGTGCGGAGCGGGCGCTGGGCTTCACGCTGCGCGCCGGGCGCCCGGAGGTGCGCGAGCGGCGCGTGCTCGCGTCCGAGGGGCGCGCCGAGGTGACCGTGCACCACCCCACCGGGCGCGCGCGCGTTCGGGTCGCGGTGACGATCGCGCCCTCCGAGGGGCTGGCGATCGAGGTGCCGCCTCTTTTGCGCGCGGAGTGGCGAGACGCGGTCCGATCCGGGCTCGAGGCGGCGGTGGGCGCGGACGGGCAGGGCGGTCGGCCGCTCATCGGCGGCGCGATCGCGGCCGAGGTCGAGGCGCACGGTGCGGACGTCGTGCCGATCATGTTCCGCGACGCGGCGGAGTGGGCGACCCTCAAGGCGATCGAGGCGGGCGGCGTGAGCGTGGCCGAGCCGTGGTGTGCGCTCACCGTGATCGCGCCTGACGCCTCGATCGGTCGCGTCGTGGGCGATCTGGCCCGGCGGCGCGGTCGGGTGCGCCGCACCGAGGCGCGCGGCGTCATGCACGAGCTGGTGGTCGACGCGCCGCTGTCGGAGCTGGTAGGCTACGCCAGCGATCTGAGGAGCCTCACCGCGGGACGAGGGCAGTTCTCGATCGAGCCGGTCGGCTATCGCGTGGCCGAACGCAAGGAGCTGGAGTCATGATCGAGTGGATGTCGCGGGCGCTGGTCCCGGTCTTTCTGGTCGCGCTGGCTGCGCGCACGGCGGCGGCCTACGAGCCGATCACCACGACGGGCGGCGAGCTCGTGCGCTGGTTCGAGCACCAGCTCACGTTCACGCTCGGCACCGCCGAGCCCGAGGAGGTCGATCCGGCCGAGCTGCCCGAGCTGGTGGCGACGCTCTTCGATCGCTGGATCGAGACCCCGTGCGGGCTCGTGCCCGAGGTGACCTACGGCGGGCTCACCGACACGGCCGAGGGCACGCACCCCGGCGAGACCGCGCCGGACAACGTGATCGTCTTCATCCGTGACAAGGCCGCGTGGGCGGCGCTCTCGGCCTACGGGCCGGGCGCGGGGTTGCCGAGCCAGCTCGCCTTGACCTTCCCCGCCTACGATCAGGAGACCGGGCGCATCATCGACGCCGACATCCTGATCAACGACGCCCACCACACCTTCACCACCGCCGCCGAGCCCGGGCCGGGCGAGGTGCGGCTCCAGACCGTATTGCTCCATGAGATCGGCCACTTCTACGGCCTCTGGCACTCCGACGATCCGGACTCCGTGATGGCCGCGTCCTACGACGTGAGCCTCGACGCGCTCACCCAGGACGACATCGATGGCGCCTGTTACCTCTACACCGACGTGCCCGAGATCCCGGAGACCGCGCCGCGGAGCGACGGCGGCGGCTGCGCGGGTGGGCCGGTGACACCCGCGCTCTTCCTGGGCTTCGTGCTGCTCGCGCGCGCGCGTCGTCGCCGACACAATCCCGTTGACACGCACCTGGGCAGCCGCTAGAAGGCCCGCCCGTGCCGCGGAGCCTGTTTCGGTCGCCGCACGGCAGCGCCCCGTGAGGGAGAGATATGGCCCAGCGCATCCGCATTCGCCTCAAGGCGTACGACCACAAGCTGCTCGATCAGTCCGCGACCGAGATCATCGACACCGTGATCCGCACCGGCGCCAAGACCGCCGGCCCGATCCCGTTGCCGACCAAGATCAATCGCTACACGGTGCTGCGCAGCCCGCACGTCGACAAGAAGTCGCGTGAGCAGTTCGAGATCCGCACGCACAAGCGGCTGCTCGACATCCTCGAGCCGACCCAGGCCACCCTGGACGCGCTCATGAAGCTCGATCTGTCGGCCGGTGTCGACGTCGAGATCAAGACCTGAACGAGAACGTGGTCGGCCGACCCGCCCGGGTCGCCCGATACCCCCTCCCGCGGGAATCCGCCGGAGGCGATCGCCGAGAGGCCGCCTGAAACGGGCTCTACGACGATCCCCAGCGACGCTCCGATCCCGTCGTCACCCGACGTGACGACAAAGAGACAGAGCCTCGCCGAACAAGATTGACTTCATCCGGCGACGGGTGCTACCACCCGCCGCCCTCGGACGTCCCTCCCGCCACCCAGCGGGTCGCACGCGCCGAGCCATCTCCACGCCCCCGGCAACGATCGGGGTCGTCATCCGCGGGAGCCGCCCCGAGTGGCCAGCCCGCGTCCCCAGCCCAGGAGTCGACGCAATGCCCGTCGTACCGGTCTACAATCAGCAGCGCCAGGAGGTCGAAACGATCGATCTCCCCGCCGAGCTCTTCGGGGTCGAGGTCAAGGAACACCTCTTCCATGAGGTCGTGCGCGCGCACATGGCGGCCATCCGCCAGGGCACGCACGACACCAAGGAGCGCAGCGAGATCAAGGGCTCTGTCCGCAAGATCTACAAGCAGAAGGGCACCGGCCGCGCCCGCCACGGCAACCGCAAGGCCAGCCTCTTCGTCGGCGGCGGCGTCACCTTCGGCCCGCACCCCCGCTCGTACGCGATCAAGGTCAACAAGAAGGTGCGCTTCGCGGCGCTCTGCTCGGCGCTTTCCCGCCGCGCCGAGGAGAAGCAGGTCGTCGTCATCGACGATCTCAGCCTGCCGCAGATCAAGACCAAGCAGGTCGCCGGGCTGCTCGAGCGCTTCGACGCCAAGAAGGCGCTGATCGTCGACCTGCCCAACGAGAACCTCCAGCTCTCGACGCGCAACCTCCCCAACGCCCAGTACACCCCGGTCGCCGGCCTCAATGTCTACGACATCCTGAAGCACGACACGCTCGTCATCTCGAAGGCGGCGGCGGCGGCCCTCAACGAAAGGATCGGGTGAGATGGCAGGCTCTATCTACCAGGTTCTCCGGCGTCCGCTCGTCACCGAGAAGACCAACGCGCTGCGCGACCAGAAGAACGACTACGCCTTCGAGGTCGCCAACGGCGCCAACAAGATCGAAATCCGCCAGGCGGTCGAGCAGCTCTTCGGCGTCAAGGTCAAGAGCGTTCGGACCGCGGTCGTGCGCGGCAAGTATCGCCGCACGCGGCGCGGCCTCGGTCAGCGTCCCAACTGGAAGAAGGCGATCGTCACCCTCGTCGAGGGTCAGGTGATCGAGCTCTTCGAAGGCGCCTGAGGAGACGACGACGATGTCGATCAAACGCTACAAGCCGACCAGCGCCGCGCGCCGCAACATGAGCGTCGCGGGCTTCGAAGAGATCACCAAGAGCACGCCCGAGAAGTCGCTGCTCGAGCCGCTCAAGAAGAGCGGCGGCCGCAACAACCACGGGCACATGACGATCCGCCATCGCGGCGGTGGTCACAAGCGCCGCTACCGGGTCATCGACTTCAAGCGCAACAAGGTCGGCGTGCCGGCCAACGTCGCCGCCATCGAGTACGATCCCAACCGCACGGCACGCATCGCGCTCCTGCACTATCTCGACGGCGAGAAGGCCTACATCCTGGCGCCGAGCGGCCTCAAGGTCGGCGATCAGGTGATCTCGTCCAAGACCGCCGACATCAAGCCCGGCAACTGCCTGCCGCTCGAGTTCATCCCGACCGGCACCGTGGTGCACGCCATCGAGTTGCGCCCCGAGAAGGGCGCCCAGCTCGCGCGCTCGGCGGGCGTGTCGGCCCAGCTGATGGCCAAGGAGGGCAAGTACGTCTCGCTGCGTCTGCCCTCGGGTGAGCTGCGCAAGGTCCTCAACACCTGCCGCGCCACCATCGGCGCGGTCGGCAACGAGGAGTACCAGAACATCCTGTGGGGCAAGGCGGGGCGCGCGCGTTGGAAGGGCCAGCGCCCGCACGTGCGCGGCGTCGCGATGAACCCGATCGACCACCCGCACGGCGGCGGTGAAGGCCGCACCTCGGGCGGTCGCCACCCGACCACGCCCTGGGGCAAGCCGACCAAGGGCTACAAGACCCGCAGCAACAAGGCGACCGACAAGTTCATCGTCCGTCGTCGCAACAAGAAGTAAGCAGGGAGGCAGGCCGTGCCGCGTTCCGTAAAGAAAGGCCCGTTCGTCGACCTCCACCTGCTCAAGAAGGTGGACGAGGTCATCCGGACCAACAGCAAGAAAGTCATCAAGACCTGGAGCCGCCGCTCGACGGTGCTGCCGGAGATGGTCGGTCAGACCTTCGCCGTGCACAACGGGCGCAAGTTCCTCCCGGTGTTCATCACCGAGAACATGGTTGGCCACAAGCTCGGTGAGTTCGCGCCGACCCGCACCTTCTACGGCCACGCGGCCGACAAGAAGTCCAAGAAGAAGTAGCCGCGCGCCGGTCGCCCGACCGGCCTCGCACCTCGGAGAAGCCCCGTGGAAGCCAAAGCCAGCCTCAACAACCTGCGCGTCGCGCCGCGGAAGCTCCGCATCGTGCTCGACGCGGTCAAGAAGGCCGAGGACGCCGAGATCGCCCTCGCTCGCTTGAAGCTCGCGGACAAGTACGCGGCCAAGCCCCTCTACAAGCTGCTCGCTTCGGCCGTGGCCAACGCGGGCATCAAGTTCGGCGTCAACGAGCCCGACCGCCTCTACATCAAGGAGGCCTACGTCAACGAGGGCACGTCGATGCGCCGTTTCCGCCCCCGCGCGCAGGGGCGGGCCACCCGAATCCGTAAGCGGACGAGCCACGTCACCATCGTCGTGGCCGAGCTGGCGTAAGGAGTCCCACTGTGGGTCAGAAGGTACAACCGGTAGGATTTCGGCTCGGCGTCACCAAGACCTGGGCGTCGAAGTGGTACGCCGAGAAGGGCTACGCCAAGTGGCTCGCCGAGGATCTGACGATCAAGCGCATCATCAAAGAGAAGATGGTGCACGCGGGGATCGCCAAGGTCGAGATCGAGCGCTCGTCGACCAAGTGCACCGTCAACGTGCACACGGCGCGGCCGGGCATCATCATCGGCAAGAAGGGCCAGGGTGCCGAGCTCCTCAAGGGCGACATCCAGAAGCTCACCGAGTCGAAGGTCTACCTGAACATCCACGAGGTGCGTAAGGCCGAGACCGACGCGCAGCTCGTGGCGGAGAACGTGGCGACGCAGCTCGAGCGGCGCGTCTCGTTCCGCCGCGCGATGAAGAAGGCCGTGCAGACCGCGATGAAGTTCGGCGCCAAGGGCATCCGCCTCAACGCGTCGGGCCGCCTCGGCGGGGCCGAGATGTCGCGCCGCGAGTGGTACCGCGAGGGCCGGGTGCCGCTGCACACGCTGCGCGCGGACATCGACTACGGCTTCGCGCTCGCCAAGACGACGTACGGCATCATCGGCGTGCAGTGCTGGGTCTACAAGGGCGACGTCCTCAAGGAGCGTCGCAAGCAGGTCCGCCGCTAATCACTAGGTCGAGGCGATCCTTCGGGTCGCCCGCAACTGGGGCAATACGATGCTCACTCCCAAGAGAACGAAATACCGCAAGGCCCAGAAGGGGCGGATCCGCGGCCTCGCGCGGACCGGCAGCGACGTCAGCTTCGGCGACTTCGGCCTGCAGGTCACGCAGAGCGGCTGGATCACCGCGCGCCAGATCGAGGCGGCTCGTATCGCGATGACGCGTTTCGTCAAGCGCAAGGGGCAGATCTGGATCCGCATCTTCCCCGACAAGCCGATCACCAAGAAGCCGGCCGAGACCCGCATGGGCACCGGCAAGGGCTCGGTGGAGTTCTGGGTGGCGCCGGTGGCGGCGGGCCGCGTGCTCTACGAGATGCGCGGCGTGGACGAGGTGACCGCGCGCGAGGCGTTCCGCCTGGCGGCGACCAAGCTCCCGCTGTCGACTCGTTTCCTCAAGCGCGATGAGGTGGTCGCATGAACGTCGCCGATCTCAAGCAGATGGAGCTGTCGGACATCCAGGCGAAGGTGAAGGCCCTCGAGGAGGACGTCTTCCGCGTGCGCTTCCAGCACGCGACCTCGCAGCTCCAGGACAGCTCGCAGCTCAAGAAGACGCGTCGCGAGCTCGCGCGCGCCAAGACCGTTCTGCGCGAAAAGCAGCTCGGTAAGTAACGGAGGGGATGTCGTGTCGACCCAGAACAAGAAGACGCTGATCGGGCTCGTCGCGAGCGACAAGATGACCAAGACCGTCGTGGTCGAGGTCACCCGCCGCATGATCCACCCCGTCTACCACAAGTACGTGCAGAGCCGTCAGCGCTACAAGGCGCATGACGAGAACAACGACGCCAAGGTCGGTGACCGCGTCCTCATCGAGGAGTGCCGCCCGCTCTCGCGCGACAAGCGCTGGCGCGTGAAGCAGATCCTCGAGCGCGCGCTCTGATCACACCAACGATCCAGGGCCCCACAGGACCAGGAGACCAACCATGATTCAGATGCAATCTTGCCTGGCCGCCGCGGACAACAGCGGCGCAAAGCGCCTCCAATGCATCAAGGTGCTCGGTGGCTCGAAGCGCAAGTACGCCTCGATCGGCGACATCATCGTCGTCTCCGTGAAGGAGGCGATCCCCAAGGCGAAGGTGAAGAAGAAGGACGTCGTGCGCGCGGTCATCGTGCGCACGTCCAAGGAAGTGCAGCGTCCCGACGGGTCGAAGATCCGCTTCGACGAGAACGCCGCGGTGCTGATCAACGCCGCGGGCGAGCCGATCGGTACCCGTATCTTCGGGCCGGTCGCGCGTGAGCTGCGCGCCAAGCGCTTCATGAAGATCGTCTCCCTGGCGCCCGAAGTGATCTGAGGAGGCACGAGGCCATGAACCGAATCAAGAAAGGCGACAAGGTCCGCGTGCTCGCGGGCAAGGACAAGGGCAAGGAGGGCAAGGTCCTCGGCTTCACCAAGGATGGATCGCGCGCGCTCGTCGAGAAGCTCAACCTCGTCAAGCGGCACACGCGCCCGACGGCCTCCAACCAGGCCGGCGGCATCATCGAGAAGGAAGCGGGGATCGAGCTGTCCAACCTGATGCCGCTCACGCCGAGCGGCAAGCCGACGCGGGTCCAGTTCCGGATCAACGCCGAGGGCAAGAAGGTCCGCTACAGCGCCAAACACGACGAGTATCTGGACTGAGGAGCTGTCTGCCATGCCTCGCCTTCTCGACAAGTACAAGAAAGACATCGTGCCCGCGCTGATGCGGGACTTCGGCTACAAGAACGTGATGCAGGTGCCGAAGATCACCAAGGTCTCCGTGAACATGGGGCTTGGTGAGGCGGTGCAGAACCCGAAGATCATCGACGCCTGCCTGGAAGAGCTCGCGGCGCTGACCGGCCAGAAGCCGGTCATCACGCGCTCGAAGAAGGCGATCGCCGGCTTCAAGCTGCGCGCCGGGCTGCCGATCGGCATCGCGGTGACGCTGCGCCGCGACCGCGCGTTCGAGTTCCTCGATCGTCTCATGTCGCTCGCGCTCCCGCGCGTGCGCGACTTCCGTGGGATCTCCCCCAAGGGGTTCGACGGACGCGGCAATTTCACCCTCGGCCTGAAAGAGCAGATCATCTTTCCCGAGATCAACTACGACAAGGTCCAGAAGGTGAAGGGGATGAACATCACCGTCGTGACCACGGCGCAGACCGACGACGAGGCGAAGAAGCTCCTCGACTACCTCGGCATGCCGTTCCGGAAGTGACCCGGTCTATCCCCGCAAGGACATCACCATGACCATGACCGACCCCATCGCCGACCTCTTGACCCGCATCCGCAACGCGCAGCAGGCGGGCCATGAAGCCTTCAAGGTGACGAGCAGCCGCGAGAAGCTCGCGATCGTCAAGATCCTCAAGGACGAGGGCTACATCTCGGACTTCTCGGTGTCGCCGGACAAGCCGCGCGACCTCGTCGAGGTCAAGCTGCGCTATACCCGTGATGGCAAGGGCGCCATCCACAACATCCAGCGCGAGTCCACGCCGGGCCGCCGCGTGTACGTGACCGCCAAGCAGATCCCGCAGGTCAAGAGCGGGCTCGGGCTGGCGATCGTGAGCACCTCGCACGGCGTGCTGCCCGGGCATCTCGCCCGCGCCGAGAACGTCGGCGGCGAGCTCATCTGTACGGTGTGGTGATCCGGACGCCACGAGGCGCTCCGGCGACACAAGGAATCGAGTCATGTCACGAATCGGAAAGCAGCCGATCGAGCTCCCCCAGAAGGTGAAGCTGGCGATCTCGGGCCCCACGGTGAAGGTCGAGGGACCGCTGGGCGCGCTCGAGCGCACCTTCCGCGGGGTGAAGTTCAAGAGCGACGGCAAGAAGGTCGAGGTCGAGCCCGTCGACCAGAGCCGCTTCGCGCGCGCGCTGTGGGGCCTGTCGCGCACGCTCCTGAACAACATGGTCACCGGCGTCTCCAAGGGCTTCGAGCGCACGCTCGAGATCAACGGCGTCGGTTATCGGGCCGAGGTCAAGGGTAGCGAGCTGACGCTGACCGTCGGCAAGAGCCACCCCGAGATCTTCAACCTGCCCAAGGGGATCAAGGCCGAGGTCGACAAGCAGACGATCCTGAAGCTGTCGGGCATCGACAAGGAGCTGCTCGGCCAGACGGCCGCGAAGATCCGGTCGTTCCGGCCGCCCGAGCCCTACAAGGGCAAGGGCATCAAGTACCAGGAAGAGACCATCCGCCGTAAGGCCGGCAAGGCCGCGAAGTAAAGGCGAGCATCATGAGCACCAAGACGCGTACGCCGCGCGAGCGGCGCAAGCTCGGCATCAGGAAGAACATCTCGGGCACCGGCGAGCGGCCGCGCATGAGCGTGTTCCGTTCGAACAAGCACATCTATGTGCAGGTGATCGACGACACGACCGGCAAGACCCTGGCGGCGGCGTCGACGCTGTCGCCGGAGCTCGCCGGCAAGCTCGACGGCGACAAGCGCGAGGCGGCCAAGAAGGTCGGCGAGCTCGCCGCCCAGAAGTGCGTGGCGGCCAAGATCGAGGCGGTCGTCTTCGACCGCAACGGCTTCATCTACACCGGCCGCATCGCGGCGCTCGCCGACGGCGCGCGCGCGGGTGGCCTGAAGTTCTAGTCGGAAAGGGAGTCAAGACGTGGCTCGAGAGAAGCAGAGTCGAGACAGGCGCGACCGCGACGAGGCTGCCACCGGCAGCGAGTTCATCGATCGCGTGGTGGCCATCAACCGTGTCGCCAAGGTCGTGAAGGGTGGGCGGCGGTTCAGCTTCTCGGCCCTGGTGGTCGTGGGCGACGGACAGGGCCGCGTGGGTGCGGCGCTCGGCAAGGCCGGCGAGGTGCCCGAGGCGATCCGGAAGGGCAAGGAGCAGGCGATCAAGTCGATGTTCAAGGTGCCCGTCCTGAACTCGACGATCCCCCACGAGACGATCGGCCACCACGGCGCCGGGCTGGTGTTGCTCCGCCCGGCGTCCGAAGGCACGGGCGTCATCGCCGGCGGTGCGGTGCGCGCCATCGTCGAGGCGGCCGGCATCCACAACATCTTGACGAAGTGCATCGGGTCGAGCAACTCGCACAACGTCGTGCACGCGACGGTCAAGGCGCTCCAGGCGCTGTCCTCGATCGAGGAAGTCGCGTCGCGCCGCGGGATTGCCAACGACGAGATGCAGCGACGCCACGTGGCGAGGTGAGCAGCATGACCAACACCAAGAAGACTCCGCCGCCCCTGCCCGCGGGCAAGGCGGCCAAGAAGGCCAAGGTCCTGGTCCGCCTCGTGCGCTCGGGCTCGCGGGCCGACAAGTTCCAGGCCGCCAACCTGCAGGGGCTCGGGCTGCGCAAGATCAACGATGTGTCCGAGCTCGAGGACACGCCCAGCGTGCGCGGCATGATCAACAAGGTCGCCCACCTGGTGGCAGTCGAGAAGGTCTGAGGCCGCGCGCGGTCTCGACCCGTGAGGGATTACCATGAATGAGCTCTCGAACCTCGCGCCCCGTCCGGGCGCCCAAAAAGATCGCAAGCGCGTCGGTCGCGGGCCGGGCTCCGGCCTCGGCAAGACCGCCGGTCGCGGCGTCAAGGGCCAGAAGGCGCGCTCGTCGATCATCCGGCCGGGCTTCGAAGGCGGCCAGACGCCGCTCATCCGGCGCTCGCCGATCCGCGGCTTCAACCACGCCGCGTTCCACGTCAGCTACCAGATCGTCAACGTCGCCGACCTCTCCGAGTTCGACGCGGGCACGGTGGTGACGCCGGAGCTCCTGGCCGAGGTCGGGCTCATCCGCAAGGCGGACGAGCTGGTCAAGATCCTCGGCGCGGGCGAGCTCGGCAAGAAGCTGACGGTGCAGGCGCACAAGTTCTCGAAGAGCGCCGCGGACAAGATCAAGGCCAAGGGCGGCACGGCCGAAGTCCTCGGTGGCTGAAGAGTCGGCCGGGCGATCGTGTGGATCGCCCGCTCGTGAGCCCGTGGCGTCGTTCGACGCGCCGGGTGCCTGGTCCGCGGCTGGAGGCTGACAGGTGGCTAGCAATATCGCGAATATCGGCAAGGTGGCGGAGCTGCGGTCGCGGCTCCTGTTCACCTTGCTCATCCTCGCCCTGTATCGCATCGGCGTGTTCATCGCCGTGCCGGGCGTATCGCGCGACGTGATCGCCGATCGCATGGCCGATGGGGGTGGTTTCCTCGGGCTCTTCTCGATGTTCTCCGGTGGGGCGCTCGAGCAGTTCTCGGTCTTCGCCCTCGGCGTGATGCCCTACATCTCGTCGAGCATCATCATACAGCTCCTGACGGTGGTCGTGCCCGCGCTCGATCGGCTGAAGAAGGAGGGCGATGCCGGCCAGAAGAAGATCAACCAATACACGCGCTACGGCACGGTGCTCCTGGCGGTGATCCAGGCCCTCGGGCTGTCGGCGTTCATCCAGGGCGGCACGACGCTCGGGTCCTCCAACCCCGAGGCGCTCCTGCAGCCGGGCTTCTGGTTCACCTTCATCACGGTGGTGACGCTCACGACCGGATCGGTCCTGCTCATGTGGATGGGCGAGCAGATCCAGGACCGCGGCGTCGGCAACGGCACCTCCCTCATCATCTTCGCGGGCATCGTCGCGAGCATGCCGGCGAGCATCGTGCAGACGATCAGCATGTCGGAGGTCGCCGGCGGCGAGCTGCAGACACCGACCCTCATCATCATCGGCGCGATCATCGTCGGCGTCATCGGGGCGATCGTCTTCTTCGAGCGGGGACAGCGGCGGATCCCGGTGCGCTACGCCAAGAAGGTCGTCGGCCAGCGCATGTACGGCGGGCAGAACACCTACCTGCCGCTCAAGATCAACACCGCCGGCGTCATCCCGCCGATTTTCGCCAGCTCTCTGCTCATGTTCCCGAACATGATCGCCGGGATCTTCCCGGGCACGGCCGTGCAGGACTGGCTCAACACGAACCTCGGCATGGGCACGATCCTCTACAACGTGCTCTACGTCGCCCTCATCATCTTCTTCTGCTTCTTCTACACGGCGGTCGTCTTCAACCCGGTGGATGTGGCGGATAACATGAAGAAGTTCGGCGGGTTCATCCCCGGCATCCGCGCCGGCAAGAAGACCGCCGAGTACATCGACCGGGTGTTGTCGCGCATCACCATGGGCGGGGCGATCTACATCTCGGCGGTGTGCGTGCTGCCGGTCTTCCTCCAGACCGAGTTCAACGTGCCGTTCGCGTTCGGCGGGACCGGGCTGCTCATCGTCGTCGGCGTGGCGCTAGACACCGTGCAGCAGATCGAGAGCCACCTCATCACCCATAACTACGAAGGGTTCGGCGGCCCGGGTCAGAAGATCCGCGGGCGTCGCGCCCGGGGTTGACGCGGCGAGGCTTCACCCGAAGCTTGCAATCGCCGGAGCATACGGATACATACCCGCGCCCCCTCGGCCCGCGGGCCATCCGCCAGACGGATGGTCGACGGGACGGGCGCCAGCAGGAAGAGAGCCATGAAGGTTCGAGCATCTGTCAAATCGATTTGTGAGAAGTGCAAGGTCATCAAGCGACGGGGAGTCGTTCGCGTGATCTGCGTCAATCCGCGTCACAAGCAGCGGCAGGGATAAGAGAACATGGCACGCATCGCAGGCGTTGACCTCCCGCGTCGTAAGCCGATCTGGATCGCGCTGACGGCGATCTACGGCGTCGGTCGCAAGAACTCGGTCGATATCTGCCAGAAGGCTGGCATCGACATCACGCGCAAGTCGGACGCGCTGACCGATCAGGAGATCGCGCGCATCCGCCAGATCCTGACCGACGGCTATCGCGTCGAGGGTGACCTGCGGCGCGACGTCTCGCTCAACATCAAGCGTCTGATGGACCTCGGTTGCTACCGTGGCCTCAGGCATCGGCGCGGTCTGCCGGTGCGCGGGCAGCGGACCAAGACCAACGCGCGGACGCGCAAGGGTCCGAAGCGCCAGCCGATCAAGAAGAAGAAGTAAGGATAGGTAGCATGGCAACTCCGGGCCGTAAGAAGGTCAAGAAGAACATCCCGACCGGTGTCGTGCACATCCAGTCGACGTTCAACAATACGATCGTCACCGTGACGGACGCTCAGGGCAACGCCGTGAGCTGGTCGTCGTCGGGCAAGCGCGGCTTCAAGGGCTCGCGCAAGTCGACGCCGTTCGCGGCGCAGCTGGCGGCGGAGGACGCGGCCAAGGTCGCGCAGGAGCACGGCATGCGCACGGTCTCGGTCTTCGTGAAGGGACCGGGCTCGGGGCGCGAGGCCGCCCTGCGCGCGCTGCAGATGGCGGGCTTCAAGATCACGTCGATCCGCGACGTGACGCCGATCCCGCACAATGGATGCCGCCCGCCGAAGCGCCGGAGGGTGTAGGCCGCTGAAAGGCGGCCATCTGCGGCGTCGCTCAGAAAGAGTCGTCGCTGCGGCGTACCAGGTACGCCTCGCTCCTTGGTCTTTCTGGCTCCTTGCATCTGGCCACCTTTGAGCGGCCTCCACCGGAGAGATCAAAAGGGCGGCCCGCGTGGCCGCCTTTGTCATTGAAAGGGTTTCGAGGTCTTCGCGCCGTTGGTGGTCGGGGCAGTCCCGGCCGTAGGCGCGAGGCGAAGGAAGAAGAGAGATGGATTACCGCAACTGGCGTCAGCTCATCCGCCCGAAGAAGCTCGAGGTCGACCACGAGTCCCTCACGCCCAAGTACGGGCGCTTCGTCGCCGAGCCGCTCGAGCGTGGCTTCGGCATCACCATCGGCAACTCGCTCCGGCGCATCCTGCTGTCGTCGCTGCGCGGCGCGGCGATCATCGGCGTCGAGATCGAGGGCGCGCTGCACGAGTTCCAGAGCGTGCCGGGCCTCGTCGAGGACGTCGCCGACATCATCCTCAACCTCAAGGAAGTGCAGCTCAAGCTGCTCGTCGACGGACCGAAGACCTTCTCGTTCTCCAAGACCGAGACGGGCGTGGTCACGGCGCGTGACTTCCAGGTGAGCCCGCACATCGAGATCATGAACCCCGACCAGCACATCTGCACGGTGAGCGAGGGCGGCAAGTTCGAGATCCGCTTCATCGTCGACCACGGCAAGGGCTACAAGCCGGCCGAGGAGAACAAGGAAGAGGACTGGCCGGTGAACATGATCGCGGTCGACGCGATCTACAGCCCGATCCGCAAGGTCAACTACCGCGTGACCAACGCGCGCGTGGGCCAGCGCACCGACTACGACAAGCTCACGCTCGAGGTGTGGACCAGCGGCGCGGTGCTGCCCGAGGACGCGGTCGCGCTGGCGGCGAAGATCCTGAAGGACCAGGTCCAGATCTTCATCAACTTCGACGAGGAGATCGAGCCGGAAGAGGTGAGCGAGGAGAAGGTCGAGCCGCTCAACGAGAACCTCTACCGCACCGTCGACGAGCTCGAGCTCTCGGTGCGCTCGGCGAACTGCCTGCAGAACGCCAACATCCGCTACATCGGCGAGCTCGTGCAGAAGACCGAGGCGGAGATGCTCAAGACCAAGAACTTCGGCCGCAAGTCCCTCAAGGAGATCAAGGAGATCCTCCAGGAGATGGGGCTCTCGCTCGGCATGAAGCTCGAGTCGTTCGATCCGGAGAGGCACTTCTCGGGCGCGGCGAAGCATTGATCCAGCGGGCGGGCACGAGGCCCGCCCCTACACGTGCAGCCAGGTCGGGTGCACGCGGCGACATCGAAGGGCCCCACGGCATCCTTCGACCCACACAGGCCCCACGCGGCCGGCTGCCTCAGGAAGGCGGCGTGATCAGACAGGAGAAGGTCCATGCGACACCTCAAGAAAGGCAGAGAGCTCAGCCGCCCCACGGCGCATCGCATCGCGATGCTCAGGAACCTGGTCACGTCGCTCTTCGAGCACGGCCGGATCCAGACGACCGACACCCGCGCCAAGGAGCTGCGCGGGATCGCCGATCGCATGATCACGCTGGCGAAGAAGAACACGTTGCACGCCAAGCGCCTGGCGGCCCGCACGGTCCGGACGCGCGAGGCGCTGGTCAAGCTCTTCGACGAGATCGGGCCCGGCTTCGCCGAGCGTCACGGCGGCTACACCCGCATCATCAAGGTCAAGACGCGCCACGGCGACGCGGCGCCGATCTCGCTGATCGAGCTGATGCCGGCGGGCGCGCCCGCGGGCAAGGCCGGCAAGGGCCCGGCGGCCCCGACGGTCAAGGCGGCGGCGCCCAAGACCAAGGAAGAGTTCGAGAAGTGATCGGGTGAGCGGCTCTCGGGCCGAGCGCGCTCGGCCCGAGCGTTGTGCTTCGAGCGATGAGGCTTGACACGCTCGGTCGGTGTCCCTAAAAACCGCACCGCTGCTGTTCGGGGATCGTTCAACGGCAGGACTCCAGATTCTGATTCTGGCTATCTAGGTTCGAATCCTAGTCCCCGAAATCCCACCGCGAGCGCCGCGTGTGCGCGGCGACTGACAACCAAACAGGGACGCATCGAGCCGGAGGCAAGATGCGAGGCAAGGAACGAAGGAGGAAGCGCGGAGGCGTACTCGAGTACGCCGCACAAGCGACCGACGAAGTGACGCCGCATCGCGCTTGGATCCGGTTCGAGGCGTTCCTGTTTAGAAAATGACTTGACACGAGGAGCGCGCGAAAGCATTTCTCCTCCCCGGTGTGAGGCGGAAACGCCGATCGCCGACAGATGGAGCGTTCGTCTAGTGGCCTAGGACGCTGGCCTCTCACGTCGGTAACACGGGTTCGACTCCCGTACGCTCTACCATCTGGGAACCCGCTCCTCGCAAGAGGAGCGGGTTTCGTTTTCACGTTGCGCATGAGTTGGGGGGCGTTCGTCCAGAGGCCTAGGACGCTGGCCTTTCACGCCGGTAACACGGGTTCGAATCCCGTACGCCCTACACCCCTCATGCGCGCGTCGATCGTGCACGCACGGCCGGGCTCACGCGAGCTTGATCGTCAGGCTCTTGGGATCGAGCCCGATCGCGGTGGCGACGACGTCGAGGTAGGCCTGCTCTGCCGGGTGCAGGATCTTGTCGGCGCCGGCGATGCGCGCGAGCAGGGTGATCACCGAGAGGCGATCGTCGTGGTTGGCGAAGCGCAGGGCGGCACACGCGCTCTTGGGGTCGAAGCTCGCGGGGTCGAAGCGATCCATGACGCGGATCACGTGGCTCGGCAGGCTCGTGGTCTCGACGAACTCCTTGAGCTGCTCGGCGATGGCGACGACCTCGACCGCGACCTTGCGCCCGTCGGCCCAGGCGGCGCCGAGCATGAGCTCGGCCAGCGCGGCGAGCTCGCGCACGTGGGCCTCGGGGGTGCCTTCGATCTGGCGCTTGCGGAGCGGGCGATCGCCGGGACGTTGGATGCGGCCGCTCGGGTCGGGGCCGGGCTTGGGGGTCGATCCCATGGGCGCATCCTCCTGCGGTGGGCTCTGACTGGCTGCGCGTCCCGGATACTAACGCGTATGGCCGCCGACTCAAATCCAACCTATGCTGCGGGAGCATGGGCTATCGCGACCAGGGCTATCTGACGGTGCTCGTCATCGACGACGACCCGCAGATCCGCGAGCTGGTGAGCCGGGTGGTGCTCGCCGCGGGCCATGAGGCGGTGATCGCCGGGTCGGCCGAGGCGGGCCTCGAGCTGCTGCCCTATCACGTGTTCGACGTGGCCATCCTCGACCACCGGCTGCCGGGCATGGAGGGGCTCGTGCTCGGCGAGTACCTGCACCGCAACAACCCGCAGATGGAGGTCGCGCTGATGACGGGCGACCCCGATCCGCGACTGCATCGGGTGGCGGCGGAGGCGGGGCTGGTGCTCCTGGAAAAACCCTTCGATCTCGAGGATCTCGAGGCGCTCCTGGCGCGGGCGGTCAAGCGCGAGCTGCAGCGCGCCGAGGCACAGGCACCACGGGTCGCGGACCCGAACGCGGGTGGACCGATCGAGCTGACGAAGCACTTCCACGCGCTGGCCGAGGCGTTCGCGGCGCCGTCGGTGCCGGCGCGGCTGGAGGAGCTCTTGCACCGGCGGATCCGCGAGGCGCTCGAGCAGATCCGCTATCGCGACCACTTCGACGAGCGCGCGCGCACGATCGCCTACGCCGGGATCATCGCGGCCGAGGTGCTGGGGGTCCACCTGCCGAAGACGCGCCAGGGCCTGACGATGGCTCAGTGGTATGACGCGCTGATGGTCGAGTTCGGGCGACCGCCGGCATTCTCGGAGCCGGCGGCAGAGGACGACCGGCGGCGGCCATGAGGCGTGGCGCCCCGAAGTCCCCCGATGGCGGCGCGCGGGCGGCGGCCGACCCGCTGCTCGGGCGGGTCGTCGCGGGCAAGTACCGGGTCGAGGCGCTGATCGGCGTAGGCGGCAGGGGCGCGGTCAATCGCGCGACGCAGCTCGCGGTGCAGCGACCGGTGGCGCTCAAGGTGTTGCGCGCCGTGGCCGGGGTGTCGGAGCAACAGCTCGCGGACCGCTTCCGGCGCGAGGCGATGGCGACCTCGCAGCTGCATCACCCGAACACGGTGCAGGTCATCGACTTCGGCGAGGACGATGGCGTGCTCTACATGGTGCTCGAGCTCTTGGAGGGTGCGCCGCTCTCGCGCGTGATCCAGCGTGAGGCGCCGCTTCCGCCCGAGCGCGCCGCGGCGATCGGCAAGCAGATCGCCAAGGCGCTGGCCGAGGCGCACGCGCACGGGATCGTGCACCGCGACCTCAAGCCCGACAACGTCTTCATCTGTGCGTGGCGCGGCGATCCGGACTTCGTCAAGGTGATGGACTTCGGGATCGCGCGCATCATGACGGCCGACGTGTCGATGACGCGCACCGGCATGATGATCGGCACGCCGAAGTACATGGCGCCCGAGCAGGCGATGGCCAAGAAGGTCGGGCCGGCGGCGGACCTGTATGCGCTCGGGGTGATCCTCTTCGAGATGCTGACGGGCGAGGCGCCGTTTTCGGGCGACTCCCACATGGCGCTGGCGCTGGCGCAGATCAATCAGGCGCCGCCGCCGCTCGAGCTGCGCGGTCAGCCGGCGCGGCTGGAGAGCGCGTGGCGCGAGCTGGTCTCCGCGCTCCTGGTGAAGAGCCCGGACAAGCGGGCGAGCGACGCCGAGCAGGTGGCCGCCTGGCTCGGGCGGATCGAGGCCGAGGCGCGCCAGACGACGGGAGCGGGCGTGGCGGCGGGCGGCACGGGCGCGCGCCGGGCGAGCGAGGTGCGCCTGCCGACGCGGCCGCGACTGATGGGTGACGACGGCGCGGCGGCGCGCACGGTGCAGGCGCGGGCGAGCCCGGCGCGGGCGCGCGGGGGCGAGTGGGGGCGCGGCTGGGTCTGGGTGGCGGCGGTCGTCTTCATGCTGCTCGGCGGGCTGGTCGCGGTCCTGTTGGTGAAGCCATAGCTTCGCGCGCGCACGCCCTCGCGAGCGAGCGTCGGTCAAAGGTCCCTGGCGGTCGTTGTGTGCATGGGTCGCCTTCCGGTAGTATCGCCGCCCCATGAGACCCCGATCCATCGTCGTGTTGCTGGCCTTCGTGAACGCCTGGTCGCAGGGCGCGTGCTCGAGTGAGGACGAGCCGGCCGGTGGCGACGAGGACGTCGCCGAGGTGCGCGTCGACACGGAGGTGGCGACCGAGACGCGGGCCGAGGTCGAGGACACGCGGCCGGTCGGGGCGCTGTGTCCGCCGGATGCGCTCTTCTGCATCTCGCCGCGTGAGTCCGGGCGCTGCGACGCGACGGGCGACGCGATCGCGTCGCGCACCCCGTGTGAGGGGGCGACGGCGTGCGAGCCGTCGACCGGGCTGTGCCGGCCGACGATCTGCGAGCCGGAGGCGCAGGTGTGCTTGAACCTGCGCGAGTATCAGGTCTGCGCCATCGACGGCAGCGGCTACGGCGAGGTCCGGACCTGCGAGGAGCCGCTCTTCTGCGCGAGCGGCAAGTGCAGGGCGTGCGTGGAGAACGAGGTCGAGTGCCTGAGCGACACGACGTATCGCCGGTGCGCGGAGGATGCGACGGCGTGGTCCGAAGAGCTGCGCTGTCAGAACGATCACCTGTGTGACGCCGACGCCGAGGAGCCCGGGTGCAAGCGCTGCGGCCTGGAGCGGACCTGCGTGAACCCGGGGCGGGCGCGGGCGCAGTGCACCTCGGGCGAGATCGCGTGGCAGGAGGACACGACCTGCGCGGCGAGCGAACGCTGCGTCGATGGCGAGTGCATCGCGTGCCAGGCAGGCGCCAGCGAGTGCCTGACCGAGACGACGTATCGGGTGTGCTCCGACGACGGCAAGGCGTGGAGCGAGGCGCTGAGCTGCGTCGAGGGCGAGGCGTGCCTGCTCGACGAGACGCAGCCCGAGGGCGAGACGCGGCGCGGGCGGTGCTTGCCTTACGAGTGCTCACCGCGCGTGCTCTTCCTCGTCGACTTCTCCGGCTCGATGTCGACGCACTGGGACGCGGTGCGCACCTCGGTCGCGGCGCTCATCGCCAACAACCCCGAGCTGCGCTTCGGGCTCAAGACCTTCCCCGACGTGCGGAACGCGAGCTGCAGCGTCTCGGGTACGCTGGAGCTTCCCTTCGGCGAGAGCGCCGAGGTCTTCGACGACTGGTTCATCGACAATCGCCCGGTCGGGGCGACGCCGCTCGCCGAGGGGGTCGACGTGATGCGCGAGAACGCATCGGAGATCTTCGGCGAGCTGGGCGGCAACATGATCGTGCTCACCGATGGCGAGGACAGCTGCTACTACAACCAGGGCCTGGCGATTCAGACCTTCCTCGCGCTGGCGACGAGCGGGCTCTACGTCGACTCGAGGGTCACGACGTACTCGATCGGGTACTCGTATGGTGGGTCGACGCCGATCGAGCTCGACACGATCGCGATCAACGGCGGCAGCGGGTTGCGACAGCACATCGCCGCGGGCAACGAGGAAGAGCTCACCGACGCGCTCGCGGGCGTGATCGACCGCGTGAAGTTCTGTAGCCCGCCGCCGCTGGAGCGCTGAAGTGCGGGATCAGCGGGTGCTGCGCTGGCGCAGCGCGTCGTAGAGCAGCATCGCGCCGGCGACCGAGACATTGTACGAGTCGGCCGCGCCGCGCATCGGGATGGCGACGCGTCGGTCGGCGGCGGCGAGCCAGGTGTCGGGCAGGCCGGTCGCCTCGGCGCCGAGCACGAGGCAGGTCGGGCGCGTCAGGTCGAGCTGCCAGGGCGGGCACGCATCGGGCGTGAGCGCGGCGGCGACGAGCGCGATGTCGCGGGCGCGGGCGGCGGCGATGAGCGCGTCGGAGCGCGCGTGGGCGAGCGGGTGCGAGAAGACGGTGCCGAGGCTCGCGCGGATGGAGTTGGGCGAGAACGGATCGCTCGAGCCCTCGAGCACGACGACGCCGGTGGCGCCGGTGCCATCGGCGGTGCGCAGGACGGCGCCGAGGTTGCCGGGCTTCTCGATGCCATGCAGGGCGACGACGAGCGGGGCGAGGCCCGGAGGCGCGGCGAGCGTGTGCTCGAGGGGCAGGGCGCGGGCGACGAGCACGGCCGCGATGCCGTCGGAGCCTTCGCGCAGGGCGAGCTTGTCGAAGGCGTGAGGGCTGACGTCGACGATGCCGCGCGTGGGGCTCACGCGCGCGAGCAGGTCTTTGGTCGCGGCGGAGGCGAGCGCGTCGCAGACGAAGAGCGCGTCGATGGTCCAGCCGGCGTCGACGGCGCGTGAGAGCTCACGCGCGCCCTCGACGAGGAGCAGGCCCTGGCGCTGGCGCTCCTTGCGTTCGCGCAGGGCGGCGGCCTCCTTGATGCGCGGGTTGTGCGCGCTGGTGATCTGCAAGCGGGCAGGCGGGCTCACGGGGTGCGCACCCAGATGGCGCCGTCGAGCCAATCGAAGAGATCGTCAGCGCGACGCACGGCGCCGACCGCGCGAAGCTCGCCGGTGGGGCTGCCGTCGAGATCGTAGAGACCATCGGCGTCGGCGCGCGGGTAGCGGCCGAGCTCGTGCACGACCCAGGTGTCGTCGTCCTCGAGGTCAGCGTCGAGCGGGGCGACCCAGAGCTCGAAGGCGGTGCGGTCGTTGGAGACCGGGCGATGGGCGGTGACGACGAGCACGCCGGCGCCGGCGAAGGCGGCGGAGAAGTCGCGGCTCGACTGGCTCTCGCGCAGGACGAGCGGGCCGCGCCAGGCGCCGTCGGCGCGGCGCAGGCGGAGGTAGCCGTTGGCGCCGGCGACGAAGAAGGCGACGCCGCCCGCGGTGGACCAGGCGGCGATGGCGCGCGAGGCGCGGTTGGCCGGGGTCTGGGGCGAGAAGCCCGCGGCCCAGGACGCCGCGAGCCCGTTGGCGTTGGTGTAGGTGTCGGTGAAGTGGAAGCCGCCGCCGACCGGGGCGTCGGCCGCGAGGGCGAGCACGGCGGCGTCGCAGGCGCCGGCGGCGTCGCACTCGGGCACGCCGGCGATGGCGCGCGGGATCGAGGCGCCGTCGTCGTTGGCGAGGGTCTGGGGGGCGCAGGTCACGCTCTGGTCGTGTTTGCAGAGGCGCAGCCACTCGCCGTCGTCGTCGCCGCCGAGCCAGAGGAGACGCATGGCGCGCGCGGTCCCGCCGGGGCCCGGAGCGCTCACGCCGAAGAGGGTGGTCAGCGGCGCGCGGCCGCTCTGGCCGAGGGCGGCGTCCCAGGGGCCGCCGCGGGTCCAGACGCCGGCGTCGAGGCTCCAGAGGTGGCCGTCGTCGTCGCCGACGAAGCCGTCGAAGAGGCCGGAGAAGCGCTCGCGTTGCTGGGTCGCGGTGTGGATGGTCGGGGCGGAGGCGGAGGTGATCTCGGCGAGCACGTGGCGCTGGGCGAGGAGGAGGTCGATGGTCCAGAAGATCGCCGACCAGCGGTCATCGTGGTGGTCGACCTCGCGGATGACGAGGCCCTGCTGGTCGGGCACGACGGTGCCGCGCAGGCGTGTGAGCGCGAAGCCGCGGCACGTGCCGAAGAGGCAGAGGTCGCCCTGGGTCGTCGGGTCGTCGTCGTCACAGGCGCCGCCTGCGGGCACGCCGAGGCAGGCGGGCTCGTTGGCGCAGCCGAGCACGGGTTGGTGGCTGCACGCGCCGGTCTGGTCACAGGTGTCGAGGGTGCAGGCGTTGCCGTCGTCGCAGTCGGACGCGGTGCCGACGCAGGTGCCGGCGACGCAGCGATCGAGGGTGCAGGCGAGGCCATCGTCGCAGGCGGTGCCATCGGCGAGCGGGGTCGCGACGCAGCCGAGCGAGGGATCGCAGCGCTGGGTCCGGCACGGGTCGGTGGCGGCGGGGCAGGTGAGGGGGGTGGCGACGCAGCCGGTGCCGGGGCGGCATGCGTCGGTCGTGCAGGCGTCGCCGTCGTCGCAGGTCAGGGCGGCGAACTGGCAGCCGAGCCCGGGGGCGCAGCGATCGTCGGTGCAGGGGTCGTCGTCGGCGCAGGCGAGGGCGCCGCTGCCCTGGCACACGCCGGCGTCGCAGGCGTCGCTCGGGGTGCAGGGGTCGCCGTCGTCGCAGGGGGTGAGGGTGGGGGCGGGCGCGTAGGCGCAGGCGTTGCCGTCGCAGCGCCCGACGAGGCACGGATCGGCGCTGAGGCAATCGCTGTCGGAGTCGCAGTCGCTCGGGGGCGGGAGCTCGGCGGCGAGGTCGACGGTGGACGAATCGGTGGCGTCGGTGGGCGCGGCGTCGGCGGGGAGATCGGCGGTGCTCGCGTCGACGACGGGGGTCGGGCGCGCGTCGGGGCCGACCTGCACGAGACGCGCGGGATCGTCGTCAGCGGCGCACGCGCAAAGCGCGGCGGCGAGTGCGACGCAGCGGAGGGGGGCGGCGATCACCGCGGCATCATAGCGCGAAGAGCTCGCGCACGCGCGGCTTGACGACCTTGCCGAGGGCGTTGCGGGGGAGCTCGTGAACGAAAGTGAACCGGCGTGGGCGCTTGTAGTCGGCCAGCTCACGGCGGCAGTGGGCGTCGAGGGCGTCGGCCAGCGTGGGGTGGGGCGTCGCGGCGGCCGCCAGGGTGGGCACGACGGCGGCGGCGACGAGCTCGCCCCAGCGCGGGTCGGGCAGGCCGACGACGGCGACCTCGGCGACGGCTGGGTGGCCGCTGAGCGTGTCCTCGATCTCGCGCGCGCCGATCTTGAAGCCGCCGCTCTTGATGATGTCGGTCGAGCGGCGTCCGATGATGCGGTGGTAGCCGTCGGGATCGCGGGTGACGACGTCGCCGGTCATGAACCAGCCGTCGCGGTAGGCGGCGCGGGTGGCCTCGGGGTCGTTCCAGTAGCCGAGCATCAGGCCGGGCCCGCGCACGGCGAGCTCGCCGGCTTCGGGCGAGTCGGCAGGGAGGGCGCGGCCGTCGTCGTCGACGAGGCGGACCTCGGCGCCCGCGACGGGAAGTCCGACGGTGCCGGCGCGACGCTCGCCGCCGAGCGGGTTCGCGAGGGTGAAGAGCGTCTCGGTCATGCCGTAGCGCTCGAGGATGGTGTGTCCGGTGTGCGTGGCGAAGCGGGCGAGCAGCTCGGGCGACAGCGCGGCAGAGCCGGCGGTGAAGAGGCGCGCGGCCGCGAGCGCGCGGGCGTCGCTGGGATGGGCGTCGAGGTGCGCGGTCAGTGCGTGGTACATCGTCGGCACGCCCATGAAGACGGTCGCGCCGTGTGCGGCGAAGGTCTCGACGATGGCGGCGGGCGAGAAGCGCGCGGCGAGGTGCACGCGGGCGCCGACCGAGAGCGGGCCGAGGAGGCCGAGGCCGAGCCCGTGCACGTGGAAGAGGGGCAGCGCGTGGGCGATGACGTCGTCGGCTCCGATCTGCCAGGCGCGCATCATGGCGCCGAGGTTGTCGGCGAGCGCGCGCTGCGAGAGCACGACGCCCTTGGGGCGGCCGGTGGTGCCGGAGGTGTAGATGATGAGGGCGGGCGTGTCGGGCGGAGGCGGGGGCGGCCAGTCCTGCAGCGGCGCGGGCGGCTCGGCCGCGAACGGCGCGGCGCGGAGGTCGTGCGCGCCGGAGTCGGCGAGCACATGGGTGAGCTCGGCGGGCTGATAGCGGGTATTGAGCGGCACGTGCACGAGGCCGAGGCGCAGGTGCGCGATGAGGGTGGCGATCGAGTCCACGGTGGGGTGCGCCAGGAGCGCGACGCGGTCGCCGGGGGTGAGCCCGCGCGCGAGGAGGTGCGCGGCGTGGGTGCGTGCGCGCTCGTCGAGCTCTCGCCAGGTGGCGGCGTGGCCGTCGATGACGAGGCAGGTGGCGTCGGCGTCGGCGTCGATCCGTGTCGCGAAGAGTTGAGCGAGCATCCAGGCGGATCTAGCAGCGTGGGAGGTTCGACACGAGCCCGAAGTGCATTCGCGCGGGCCACACTCGTGCTATGCACCTTGCATGGAGAAGCGCGCTTCGATGACCACGAGCCGTGACGAGGTGTCGCGCCGTGAGCTGCTCGCGGCCGGAGTGGTCGCCGGCGCTGCGCTGCTCGGCGGCGGCGCCGGGGTCGGCTGCGCTCATGCGAGCCCGCGCAGCGTCGACCCGCATCGCGAGGAACCCGAGGAGGTCGCCATGGGCAAGAAGCAGATCCTGATCCTCGGCGCCGGCTTCGGCGGGCTCGAGACCGCGTCCGGGCTCGCCGCGGCCGCGCGCGACGCCTTCGAGATCACGCTCATCGACAAGAGCGACTCGTTCTTCATCGGGTTCTCCAAGATCGACGTGCTCTTCGGGCGCCGCACCGAGAACGAGGTGAGGAGCCTGTACCGTCACCTGCGCGCCGACGACGTGCGCTTCGTCCAGGCGACGATCACCGCGATCGACACCGGCGCCAAGATGGTGACCACCAACGCCGGCGCCTTCGTCTACGACTACCTCGTCGTCGCGCTCGGCGCCGACCTCGCGCCGTCGGCCACGCCCGGCTTCGTCGAGAGCGGGGCGCACGAGTTCTACTCGATGGGCGGCGCGGTGCGGCTGCGCCCGGTGATCGAGCAGGTGACCCACGGCACCGTCGTCATCGGGATCCTCGGCGCGCCCTACAAGTGCCCGCCGGCGCCCTACGAGGTCGCCTATCAGCTGCACGCGTACTTCGCGCAGCGCGGTGTGCGCGACCGCATCACCCTGAAGGTCGTCTGCCCGAGCCCCCGGCCGGTGCCCAACCCGGCGGTCTCCGCCGCGCTCGAGCGCCTGCTCGCCGAGCGCGGGATCGAGCTCGTCGCCGGCACCCCGGTGAGTGCGATCGACGCAGCCGGCAAGGCCGTCGTGCTCGACGGCAGGCGCCTGCCCTACGACCTCTTCATCGGCGTGCCCGTGCACGTGCCACCGGAGGTCGTGCGGGCGTCGCCGCTCGGCGCCAAGGGCTTCGTGCCGGTCAGCCCCGCCAACCTCGAGACCGCGATCCCCGGCGTCTACGCGGTGGGCGACGTCAGCAAGGTCCCCGCCGGGGACATGGCGGTGCCCAAGGCCGGCGCGTTCGCGGAGGACGCCGCGCGCACGGTCGTCTCGGACATCCTCGTGCGCGAGGGGCTCGCGGCCGAGCGCGTCGCGTTCAAGGCGCGCGGGGCGTGCTTCTTCGAGATCGGCGGCGGTGAGGTCGCGCGCATCAACGCCGACTTCCTCGGCGGACCGGCGCCGGTGATGACGCTCGACGGGCCATCGCGGCAGTGGCAGGCCGATCGCGACGCCTTCGAGACCTCGCACCGCGAGCGCTGGTTCGATCCTGACGGGGCGCCGTGACCGCGGTCGCGCTCGCAGGCGTCAGCAAGCGTTTCGGCACGCACGTCGCGGTCGAGTCCCTGACGCTCGAGATCCCGCGCGGCGCTATCTTCGGCGTGCTCGGCCCCAACGGCGCCGGCAAGTCGACGACGCTGCGCATGATCAACGACATCATCGCGCCCGACGAGGGGCGCATCACGATCCTGGACGGGCTCGCCCCGGGGCGCGCCGCGGCGCCGCACATCGGCTTTCTGCCGGAGGAGCGCGGGCTCTATCCCAAGATGAAGGTGCTCGAGGTGGCGGCCTTCATGGGCGAGCTGCGCGGGCTCTCCAAGGCGACGGCCAGGCGCAATGCGCGCGCGTGGCTCGAGCGGCTGGGGCTGTCGGAGTGGCTCGGGCACCGGGTGCAGGATCTCTCCAAGGGCATGCAGCAGAAGGCCCAGTTCGCGGCGGCGCTGGTGCACGATCCCGAGCTGGTGATCCTCGACGAGCCCTGGTCGGGGCTCGATCCGGTCAACGCCGACGTCTTGCGCGACGTGGTGCGTGAGCTCGCGGCGCGCGGGCGAACGATCCTGTTGTCGACCCACGTCATGGAGCAGGCCGAGCAGCTCTGCGACGCGGTGGCGATCATCGCCCGCGGACGTCTCCTGTGCGTCGGCGCGCTCGACGAGCTCAAGCGCGGAGCCGCCAGCGGGCGCGTCCTGCTCGCCTTCGCCGACACCGCCAGCCTGGGTCGCGCCGCCGAAGTACTCGCGCCGGCGGGTTGGTCCCTGACGCCGAGCCCGCGCGACGCGACCAGCGGCGAGACCGCGCTCACGCCCGAGCGCGGCGCGGGTGAGCTCCTCGCGACCCTGCTCGCGCACGGGCTCGTGCCGCGGCGCTTCGAGGAGGTGATGCCGACCTTGCACCAGCTCTTCGTCGATCTCGTCGGGCCGGCCGCCGCGCACGCGGCGCGCAACCCCCCGGGGTCCACCGCCGCGCCGCCATCCCACCCGGACGGTCGGGGATGAAGGCCGCCTGGTGGGTCATCGCCAGGCGCGAGCTGCTCGAGCGCATCCGCTCGCGCTGGTTCGTGATCGCCACCATCGCCGGGCCGCTCATGCTCGTGGGGGCGATGGCGGTGCCGGTCTTGATCGCGCAAGAGAGCGCCACCCTCGGGGCGCGCGTGGTCATCGCCGACGACCGCTCGGGCGTGGGCCAGGCCCTCGGCGACAACCTCGGCGCGCTCGGCTGGCAGGTGAGCCACGCCGCCCCCGAGACCGCCGAGGCCACGCTGCTCGAGGCGATCGCCGAGGACCGCATCGACGGCTTTCTACGCCTGCCGCCCGATCTCGTCGGCGGCCAGGGCCGCGTGCTCTACCTCGGCGACAACGCCTCGAACCAGACCGCCATGGCGGTGCTCGCCGACGCGCTCTCACGTGCGCTGACCGCCGTGCGCCTCTCGTCGCACGGGCTCGCGCCTCCCGCGATCCACGCCGCGCTCAGGCCCCCGGCCTTCGAGACGCGCCACACCACCGGCGAGGCGGAGGGAACCTCGGGCCCGCTCGTCTTCGCGCTCGCCTACGTGATCGTGATCCTCCTCTACATGGCGATCGTCATCTATGCGGTCAACGTCATGCGCGCCATCGTCGTCGAGAAGACCAACAAGGTGGTCGAGGTCCTGCTCGGCGCGACCACGGCCGAGGCGATGATGCTCGGCAAGATCGCCGGCGTCGGGCTGGCCGGGCTCATCCAGGTCGCGGTCTGGACGCTCGCCCTCGTCGTCCTCAGCTCGGTCGGCCTCGGGGCTCTCGGCCCGTCGACGATGGCGCTGCCATCCGTCGATCTCGCCACCCTGGTCGTCATCATCGCCTACTTCGTGCTCGGCTACTTCTTCTTCGCCGCCGTCTATGCCGCCATCGGCGCGATGGTCGCCTCCGAGCAGGAGGCGCAGCAGGCCCAGGCCCCGGTCGTGCTGGTGCTGATCATCCCGATCGCCTGCATCCAGCTCGTCGCCAACGACCCCCGCGGCGACGCCGCCGAGCTGCTCACCCAGATCCCGCTCACCTCGCCCTTCCTCATGCCGATGCGCCACCTCCTGCACGGCGCATCGTTCGGCTCGCTCGCCGCCTCGCTCGCGATCCTCGTCGCCTCGACCTGGTTCGTCTCCTACCTCGCCGCGCGCATCTTCCGCGTCGGCATCCTCATGACCGGCAAGCGCCCGAGCCTGCGCGAGCTCTGGCGCTGGATGCGTCACCGATGAGGCACGCTCCGCTCCTCGCCCTGATCGCGTCCTGGCTCGCCTGTGACGACCCTCCGGCGCGCCACGCCAGCGACGTCACGCGCGCCACCGACGACACCCTCGTCGCCGAGGTCGTGCACGCCGAGACCCTCGACGCGACCGACACGCGCGAGACCTCCGAACCACCCGACAGCGCCGTCGCCCTCGACACCGACGACGCACTCCATGACGCCGCCGACTCCTCCGTGGCCGCGGACCTCGATGTCCCGATCGCGCCTCCCGACTCGCACGAACCGCACGACACCCACGACACCACCGCCGCCGAGCTCGGCCCGGAGACCTCGTCCGACACCTCCACCGACACAGGCGCGGAGACCTCCGACGCCGACACCTCCGATCGCGGCGAGGTCGTTGCGCCACCGCCGGCCGGCACGCCCGACGATCCCATCGCCGTCTCGCGCTGGCCCTTCGTCGTCTCCGGTGACACCGCGACCTCGCGCTCGGACTCGCTCGACCGCTACGGCTGCGCGCCGAACACCGACGAGTCCGGCCCCGAGCTCGTCTATCGCTTCGACCTCGAGGCCGCCGGCTCCTTCGTCGCCGAGCTCGCCGAATCGAGCGGCGTCGACGTCGATCTGCACCTCCTCGCGCACGACCCCATCTCCGCCAACCCGTCCGCCGTCGCCTGTCTTGCCCGGGCCAACACCCGCCTCACGCGCGAGCTCGGCCCCGGCCGCTATTGGCTCGTCGTCGACACCTACGTCGCCTCGAGCGGCCCCAGGCCCGGCCCGTTCCGCCTCGCGCTCGAGCACACCGTGCTCGACGCCTGGCTGATCGTGCCGGTCGCCCCCGGCGTCGTCTGGCGGCAGAAGGTCTATGCCGACTACGCCGGCGGCCGCCAGACGATCAACGTGCTCGACGTCGACCTCGCGCACCCCGCCGTCTCCATCCGCCCGCACGGCGGCGACGGGTGCATCCGCCCGAGCCGCGTCGGCCCCGCCGAGGGCGCCGTCGCCGCCATCAACGCCGGCTTCTTCGACACCGGCCCCGGCACCTGTCCGCCGCTCGACCTCATCAAGATCGAAGGCGAGCTCGTCGCCACCAACCGCCTCACCGGCTCGGCCCAGCGCAGCTTCGGCGTCACCCCCGCCGGCGCGCCGCTCATGGCCTGGGTCGCCGCCAACGCCGACTGGCCCGCCGCCTGGAGCGCCATCGGCGGCCATCCGAGCCTCGTCACCGCCGGCGCCGCCGCCGTCGACCCCGATCGCGACACCAGCTTCTACGACAGCCGCCACCCGCGCACCGCGCTCGGCCTCACCGCCGGCGGCCACCTCCTGCTCGTCACCGTCGACGGCCGCGGCCCGGCCGGCGTCGGCATGACCATGGACGCGCTCGCCCAGCACCTCGTCAACCTCGGCGCCGTCGACGGCTTCAACCTCGA
>WYBB01000265.1 GCA_011526585.1 Deltaproteobacteria bacterium
GAGGCATGGAACGACGTTCGAGATCGAGACCGCGTCCCCATCAAGTGGAAGTACACCTGGGCCGACGCTCGGAAGTCGTTTGGGCTCATCAGGAGGGGGAGCAAAATTGCTGCGGCGAAGCACTAGCGCCGCGACGAAGAGCACGAGGCGCTGGGTCTCCTCCCCCTCGAGCGCCGCCGCCCAGGAGCTCGTCGCGCGCACCTCGAGGCTCGCCGCGCCGCGCATCGCCACGATGAAGCGCACCGTGCCGACGGCCGCCTCGCGCTCGACCCCTGCCGTCACCGCGGCCTCGTCGCCGAGCTCACGCACCTCGCACCGCTCCGCGCGCAGCAGCGTCGTCGTCGCCTCGCGGATCGCCGCGATCACCCGCTCGCGCGTCAGCGCCGAGGCGATCTTCCGCCCGACCTCGAGCACGGTCTCGAAGCGCTCAATGAGCGAGAGCGTAGGCGCCAGCGGCTCGCCCGGATCGTGAAAGCCCAACCGGGCGAGCGCCGCGCGCCCTTCCGCCAACGCCGCCTCGGCCTCCGGCCAACCCAGGGCGAGCCCGATCCGCCCGCGCTCGAGCGTCGTGCGCGCCGCCTCCAGAGCCGCGTCCTGCGCCTCGGCCAGCGCCCGGCTCTGGTCGAGCCAGCGCCGCGCCGCCCTGCCCTTCCCGGCGAGCGCCGCCAGGTGCGCCCGCTCGCGCAGCACGTGCGGCCCGACCCCGATCGCGATGCGCATCCAGACCTTGCACTTCTTCACCATCGCCCGAGCACGCCCCAGCGCCGCGCGCCGCTCCGGGTGGTGCGCCGGCGCGGCCTCGGCCTGCATGCGGTAGGCGGTCAGGAGCCAGCACGGCACGTCGGCGACGATCCCGTTGCGCTGCGCACCGATGAGCCCCATCGCCCGCTCCAGCGCGGCCGCCGCGCCCGTGAGATCGCGCGCCGCCAGCGCCCCGAGCCCCTCCACGGCGTGCACGAAGATCTGCGGGTACGCCTCCCGGCAACGCTCGCGCGCCGCGGCGAGCGCCGCCTCCGGCACCCGCCCCCCCGCCGCCAGCGACCACAACCAGAGCGCACTGCCGACGGCGGAGCCATCCCCGCACTCGACCCCTTCCTGGAGGTAGCGCCGGCACGTGGCGACCACCTCCGTGACGCGACCCAATCGATAGAGCGCGACCACCGTCGACCCGTTGCTCGCCACCGCGCCGAAGCGATCGCCGACGCGCTCGAGCGTCGCCCGCGCGTGCCGCGCCAGCTCCAGCGCGCGCTCGTGCTCACCGGCCCACGACAGGACCATGGCGTGATAGGTGGCGGCGCCGCCCTCTTCGACCGGATCGCGCACCGCCAGCGCCGTCGCGTGCGCCCGCGCGAAGTAGCGAAACGCCCGCCCGCGCCACGGCACCTGCCCGAGCGCGACCCCGTGGTTCATGCACGCGCGCGCCAGCTCCGGGCTCGGCGCGTAGCGCTCGGCGAGGTTGAGCTCGCCGAGGTGCGCCCAGAACGCGGACAGCGGGCTCTTCACCAGGAAGTTCGAGAATACCAGCGAGCTGTAGAGCTTCACCGCCAGCCGCGCCTCCGGCTCCTGCGCGAAGGTGCGCCGGCCGAGGAGCCGGCGCGGACCGAGGCTGTGCCAGACCTGCACCGCGATCGCCCCGAGCACGCGCAACGCATAGCCCGGCGTCGAGCGCGGCGCCGCCCGTCCCAGCAGCGTCAGCCCCGCCTCGCCGACGCGCTGCATGTTCACGAAGTCGCCCTGGCGATAGTAGGCCTCGCCCATCGTCGCGAGGATGCGCGCCTTGTCGGTTGCGCGCTCTGCCAGCGCGAGGGCGCGCTCGAGCTCGCGCGGCGCGTCCTGCGCCTGCCCGATGAAGAGCATGACCTCGCCCAGGGCCTCGGCCAACGCGGCGCGCGTCGCTTGATCGAGCGGGTCGACCCCGCGCTCGGCGATGCGATAGCAGGCCTCGGCCAGGCTGAAGGCGAAGCGCGCGCGCGCGTCGCGGGCCGCGCTGAGCGCGTGCGGGTGCGCGCGCTCGGGCTCGCCCGCCTGGTCGAAGTGGTGGGCGAGCTGCGCGTGCGCGTCGGGTCGCGTGTGCGCGAGCCGCTCGGCCACCGCGCGGTGGAGCGCCCGGCGCTGCTCCGGGCTCAGCCGCTCGATGAACGCGTGGCGCAGGCGGTGGTGTGCAAAGACACACACCCCGTCATCGCGCTGCCAGAGCACGTGCAGCGCCCTGGCCTGGGCGATGGCCGCGCTCACCTCGTCCGCCGACGCGTGCGCGATCGCCGCAGCCAGGTCGAGCTCGAACGCCGCACCGAGGATCGCGCCGACCTCGAGCAGGGCGGAGGTCGGCTGGGCCAGACGCCCGAGCCAGGCGAGCGTGCGATCGGCCGCCTCCGCCGAGACCTCGCTGCGCCCGAGCGCCTCCTCGTCGAGGCGCCACGCGCCGGCCTCGCGCGCCAGCGCCCCGCACGCGACGAGCCCGTGCATCGTCGCCTTCGCGAAGAAGGGGCTGCCGAGCGCGCGCGCCGCCAGCCAGCGCCGCGCCTCGAGCGGCAGCGGCCCGGCCATCGACTCGCCGAGCGCGCCGATCTCCTCGAAGGAGAGCGGCGCGAGCCCGAGCGGCGCGAGCTCGCTCACGCGCCTGAGCGCGTCGTCAGCGGCGACCTCCTCGCCCCGGAACGCCACCAGCACCTCGAGCCCGCCGGCGTGCGCCTGGCGTCCGAGCCGCATGAGCAGCCGCGAGAACCCCTCGGAGGCCCCCCCGATCCACTGCGCGTCGTCGAGCAGCACGAGCACTCCCGGCGCGCGACCGGCGCGCGCGAGCTCGGCGAGCACCTCGAGCAGCGCCGCCACCGCGTCCTGCACCCGCTCGGCGCCGAAGGGCTCCGGCCCCGGCTCGGGCGCGGCGCGGCTCGCCGGCTCATCTCGCGCCATGCCGACCTGGCCGAGGCCGGGGAAGGCCACGAGGAGTGTCGCCATGCGCACGCCGAGTCGCTCGGCGACGAGCTCGCCGAGGTGCGGCTCACGCGCGATCCGCTCGGCGATCCCGGCGATCACCCCATCGAAGATCCCGAGCGGCGCCGAGAGCAGGTCTTCGCTCGCGCTCCCGCGCAAGACCCACCGGCCGCGCTGCAACGCGCGCCGGGCCACCTCGTCGAGGAAGCGCGTCTTGCCGCCGCCCGAGTCGCTCTCGACGAGCCTCACGACGACGTGCTCGCTCACCTCGTCGAGCCATCGTTCCACCTCGGCGAGCGCCTCGCCACGACCGACGAAGCCCGGCTCGCACAAGCTCTCACGCACGTCACGCCGCCCGGGCACCAGCTCCGGTTCGCGCTCGGCGCGCGCCAGCGCATGCGCGATCACCTCGAGATCGGCGAGCGCTCCGCTTGCGGTCTGATAGCGCTCGCGCGGCTCCTTCGCGAGGAGGCGCGTGATCACGTCATCGAGCGCGCGCGGCACCTCCCGCCCCTGGAACGAGCACAGGCTCGGCGGCCGGTGATGGAGGTGGCGCCGCAGCACCTCGCCGAGGCTCGGCGCGCTGAACGGCTGCACCCCGCTCAGGCACTGATAGAGGACGCTCCCCAGCGCGTACAGATCCGAGCGCGCGTCGCCGCCCACGCGCCCCTCGACGAGCCCGGCCCGCTCGGGTGCCAGACAGGCCGCCACCTCGTGCGCGTCGGCGCCGAAGCCAAGCCCGGACACGAGCGTCGCGCCCCCGGCGGCCGTGACGACGCGCCACGGGCCGAGCTCCCCGACGAGCGCTCCGCGCGCGTGCGAATCAGCGAGCTCGGCGAGCAGCGCGCGCGCGACGGCGACGGTCTCCTCGACCGACAACGGTCCAACCGCCAGCCGTGTGGCGAGTGTCGGGCCGGGCGCGACCGTTCCGCTCACGGCGCGCGAAGGGATCCGTTCGAACGAGGTCACGGCTGCTCTGACGTTCGGGGATGGGAGGGTGCGTGACGGTGGACAGCCCGGATCCTTTCGGATCGTGGGCTCGTCCCGAAGATACCTCGGCCCGTCACCGCGACAAAGTGTCGGTGCTCGCAAATTCGCGCGTAACGCCCGGCGTGCGTCGGGAATGTCCGAGTGTGAGCCGGGACGACGCGCACTCCCGCCCCGGCTCTCGCTGCGAACATTCGGACACAAGTGAGATTTCCAATGATCAAGAAGATCCATACCGCCGCCGACATTGACGTGCTGACCACCTCGATCCCGCTCGCCCACTTCGGCCACGTCGCGATCAACGCCTTCGTGCTCCACGGACGCGAGCCCGTGCTCGTCGACACCGGCATGGTCCAGCAGCGCGACCTCTTCATGAGCGCGCTGCGCGAGGTGATCGATCCGGCCGAGCTGCGCTGGATCTGGCTCACCCACACCGACTTCGATCACATCGGCGCGCTGCAGGCGCTGCTCGACGAGAACCCGAAGATCCGTGTGATCACGAGCTTTCTCGGCGTCGGTATCATGAGCCTGGCGGCGCCGCTGCCGATGGATCGCGTCTACCTGGTCAGCCCGGGCGACAAGCTGACCCTCGCCGATCGCACGCTCACCGCGTTCCGCCCTCCCGCGTTCGACAACCCGAGCACGCTCGGCTTTCACGACGACAAGTCGCGCGCGCTCTTCAGCTCCGACGCCTTCGGCGCCTGCTTGCCGAGTCCGCCCGAGCGCGCCGAGGACCTCGCCGAGGACGAGCTGCGCGAAGGCCAGGTCTTCTGGGCCAGCGTCGACTCGCCCTGGCTGCACAAGGTCGACCGCGGCATCCTGGCCAGGGAGCTCGACGTGGTGCGGCGCATGGAGCCCGCGCTGGTCCTGAGCAGCCACCTCGCGCCCGCGTCGGGCCGCACGCTCGAGCGGCTGCTCTCCGCGCTGGAGTCGGTGCCCGCCGCGCCGCCCTTCGTCGGGCCCAACCAGGCCGCGCTCGAGGCGATGATGCAGGCGGCCGCGGCGTGACGTGCACGCAGGCCACCGGGCCGCGCGGGTGTGCGCGTGGGAGCGATCGTGCTATGCCCTCCTCATGTTCGAGGCGCCGCCCGATCCGCTCCGCGCGCTCGCCGATCCCGACGCGGCGGAGCAAGCTCGGCTCGAGGCCGAGCGCGAGCTGTGCGCGCGGCTGGCTCCGCGCATCCGCCTCTACGGGCTACGCCACCTGCGCGACGAGAGCGCCGCCGCCGACCTCGTGCAGGAGGTGCTCTTGATCCTGCTCGCCGCCGTGCGCGACGGGCGCCTCACCGATCCGGCCGCGATCGATCGCTTCGCCTTTGGCACGAGCAGGAACCTCGTCGCGCGATTCCGCCGCGGCGAGCACCGCACGCGCAACTTCGAGCGCGCCGCCGAGCCGCTCCTGGAGTCGGGGCTGCCGCCGGCCTACTCGGCGATCGACGCCGCGCGCCTGGCGGCATGCCTGGGCCAGGTCGACGCGCGCGGACAGCGCGTCGTCCTGCGCACCTTCCAGGACGAAGCGAGCGCGGAGGAGCTCGCGGCCGAGCTCGGCACGACGCCGGGCAACGTGCGCGTGATCCGCCACCGCGTGCTGGCCGCGCTCCAGCGCTGTGTCGAAGGAGCCCCGGCGTGAGCTGCCCTATCGACCACGAGACGCTCGTGCGCTACTGGGCCCACGATCTCTTCGACGACGAGGTCGACGCCCTCGACGAGCACCTCTTCTCCTGCGCGGCGTGCAGCGCCCTCTCCGCGCGCGTCGCGGCGTTGGCGCGCGGGCTCGCGGAGGCGATCCCGACCGTCGCGCTCGGCCGCGACGTCGAGCGCCTGCGCGCGGCGGGCGTCGCGACCCTCGTCAACGAGGTGCACCCGGGCGAGACGAAGGTCGCGCGCTTCCCGCCCGACCCGACCGTGATCGTGCAGCGCCTCGTCTGCGATCTGCTCGGCGCCCGCCGGGTCTCGATCGATCTGCAGACCCTCGACGGCCGCTCGCTGCTCAGGTTCGACGACGCCCCGTTCGACCCGACCCAGGGCGCCGTGCTCGTCACCTGCCAGCGCCACCTGCTCGAGTTCGGCGAGTTCCGCGACAACCCCGACCTCAACATCGTCGTGCAGCGCGAGGACGCCACCGGCCAGCGGCACGTCGACACCTACGGCATCCAGCACCGCTTCGATTGAGCGCGCCGCTCACGCGCGTCCGGGCAGCGCCGCGATCGCCTCCATCAGACCCTCGCTGGTCAGCGGCTTCTGCGCGAAGCCGTCCATGCCCGCGGCGATGCACTGCGCGCGATCCTCGGGCATCACGCTGGCGGTGAGCGCGATGATCGGCGTGTCGCGCGCCGGCGCGTCGAGCGCGCGGATGCGACGCGTCGCCTCGAACCCGTCCATGCCGGGCATGACGCAGTCCATCAGCACGAAGGCAAAGGCCCGCTCCTGCATCTGGCTCAGCGCCTCGCGCCCCTCCTTGGCGACGTGCGGCACGAAGCCCGCGCGCGAGACCAGCGTCGCCGCGACGAAGCGGTTGACCTCGTTGTCGTCGACGACGAGCACGTCGCGCGGGCCGCTCCAGACGGGGCCGCCGAGCTCGGGCGCGCGCTGTGGCGCGGGCACCGCGGCTTCGACGAGCGGCAGGGTGACGGTGAAGGTCGAGCCCTTGCCGACGCGTGAGGTGACCTCGATCGTCCCGCCCAGGAGATCGACGAGCTGGCGGGTGATGGCGAGGCCGAGGCCGCTGCCGCCGAAGTGCGCCCTGTATTCGCCGTGGGCCTGCTCGAACGGTTGGAAGAGGCGACCGAGCGCCTCGGGCGGGATCCCGATCCCGGTGTCGCTGATCGTCAGGACCAGCGCGTCGTCCCGGCGGGCGACGCGCACGACGATCTCGCCCTGGCCGGTGAACTTCAGGGCGTTGCCGATGAGGTTCATGAGGATCTGGCGGACGCGCAGGGGATCGGTCTCGATCCAGGCCGGCACGTCGGCGGCGACGTCGGCGACGACCATCAGCTCGGGCGCACGCACGACGCCGCGCGAGAGCGCGACGCAGTCGGCGACCACCTCACGGATCTCGGTGGGCTTGGCGTCGACGGTGAGGCGGCCGCGGTCGATCATCGAGAAGTCGATGATGTCGTTGATCAGGGAGACGAGCTCCTGGCCGCTGCGCTGGATGAGCTCGAGGTGGCGGCGCTGCTCGGGGTCGGCGATGTCCTCGAGCAGCACCTCGACGAGGCCGATGACGCCGTTCATCGGCGTGCGGATCTCGTGGCTCATGCTGGCGAGGAAGTAGGTGCGCATCTGGGCGGCGTGCAGCGCGCGCATGACGGCGTTCTTGCGCAGGCGCTCGAAGACCGCGGCCAGGACGAAGATCGTCGCGAAGAAGAGCACGGCGCGACTCGCCGACACGAAGCTCGACGGCGCGCTGCGCGCGAGGAGCTCGACCTCGCTCGTGTAGAGCATCGCGGCGAAGGTCGCCAGCGCGAGCCCGAGACCGACGATCCCGCCGCGCAGGCCATCGAAGAGGGTCGCCGCCACCGGCAGGAGCGCGACCCACATCACCAGGGCGTAGTCGAGGTGCGCCTCGCCCAGCGGGATCAGCGCATACAGCGTCGCGATGAGGACGGCGCTCGTCCAGAAGGCGGGCCGCACCGGCGCGCCGAGCTTGAGCGCGACGCCGACGCCGAGCATGAGCGCGCCGGTGATCCCGGAGAGCAGCGCGGTGTGCGGCATGGCGCCGTGCCCGATGATCACCGTGGCCACGGCCACCGCGATCGCGAGCCACACCGCCGCCACCGCGAAGCGCAGGCGAAAGAGCGCGTCCTCGCTCGGCGGTCGCCGGGCCGGCAGGAAGCGATCGAGGATGGCGGCGAGACGTCGCATGGGCGTCCGGATTATGAGCCGAATTGCTTCGGCACGCGAACACCCCGACGCGAGCTCATCGGAGAACGTTCAAGATTCTTCGCGAATCAGGTATTCGGATCCGATCCGAGCTTGCGCACGAGCCGCGCGTCGAGCTCGCGCACGGCGATCTTCAACGCGGCCACGGCGAGCAGCCAGGGCACCCGGACGAGCGACTGCGATCGACCTGGGTCGCCACCCTTCGATTGGGCTCGCGCCATGATGGACCTCCTCGTCGTTTCGGGGTGCGTGGGACCGACCAGTCCCGTTGATGGACGAAGCAAGATCGAGGCCAGCCGATAACCGCCTGTTCTTGCGTCATGCGCAGCGAAGAATTCTCGTCCTGAGACGCGCACCCTTCGCGGACTGCGACGCGCGCTGCGCAGGCACACCCTCCGCTTGCGCCGCGCGATCGGCTCGCCTTACGATTCGGTCATGCAGGGTGGGCCCGTCGATGTGCTTAGCGAGGCCGCGCGCTGGCGTGACGAGGGCCGGGGCGTCGCGCTCGCGACCGTGGTGAGGACCTGGGGCAGCTCCCCGCGCCCCGCGGGCAGCCAGCTCGCGGTGGACGATCGCGGCGCCTTCGTCGGCTCGGTCTCGGGCGGCTGCGTCGAGGCCGCGGTGGTCGCCGCCGCGCTCGAGGTGATCCGCGCGGGCGCGCCGCGCATGCTGGAGTTCGGCGTCTCGCAAGACGAGGCGTGGGCGGTCGGTCTGGCCTGTGGCGGGCGGATCCAGATCTTCGTCGAGCCGGTCGAGTGAAGCGCGCGCTGCTCGATCGCATCCTGCGAGAGCGCGCCGCGCGCAAGGCGTTCGTCGTGGCGACGCGGCTCGCCGACGGCGAGCAGGTGCTGATCGAGCCCGACCAGGACGAGAGCCCCTCCCCCGAGCTCCTGGCGGCGGCGCGCGCGGCGCTGGCCTCCGACCGCGCCGAGCCGGTCGAGCTCGCCGACGGCGCCTGGCTCGTCACGCCGTACAACCCACCGATCCGCCTCTACGTGATCGGCGCCGTGCACATCGCGCAGGCGCTCGTGCCGATGGCACGCCTCCTCGATCTCGCGGTGACGGTGATCGATCCGCGGCGGGCCTTCGGCACGCTCGAGCGCTTCCCCGGCGTGACCTTGCTCGACGAGTTCCCCGAGGCGGCGCTGGCGCGGCTCGGCCTCGACCGGCGCACGGCGCTGGTCGCGCTCACGCACGACAAGAAGCTCGACGACCCGGCCATCGCGCTGGCGCTGCGCTCCGAGGCTTTCTACGTCGGCGCGCTCGGCAGCAAGAAGACGCAGGCCGCGCGCAACGAGCGGCTGATGGCCGAGTTCTCGGAGCGCGAGATCGCGCGGATCCACGGGCCGATCGGGCTGCCGATCGGCGCGCGCACCCCCGCCGAGGTCGCGGTCGCGATCCTGGCCGAGCTGGTGTCGGCGCTGCGGCGCGGGGCCGAGCACGGCGGCGCCACATGAGGTTCGGCGTCGTGCCGCTCGCCGAGGCCGAGGGCGCGATCCTGGCTCACACCCTGCGCGCCGGGGGGCGCGTGCTCAAGAAGGGGCGCCGCCTCGACGCCGAGGCGTGTGCGCTGCTCGCCGGCGCGGGGATCGACGCGGTCATGGCCGCACGCCTCGAGCCCGGTGACCTCGGCGAAGACGAGGTGGCGCGGCGGGTGGCCGAGGCGCTGGCCGGTCCCGCGGTGCGGGTCGCGCCGGCCAAGACCGGGCGCGCCAACCTCTGGTCCGAGGCGCACGGGCGGCTCGAGGTCGACCGGGCGGCGATCGACGACCTCAACGCGGTGCACGAGGCGATCACCGTGGCGACGCTCACGCCGGGTGTGGCGGTGCGCGCGGGCGAGATGATCGCGACCGTCAAGGTGATCCCGTTCGCGGTGCCCGAGGCGATCGTGGCGGATGCGTGCGCGCCCGTCGCCGGGAGCGGGGCGTTGCGGGTGATGCCATTTCGCGCGCTGAAGGTCGGCGTGATCGCGACCTGGCTCGCGGGCCAGCCCGAGGCGCGATCGGCGCAGGGGCTCGACGCGCTGGATGCGCGGGTGCGCGCGCTCGGCGGCGGGGTCGTCATCACGCGGCGCGTGCCTCACGCGATCGGCGAGCTCGGCGCGGCGTTGGCCGAGGTGCTCGCCGCGGGGGTCGAGCTCGCGCTCGTGCTCGGCGCCTCGGCGATCGTCGATCGCGAAGACGTCGTACCGGCCGCGCTCGTCGCATGCGGCGGCCGCGTCTTGCACTTCGGCATGCCGGTCGATCCGGGCAACCTCATCCTGATCGGCGAGCACGCGGCGGACGCTGCGGCCAGCGTGCCGGTGATCGGCGTGCCGAGCTGCGCGCGCTCACCGAAGCGCTCGGGCTTCGACCTCGTGCTCGAGCGGATCTTCGCCGGACTGCCGGTGGGGGCACGCGAGGTGATGGCGATGGGTGTCGGCGGACTCCTGCCGGAGATCGGCAGCCGCCCGAGCGCGCGCGAGGATCGACCCGAAGGCGCCGCGCGGAGCGTGCGCGTGGCGGCGCTGGTGATGGCGGCCGGGAGCTCGCGCCGCATGGGCGCCGTCAACAAGCTGCTCGCGCCGATCGACGGCGTACCGATGGTGGCGCGCGTCGTGGCGCGGGTGCGCGAGGTCGTGCCCGAGGTGCTCGTCGTCACCGGCCACGAGGGCGACACGGTGGCCGACGCGGTCGCCGGGCTCGGGGTCGAGCGCGTGCACAACGCCACGCACCTCGACGGGCTGGCGAGCTCGCTGGCGGCGGGCGTGCGCGCGCTCGACGAGGAGGTCGACGCGGTCCTGGTGTGTCTGGGCGACATGCCCTGGGTGAAGCCCGAGACGCTGCGCGCCCTGCTCGCGACGTTCGCGGCGTTCGATCCCCACGACGGCAGGCCGATCTGCGTGCCGACCTGCGCGGGCAAGCGCGGCAACCCGGTGCTCTGGCCGCGACGCTTCTTCGCGGAGATCGAGGGGCTTACCGGTGATGTAGGTGCGAGAGAGCTCCTCGCGCGCCACGCCGACGCGGTGGCGATGGTCGCGGTCGAAGACCCCGGGATCCTGTGGGACGTCGACACCGAGGCCGCGCTCGAGCGCCTCGCGCGTGGCGGCGCGCACGAGGACACGTGAACGGGCCGGGGCTCACGGCGCACGACGCGGCGCGGCGCCTCGACGAGGTCGGCCCCAACGAGCTCGCACGGGCGCGCGGCACCTCGGCGTGGAAGATCCTGGCGCGGCAGTTCGCGGGCGCGCTGGTGGCGCTGCTCATCGGAGCGACGGCGCTCTCGTTCGCGTTGGGCGAGACCGCCGACGGGATCGCCATCTCGGTGATCCTCGTCGTCAACGCGCTGGTCGGCTTCTTCCAGGAGTATCGCGCCGAGCGCACGATGCACGCGCTGCGCGCGCTGACCGCTCCGAAGGCCCGCGTCGTGCGCGATGGTATGACCATGGTCATACCGGCGCGCGAGGTGGTGCCGGGCGATCGGCTGTTGCTGGAGGCCGGCGAGATCGTCGCGGCCGACGCGCGCCTGCTCGAAGCGCACGCGCTGGCGACGCAGGAGGCGGCGCTGACCGGCGAGAGCGCGCAGGTCGACAAGGCGACGGCGCCGGTCGCCGAGGACGCGCCGCTGGCGGAGCGACGTGATCGTGTCTTCATGGGCACGCATGTCACGCGCGGCACCGGCGAGGCCGAGGTGATCGCGACCGGCATGCAGACCGAGATCGGCAGGATCGCGCACCTGCTCGCGAGCGCGGTGGACGAGGCGACGCCGCTGCAGGTGCGTCTGGCCAGGGTCGGGCGCGTGCTGCTCGTCGCGTGTCTGGGCGTGGTGCTGGTCGTCGCGCTGGTCGGGCTCTTGCGAGGGCAGAGCGCGCTCGAGGTGCTGGTCGCGTCGGTCTCGCTGGCGGTGGCGGCGGTGCCCGAGGGGCTGACGGCGATCGTCACCATCGCGCTGGCGATCGGGGTGCAGCGCATGGCCGGGCGCAACGTGCTCGTGCGGCGGCTGCCGTCGGTCGAGACGCTCGGGTGCACGACGGTGATCTGCACCGACAAGACCGGCACGCTCACGACCGGGGTGATGACGGTGCGCGAGCTCTGGGGACCGGATCACCGCGCGCTGCTGGACGCGGCGGCGGCGTGCTGCGACGCCGAGCTCGGGCCCGAAGGCAAGGACGGGATCGGCGACACCACCGAGCTGGCGATCCTGGCGGCGGCCGCGCGGCGCGGGATCGTGCGCGCCGAGATCGAGGCGAGCCGGCCGCGCGTGGCGGTGGTGCCGTTCGACGCCGACACCAGGGTGATGGAGGTGACGCGCGGCGACGGCAAGACCTACGTCAAGGGCGCGCTCGAGGTCCTGGTGGCGATGGCGGGCGAGGCCGGCGCGAGCGTGTCGGCCGCGGTCGAGCACGCGGAGGCGATGGCGGCCCACGGGCTGCGCGTGCTGGCGGTCGGGGTGCGCGAGGGCGAGCGGCCGCTCGCGCTGCTCGGGCTCATCGGGATCGCCGACCCGCCGCGGAGCGAGGCGGTGCAAGCGATCCGAGCGGCGCGCGACGCCGGCGTCGGCGTGGTGATGATCACCGGCGATCACCCGGCGACGGCCAGCGCCATCGCGCAGGAGCTCGGCATCGTCCCGCGCGGTGGCGACGAGCGGGGGCTCGTGCACGCGCGCGCGACGCCGGCGGACAAGCTCAGGATCGTGCGCGAGTGGAAGGCGCGCGGCGCGGTCGTCGCGATGACGGGCGACGGGGTCAACGATGCGCCGGCCTTGCGCGAGGCGAGCATCGGGATCGCCATGGGCCGGACCGGCACCGAGGTGACGCGCGAGGCGAGCGACATGGTGCTGGCCGACGACAACTTCGCGAGCATCGTGGCGGCGGTGCGCGAGGGGCGCGCGATCTTCGACAACATCCGGAAGGCGCTGGTCTACCTGCTGGCGGGCAACGTCGCCGAGCTGATGGTGATGCTGGCAGCGGCGGTGGTGGGGCTGCCGGTGCCGCTCCTGCCGCTGCAGATCCTCTGGATCAATCTGGTGACCGACGGGTTGCCGGCGCTGGCGCTGGTGATGGATCCGCCCGAGTCCGACGTGTTGAGGCAGCCGCCGCGACGCTCGCACGAGCCGCTGCTCGGCGGGGCGCAGTGGCGGACGATCCTGTGGACCGGCGCGCTACAGGCGGTGGTCGTCCTGGGCGTCTTCGTGTGGGCCCTGGAGGAGCGCGACCTGGGCGAGGCGCGCAACCTGGCGTTCACGACCCTGGTCTTCGGCGAGCTCCTGCGGGCGTTTTCGGCGCGCAGCCCGACGCGCTCGTTCTGGGAGGTCGGCGCGTTCACCAACGTGACCCTGCTCGCGGTCGTCGGCTTCTCGCTGCTCCTGCAGACCGGGCTCTCTTATGCTCCGTTTTCGCAGGAGCTCTTCCACATGGGTCCGATGCCGCTCGCCGATGGCTTCCTGGCGCTCGCGCTCGGGCTCGTGCCGGTGACGGCGCTCGAGCTCGGCAAGCTCGTCGGTCGGAGACGGCGAGGCTCAGCGCCGTCCGGTGGTGCGGCGTAGGATCCAGCCGAAGAGCGGCTCGGGCAGGAGCGCGCGCGCGATCACGCCGGCGCGTGCTGCGCTCGCTGGCCTCGGCACCGAGGAAGTAGCGTGAGAGCGAGAGCTCCGATCCTGCGGCGCTATTCGCAGACCAGCTCGACGTGGTATCGACGCGCGAGCTGCGCGATGGCGGTCCAAACGATCGCGAAGCGGGTCCAGGATTGGGGGGAGAGCGGAGCGTGCACGACCAACACCTCGCCATGCGTATCGGCATCATCGGCGCGGCGGGCACCGGCAAGACGTCGCTGGCCAAGAACCTCGCGGCGCACCTCGGCGTGCCGCTCGTCGAGGACTTCGTGCTGACGGTCCTGAAAGAGCAGGGTCGCGACTCGTGGCGCGGCGTGAGTGACCCGAAGGCGCGCCGCAAGATCCGCGAGGACGCGTTGCGCCGGAAGATCCTCGCCGAGAAGGAGCACGAAGCCTTCGTGAGCGACAAGACCGTCGTCGACTACTGCGGGTACTGGCTCCAGAACCAGAGCGAGCACGAGGAAGCCGCGACCAACGCGAAGTTCATCGCCGCCTGCCGGGATGCCGCCGCGCGCTATGACCTCTTCGTCTACCTGCCCTATCGCGACAAGGTCGACTTCGGCGTCGGCCGCAGCCAGGACCCGACGCACAACCTGAAGGTCGCCGCGGTCAAGCGCGGGCTGCTCGCGTTGTGGGGCCTGCCGGTCGTCGACGCGCCCTACACCTTCGGCGAGAGCATCGCCGAGTGGGCCCGGCGCACGCTCGGCGGGGTCGTGCGCGACGCGTGACGATCTGGGTCGTGCTGGGCTATACGAGCGTATGGCACGCGCTCCAGGCGTCCGCTCGCTCCCTCGGGCTCCGTTTCGGTGTGGCCCCGCGTTCGCCCTCGTAGCGTTCGTCGCGGCGAGCGCGCGCGTCGCGGCTGAGCCTCCGCGGCCTGAGCCGCCGCCGCGCGAGAAGGTTCGCGCGAGTATCGTCATGGTCGCCCCGCAAGGCCGTTCGGTCGTGCTCGTCGTCAATCGCGGCGGCATCAACGGCGTGCGCGTCGGCGACTGGTTCGTTCACGAGCGCGGGTCGTGCCGCGCCCAGGAGGTCTACCCGTACCGCGCGAAGTGCACGATGCGCGACGTCACGGCCGAAGACATCAGCAACCGCACGGGCATGACCATCTGGCCCGCCGAGATGGTGTCCGACGCACTCGCGGCGAAGTGGACGACCACCGAGCCGCCCGAGCCGCAAGCCCCGCCCGAGCCGGCGCCGGGTGTGCGGGAGCCGGCTCCACGCCTGGTCGTCTACCGCAGGTTCGACGAGACTCGCTTCACGCACCACTGCCTCGGCTTCACGCCCGACGGCACGGCCGCGTACTTGCTGCGCGGCGGCTCCTATCGCGGCGCGACCCATGAGCCGCTCGTGCTCACGCGCTTCGCCGTGGACGGCACGACCTCGGAGCGCCTGATCGGCGACGCCGACGCGACGGACGAGGCGATGCGCGTCCTCGACGAGCTCCGCGTACGCGAGCGGCTCCTCGCGTGTCACGAAGGTGAGCACAAGCACCTGCCCAAGCCCGAACCCGAGGGCCGGGAGTCGCGGGGCTGGCCGTCGCTCGCGCTGCACGCGCCGGGCTCGGCGATCTTCTTCTGGGTCGACGAGACCCACCTGAACGTCGCCCTGGCCGAACCGGTGCTCGTGCCGCGCCAGCTCGCCACGCTGCGGCAGAACAGCGACGAAGCTCCCGGCGGCAAGACTCACCCCGAGGACCTCTACGAGGTGCTCTACCTGCCCGGAGGCCCGCTCCACGTCCTGCACCTGGGGAGCCGGGGCAAGGATCGCTGGATCGGCCAGCGAGTCGAGCAGGTCAAGCGATGACAGGGAATGCGGGGCCCTCAGCGCCGTCCGGTGGTGCGGCGTAGGATCCAGCCGAAGACCGGCTCGGGAAGGAGCGCGCGCGCGATGACGCCGGCGCGCGCGTCGGCGCCGACGAGGTAGCGGCGCTTCGGGCGTCCGGCGCACGCGGCCTTGACGATGGCGCGCGCGACCGGGTCGGGTGGCGGGGCCTTGGCCTCGTTGCGCGCGAAGCGGCCGAGGTAGCGCGCGAACGCCTCGCCATAGTGCGCTTCACCCGCGGGGCCGAGGTCCGCGCGCGCCTGGCGGGCGACCGCCTCGCCCTTCTGCCAGAGGGCGGACTGGAAAACGCCGGGTGCGACCGCGCTCGCCCACATGCCGAAGGGGCGGAGCTCGTGGCGCAGCGACCCGGTCAGCGCCTCGAGCGCGTGCTTGGAGGCGGCGTAGGCGCCGGCAAACGGCGCGGCGATCTGACCCGAGATCGAGGTGACGGTTATAACGCGCGCACCCGGCGTGTGCGCGTTGGCGCGACGCAAGAGCGGCATGAAGGCCTGGGTGACGGCGACCTGCGCGACGACGTTGACCTCGAGCACCTCGCGCAGCGTGTCGAGCGCGAGGGTCTCGACCGGACCGCTACACGGCACACCGGCGTTGTTCACCAGCGCGAAGACGCCACGCGCGCCGACCTCGGCGTCGACCTCGGCGACGGCGGCGGCGATCGAGGCGGCGTCAGCGAGATCGAGCCGGAGCGGCCGCAGCGCGAGGTGCTCGCGCGCCGCGAGCCCCGCGAGGCGTTCGCTGTCGGCCTCTTTGCGATATGTCGCGAAGACCTCGAAGCCCGCGCGAGCGAGCGCGACGGCGGCCACGAGCCCGATCCCGCTCGAGGCCCCGGTGACGACGGCGATGCGACGCGAGTCCATGCGGCGTTTTCAACACCTCCACCGCGCGCCGTCCACCATCGATCGGATGTCTCCCGCGCGGGCTCTACAAGCACCGCTCGATCGAAGCGATGAACGCTCAGACCGAGCGCTGGGCCGACGAGCGGATCAGGCGTGCTCGAGCGCGCGTGATCGAACCCGCGGCCGGGTAGTGAGCGGACGGCTAGAGCGACGTGACGGGCGCTCGTGCGAGCGGTTAAAATGGCTCGGCCCGGAGGGAGTGCCTCCGGGCCGAGCTCATTGGTTGCCGGGTTTGGCGCTGTTCTGATCAGGTCCCAGGCGGCGTGTAGTTCCAGTTGATGCCGATGTTGAGCTCGAAGCCATGTGGGAACATCATGACGGCGTCGTTGCGGGAGAAGCTCCTAAGAGATTGGTCAGAAGTGATCCGGACGCCCCAGTAGAGCGCCGCAGCATTGACAAGCCCGGCATTGCTCATGACGGTCTTGTTGCGCATGGCGTCCGCGATATCGGTGCCTTTGTAGGTGCCGATGATCTCGCTCGTATCGCTCAACTCCGCGCCGAGCGTAAAGGTCGCATCGGCGCTATTGAGCGCGGTCAGCAGGGCCGAATTGGCGGGTGTGTCGAGCGATGTGAACTGGAACGAGTTGGTGGTCGGCTTCTCGGCCGCGTAGGTGCCGAGATCGAGCTTCTGCCAATAGGAGCCCTGCACTTCGCGGGTGGTGAACGTGCAGGGATCTTTGAGCCTGGCGAAGTCGGCGATCCTCGTGAGGTCGGCCTTGGTCTGCTGGGGTCTCGCCGTCGCCTGCGTGGCATGCGTCGTAGCGGTCTGGGTGATAGCGGCGGGAGCTCCGCCGGCGAGCGAGTGATCACACATCACATGAGGCTGGCGCCCGCCGATCAGGTTGGAACCGTAGAAGGTCGAGACGCTGCCGCCGTCGTTGAGGCCGTGCTGCACGCAGCTATCGGCGTCGAGGTTGGCGTTGGTCACGGTGACGAAGGGGTACATCGTGCCGGAGGTCGCCATCGTGGTGACCGAGCCGCCGGTGAACGCGGGGTCGTTGTCGTCCTGGGCGGTCGCCTGGAGCGAGAGCGTGCAGCCGGGCGGGAGGTCCTCGAGGTTGATCGCGAGGTTGAGGTAGCTCTTCTGGCAGTTGTGATAAGGAAGGACGACCTGGCCACCATCGGTGATCGTGAAGCTGGTGGGCGGTGTGGTCGCGGTGCCGCCCGTCGCGGTCGCCGCCACGCTTGCGTCCGTGGCGGAGGCCGTCAGCACCCACGCTGGGGTCGCCAGGGTGTCGTCCCAGTTGGCGCGGTACTCGGCGTTGTCGCCGTAGGCGTAGCCGTCCTCGTCGCGGAAGGGCATGGTGCCACAATCGAGCTCCTCGCCGCCGATGTAGAGCGCGTACTCGACGTCGGTGGTCACGGTCCCCCAGTTCACGCTGACCTTCTGGTTGCCGGTCGCGTTCGGGTTGCCGGAGATCGGCAGGAAGAAGGTCGTCGCGTTGGTCGCGGGCGTGGTCGTGGTGTTCGCGGGACACTGGACCCGGACGCGGCTCATCAGGATGTCGGTCTTGACGCCGAGCTGCGCGCCGGCGGTGCAGGCCAGGCCGAAGACGCCGGTGCGGTCGCGGCCGGGCTCGTCGCCGAGCAGGTCACCGCCCGTGTTGATGGTGTCGGTGTCGCTGTCGTCGCCGAAGAGGAGCTCGATCGGCACGCCGCCGTCGTAGCAGGTGTCGAACTTCGACGAGCAGAAGATGTCCTCGAAGTTCACGGCGATGTCGAAGAAGCCCTGGTCGGCGTCACGCATGACGGTGATGTCGAAGGGCACCAGCACGTCCTCGTTCTCCTGGCAGGTGAAGGTGCGCTGGCAGATGCTGCCGTCGAAGTTCGCGTTGTTGTCGTTGCCCTTGGGGGTCGGCGAGGTGGTATCGCTCGGGATCGTCGGCGGATTGGTGCCGGCCAGCGGGTTGGCGCGGTTCCAGCCGCACGGGTTCTGGTACTGGGTCTCGTCGGCCCACGCGGTGCCGCCGGTCTTGAAGCCCTCGAGGACCAGGGTCACCTTGTGCAGCGCGTTGCCGTCGGAGGCGTCGCAGGGGGCGATGTAGGTGATGTCGCCACCCTCGTCGTTGCCGTATTGGGTCGAGCAGATGTTGGTCAGCGCCTCGACGAGCTGACCCGAGCCGTTCTGGATGTAGATCCCGTAGCAGACATCCGAGGCGCCCGGCAGGTTCAAGGGCGCCACCGAGATCTCGACCGAGGGACCGGAGGTGCCGGGGATCTGATCGGCGCACGCGCCGAGAACGAAGATGGAACTCAGCGCCAGCAGGCGCACATTGACGGCCTTCATGACCAACTCCTCATTGCAGGGGTTCGCGGGCAAGACCCCTCCCAGCACCGCACGGCGCGCGTTCCGAACCCACCGCAACGGGGCCCGAACCGACCTGGGAGTGTTTGACGGTTTTGGAGACGCCGTGAGAGCGCCGCCACATCTCCGCGTACACCCCCTGACCGTGCGGTTCAAGCAGCGGTCAGATCGGCCGGAAAAGAATGACACAAGTGATTGTTTTTACTAATGTCTTCAGGACCGGATGCAGTCCGCTGAAAGAGGATTTTCGCCCACCGCTGAACCTATCGGAATGTGCCATCAGGGCGGACTCACCCGCAGTCAATATGTCCACTTGGCGTCGTTGGCTGACATGTGTGTGCCGCTATTCCGGACACCCTGTCTTGTGGGTGTGTACAGCCGCCGCGCGCTCTCGATCATGAGAGCTTTCGAGCCGCCAGACGACGCCCGCTCTCGCGCGGGGTCGTGGAGAGCGCCGTGACCAGACCTTCGAGGCTCTCGAGGTTGTGGCACGGGCGGTGCTCGTCGACATGCGGCAGAAGCGCGCGGATCCCGGCGGCGCGCGGCTCGAAGCCGGCGTAACGCAGGAGCGGGTTGAGCCAGATGAGGCGGCGGCAGGAGCGGTGCAGCCGATCGGCCTCGAAGGCGAGGTCGGCATGTTCGTCGCGCTCGAGGCCGTCGGTGACGAGCAGCACGATGGCGCCCGAAGCCAGGAGACGTCTGGCCCAGCGACGGTTGAACGCGCGCAGCGCGCTCGCGATCTTCGTGCCGCCCGACCAGTCGGTCGCCTTGTGTCCGACGGCAAAGAGCGCCTGATCGACGTCGCGCGCTCCGAGCTCGCGGCTCACCGGGGTGAGCTGCGTGCCGAAGACGAAGGCGTGAACCCGGTCGCGATCGCGCATCAGCGTGTGCACGAAGTGCAGGAGCACGCGCGCGTAACGCTCCATCGAGCCGGAGATGTCGCAGAGCACGACGAGCGCCGGTGGGCGTGTCGTCCGCTGCTGAAAGCGCAAGAGCAGGCCCTGGCCGCCGCCGCGCAGGCTCGCGCGCAAGGTCGCGCGCAGCGCCAGACGCTGGCCGCGGCGGGCGATGGCCAGGCGCCGGCTCGGGATCGCGAGGCGCGTGAGCGGCAGCTCGCGGATGAGCGCCTGCGCGCGCGCGATCTCGTCGGCCGACATCTGTTCGAAGTCGCGGGTGCGCAAGACCTCGACGTCCGAGGGCGTGAGCTGCACGAGCGCCGGCTCGACCTCGACGCGCTCGGGCGGGCGCGGCGGCGAGGGCGGCGTCACCGCCTCGGACAGGCGACGCGTGCCGGGCGGGCGCAGATCGCTCCGCTGCTGCATGCGCGGCAGGAGCATCGCCATCGCCGCCTCCAGCCCGAGCGGGTCGCGAAAGACGATGCGAAAGGCGAGGTCGAAGAGCGCGTGCTGGTCGCGGCGCTTGACCAGGACCGCGTGCAGCGCCCAGTAGAACTCGTCGCGCCGCGTCATGTCGATCGCGGCCAGCGCGGCGAGCGCGTCGAGGGTCTGCGCGGTGCCGATCGGCAGACCTGCGCGGCGCAAGACGTCGACGAAGCGCACGACGTTTTCGGCGAGACGGCCGCTCATCTCGTCTCGGCGAGGACCTCGGCGGTGAGTCGCTCGATCTCGGGGCCGACCTTGTCGAGGTCGTCCTTGTACTTGAGCAGCACGCCCAGCGTCTGCTCGACGGCGCCGGGCGTGAGCACGACCTGATCGAGCGCGGCGAGCGCCATGACCCAGTCGATCGACTCGGCGATCCCGGGCAGCTTGAAGAGGTCCTTCTTGCGCAGCCTGGCGACGAAGCCCGCGACCTGGCTCGAGAGCGCCTCGGGCGCGTCGGGCGCGCGCAGGCGCAGGATCTGGAGCTCGCGCTCGCGGCTCGGCAGCTCGATCCAGCAGAAGAAGCAGCGGCGGCGCAGCGCGTCGTGCACCTCGCGCGTGCGGTTCGAGGTGATGATGACGATCGGCGGGTGCGCGGCGTGCACGGTGCCGATCTCCGGGATCGTCACCTGCCAGTCGGAGAGGATCTCGAGGAGGAACGCCTCGAACGGCTCGTCGGCGCGATCGAGCTCGTCGATGAGCAAGACGGGCGGGCCCGCCGGATCGGGCTCGAGCGCGTGCAGGAGCGGGCGCTTGACCAGATAGCGCGGCGAGAAGACGTCGCTGGCGATCCCCTCCTCGCGCGCGTCGGCGCCGCCTTCGGCGATGCGGATCGCGATCATCTGGCGCGCGTAGTCCCACTCGTAGACCGCGCTGGCGAGATCGAGCCCCTCGTAACACTGCAGGCGGATCAAGCGCCGCCCGAGCGCGCGTGCGACGACCTTGGCGAGCTCGGTCTTGCCGACCCCGGCGTCACCTTCGAGAAAGAGCGGGCGCGCCTGCTTGAGCGCGAGGAAGAGCGCGGTCGCGAGGTCGTCGCCCGCGAGGTAGCGCTCCGACTCGAGCAGCGCCCGCGTGGCGGCGACCGACTCCGGCAGCGGGCGCGGGGTGGGCTGGACCACGCTCAAGCGCAGGCGGCGACCGCGCGGCGCGCGAGCACACCGACGAGGTGCGCGCGATATTCGGCCGAAAAATCGATGTCACTCTGCAGGTCGTCGGCGGGCACGGCGATATTCGCCAGCGCGTCGGCGGCGAAATTGGCGTTGAGCGCCGCCTCCATCGCCGGCACGCGGAAGGCCTTGGCACCGGCGCCGGTGACGGCGACGCGCACGCCGTCGGCGTAGGCGGCGACCATCACGCCGACCACCGCGAAGCGCGAGGCCGGGTGCGGGAACTTCGCGTAGGCGGCTTTCTTCGGGATCGCGAAGGCGACGCTGGTGATGATCTCGTCGGGCTCGAGCGCGGTCTCGAAGAGGCCGGTGAAGAACTGGTCACCGTCGATCTGGCGGCGGTCGGTCCGGACCTTGCCCTGGAGCGCGAGCACCGCGGCCGGATAGTCGGCGGCCGGATCGGCGTGCGCGATCGAGCCGCCGATGGTGCCGCGGTTTCGCACCTGGGCGTCGCCGATCTTCGCGGCCAGCGCGGCGAGCGCGGGCAGGTGCGCCTTGACCTCGGCGGCGTGCTCGACCTCGGCGTGCGTCGTGAGCGCGCCGAGGTGCAGCGTGTCGCCGTCGAGCTTGACGCCGCGCAGCTCGGAGAGCGCGGCGAGCGAGACGACGGCGCCAGGCTGCGCGAGCTCGAGCTTGAGGACCGGGATGAGGCTCTGGCCGCCGGCGAGGAGCTTGGGCTCGTCCGCGCCGCGCAGCGCGGCCACCGCCTCGGCGAGGGTCTTGGGCTGATGGTATTCGAAGGGTTTCATCGTCGGCCTCCTATCCCTGCGCCTTGGCGGACTGGATCGCGCGCCACACCTTCTCGGGCGTGAGCGGCATGTCGAGGTGCTTGACGCCGTACGGCGCGAGCGCGTCGATGACGGCGTTGACGACCGCGGGCGTGACCCCGATCGTGCCCATCTCGCCGCAGCCTTTCACCCCGAGCGGGTTGTGCGTGCACGGCGTGACGTGGAAGCCGACGTTGAACGACGGCAGGTCGCTCGCGCGCGGCATGCAGTAGTTCATGTACGAGCCGGTCACGAGCTGGCCGTACTCGTCGTAGACGGCGTTCTCGAGGAGCGCCTGCCCGATCCCCTGCGCGAGCCCGCCGTGAAGCTGCCCGTCGACCAGCATCGGGTTGATGACGATGCCGACGTCGTCGGCCGCCGTGACGCTCTCGACGGTGACGACCCCGGTCTCGGGGTCGACCTCGACCTCGACGATGTGGCAGCCGGCCGGGTAGGTGAAGTTCTTCGGGTCGTAGAAGGCGCTCTCGTCGAGGCCGGGCTCGAGCTCTTCGTGGGGATAGTTGTGCGGCACATAGGCGGCGAGCGCGACCTCGCCGAAGGACTTCTGCTTGTCGGTGCCGGCGACCTTGAACTGGCCGTTCTCGAAGACGATGTCGGCGGTGCTCGCCTCGAGGAGGTGCGCGGCGATGCGCTTGGCCTTGGCGATCACCTTGTCGAGCGCCTTGACGATCGCCGTGCCGCCGACCGCGGCCGAGCGCGAGCCGTAGGTGCCCATGCCGAAGCCGATCTTGGAGGTGTCGCCGTGCACGACCTCGATCTGATCGATCGGCACGCCGAGGTAGGAGTTGACGATCTGCGCGAACGCGGTCTCGTGCCCCTGACCGTGGCTGTGCGAGCCGGTGTAGACGGTGATGCTGCCGGTCGGGTGCACGCGCACCTGGCCGTACTCGAAGAGGCCGGCGCGCGCGCCGAGCGAGCCGACGACCGCCGAGGGCGCGATGCCGCAGGCCTCGAGGTAGGTCGAGATCCCGATGCCGCGGAGCTTGCCGCGGGCGGCGGCCTCGGCCTTGCGCTTGGGCGCGTCGGCCCAGCCGGACTTCTCGAGCGCCACGTCGAGCGTCGCGCCGTAGTCGCCGATGTCGTACATCAGCGCGACCGGGGTCTGGTACGGGAAGGCGTCGGGCGGGATGAAGTTCTTCCTGCGGATCTCGACCTGGTCCATGCCGAGCTCGCGCGCGGCCTTGTCGATGAGGCGCTCGAGCAGGTAGGTCGCCTCGGGGCGGCCGGCTCCGCGGTAGGCGTCGACCGGCACCGTGTTGGTGAAGACCGCGCGCACCTCGCCGTAGATCGCCGGCGTCTTGTAGCAGCCGGCCCAGAGCGTGCCGTGCAGGTAGGTCGGCACGCAGGTCGAAAAGGTCGACAGGTACGCGCCGAGGTTGGCGATGGTGTCGATGCGCAGCCCGAGGAAGTGCCCCTCGGCGTCGAGCGCGAGCTCGGCGTGCGTCACGTGGTCGCGGCCCTGCGCGTCGGACATGAACGACTCGGAGCGCTCGGCGGTCCACTTCACCGGGCGGCCGACCTTGCGAGCGGCCCAGGTGACGAGCGCCTCCTCGGCGTAGTGGAAGATCTTCGAGCCGAAGCCGCCGCCGACGTCGGGCGCGACCACGCGCAGCTTGTGCTCGGGGATCCCGAGCACGAAGGCGCCGAGCAGGAGCCGGGTGAGGTGCGGGTTCTGAGACGTCGTGTAGAGCGTGAAGTCGCCGGAGATCGGATCGTGCTCGCCGATCGCGGCGCGCGGCTCCATCGCGTTGGGGATGAGGCGGTTGTTGACGAGGTCGATCGCGACCTTGTGGGCCGCCTTCGCAAAGGCCGCGTCGGTGGCGGCCTGGTCGCCGAGCGCCCAGTGGAAGCAGACGTTGTTCTTCGCCTGGTCCCAGACCAGCGGCGCGCCGTCCTTCACCGCGCCGGCGGTCGAGGCGATGACCGGGAGCTCGTCGTAGGTGACCTCGACGAGCTGGGCGGCGGCCTTGGCCTGGGCCTTGGTCTCGGCGATCACGAGCGCGACCGGGTCGCCGACGTGGCGCACGCGCTCGACCGCCAGCATCGGGTGCGGCGGCTCGACCATCGGGGTGCCGTCCTTGCTGTGCACGAGCCAGCCGCACGGGATCCCGCCGACCTTGTCGGCGGCGACGTCCTGGCCGGTCAGGACCGCGATCACCCCGGGCGCGGCGCGCGCGGCGGAGGCGTCGATCGCGCTGACGGCGGCGTGCGCGTAGGGTGAGCGCAGGATGAAGGCGTGGCTCTGCCCGGGGCGGTTGATGTCATCGGTGTAGGTGCCGCGCCCGACGAGGAAGCGCGGGTCTTCTTTGCGCGCCACGGCGGCGCCGATCCCTTGTGCGCTCATCACTCACCCCCTCATCGTCTTGGCGCCGAGGCTCACGGCCTTGACGATATTGTGATAGCCGGTGCAGCGGCAGATGTTGCCCTCGAGCCACTCGCGGATCTCGGGCTCCGACGGGGTGGCGTTGTGCTGCACGAGATCGAGCGCGCTCATGATCATGCCCGGCGTGCAGAAGCCGCACTGCAGCCCGTGGCACTCGCGGAAGGCGGCCTGCATCGGGTGCAGCGCGGCGCCCTGGGCGAGGGCTTCGATCGTCGTGACCTCGCGGCCGGCGGCCTCGACGGCGAGCATGGTGCACGCCTTGACGCTCTTGCCGTCGACGTGCACGACGCAGGCGCCGCACTGGCTCGTGTCGCAGCCGACGTGCGTGCCGGTCAGGCCGAGGTCCTCGCGGATCAGCTCGACGAGGAGCCGCTCGGGCGCGACCTCGGCGGTGGTCTGGCGACCGTTGATGGTGAGGGTGATCGACGGCATGGGCCCTCCTGTGTGTCGTGCGTCTCGATTGGCGGCGCCCAAGAGACCCCGAGAGCCGAGGATGGTCAAGCCCGGGGCAGGCCGGTATCTTCGTCGCGTGGGCGACGAATCGAGCGATGAGCGGCGCGAAAAGTCGGGCGCGGACGGAGCGGCGGTCGCCGCGCTCTATCGCGAGCGCGTCATGACGCACGCGCGCGCGCCGCGCAATTTCGGCGCGCTCGAGGGCGCGACGCGGCGCGTCGAAGGGCACAACCCGCTCTGCGGGGACCGGGTGACGATGGCGGTCTTCCAGGAGGGCGAGCGGATCGTAAGCGTGCGCTTCGAGGGCGCGGGCTGTGCGCTCTCGATCGCGTCGGCGTCGATGGCGACCGAGGCGCTGGCGGGGCGAGAGCGCGAGGCCGCGCGCGCGGTGGTGCGCGAGGCGATCGCGGCGCTCGAGGGGCGGTGCGCGGCGGACGAGCGCGTGCTCGGCGAGGCGGTGGCGCTGACGGCGGTGAGCGCGTTCCCGGCGCGGCTCAGGTGCGTGACGCTGGCGTGGCAGACGCTCGACGAGGCGCTGGCGGGCGAGGACTGAACGACGGCTCAGGGTGCGATCGAGAACTCGTGCAGCGTGTCGCCGCGGTCGCCGACGGCGCGCACCCACATGAGGCCGTCCTCGATGATGACGCGCAGGAAGTGGTAGCGGCCGATGATGCGCTCGGTGATGAAGGGCGACCAGTCGTTGACGCGCGCGGACTCGACGCCGCTCTCGAGGGTGCCGCCGCCGCCGCCCGAGGTGACCCAGGCGGTGAAGGCGGGCCAGCGGCGCACGAACTGATAGAGGTGGTTGTGGCCGTTGAAGACGAGCTGCACGCGCGTGCGCTCGAAGAGCGGCGCGAGGTAGAAGCGCACGTCGGGCGCGTCCATGCCGAAGGTGAAGAAGGTGACCTCGGACGACTCGCCGGCGACCGAGTCCCAGAGCTCGACCAGCGGCGGGCGATGGAAGATGGCGACGCGGAAGGTGGCCTCGCGCGCGGCGTCCGACTCGAGCGCGTCCTCGATGCAGCGGTACTGGTCGGAGCCGTTGTGGTGGGGCTTCTCGGTGTCGATCACCATGACGAAGAGGCCGCCCCAGCGCACGCCGAAGCAGTGCTCGTCGCCGGGCTGGTCGACGTACTCCTCCCACAGCGCACGCGCGGCGGCGCTGGTGAGGATCCCGCTCGAGTAGGTCTCGTGGTTGCCGGCGCCCATCAGGATGGCGGCGTGGTTGCCGAGGCCGAAGTAGGGGCTGAAGAAGGTCTCGCGGTAGTCCCAGCGCGTGCCGTTCTGCACGACGTCGCCGCCGTGCAGGATGAAGTCGGGGTCGAGGCGGGCCATCTGCACGGCGAGGTCGCGGAAGACGTCGGGGCCGTCCTGGTTGTCGGCGAACATGATGAACTCGATGCGGCCGTCGTCGTCGGGGGCCTTGGCGGTGAGGAAGTCGAAGGGCGCGAGGGTGAGGTCGGAGAAGCGCACGCGATACCAGTGGCGTGTGTTGGGGGTGAGGCCGGTCAGGCGCACGACGTGGGTCGTGACCTCGGCGGTCTCGGTGACGGCGCGGTCGAGGGCGTCGGGCGCGGTGCCGTACTCGACCGTGGCCTTGGTGGGCAGGCGGGTCTCGAACATGATCGTGACGCGGTCGGCGCCGATGTTCATGAGGTAGGGCGGGCCCGGCATGTCGGCGACGATCGCCTGGGGCGCGCCGTCGTGGAGGCAGAGCTCGAGCTCGTCGAAGTAGGCGTCGTTGTCGGTGCCGTCCTTGCGCACGCCCTCGAGCACGACGGCGATCTTCACGGTGCCGTCGGGCAGGGCGAGCGCGACCTCGCCGTCGCGCCAGTCGTCGTTGAGGTAGGGGCCGTTGCGGCGCTCGGCGAGCGTGGTGCCCGCGGCGTCGAGGGCGCGCAGCGAGAACCAGGCCTCGTCCTCGCCGCCGTGGCTCCGCACCATGAGGCGCAAGAGCGCGACGCGGCCGGGCGCGCGGTGCTCGGCGGGGAGGTCGAGCTCCTGCGCGAGGAACGAGTGCGCCGAGCGCCCGGCGCGAAACGAGTACTCGCCTTCGGAGGCGGTCGGCCAGCCATCGGCGGCGACGAAGCTGCCGCCGTCGACGCGCCAGCCGAAGAGGTCACCGACCTCGGCGCCGGCGTTGGTCAGGGCGAGACAGGTCAGCGGCGCGGGCGGGGGCTCGGGCTCGGGCAGGAAGGGCGGGCTCGGGTCGGCCTGGTCGAAGGGATTGAGCGGCGCGGGCGGGCCGGTGTCGACCTCGGGGGCGGTGTCGGGGGGCGCGCTGTCGAGCTCGGGCAAAGAGGTGTCGAGCGGGGTCGTGTCGGGGACGGCCGTGTCGACGAGGACCTCGACGTCGGGCGCGACGAAGGTCTCGGCGGAAGGCAAGATGGCGTCGTCGCCGCAGGCGAGGGCGAGCGGGGAGGCGAGCGCGAGCACGAGGAGGCGGCGGGCGGGTGACATCGCGGAGACCTTAGCAACGCCACGGGGGCGGGCACAATCATGCTGTGATTCCGAAGGTTCGGACTTGCGGGCGCGCCGCCAGCGTGGCGGGTGTGGGCCGATATTCGCAGACGACGCGCTTTAGTTTAGTACTAAACCGAACTGATGAACGATACCTTCTCGGAGAGGTTCTGCATGCCGCCCTTCACACGCTGGTCGACTCGCGGGAACCCCGCCCCGGCATCGCGATGGGTGGCGACCCAACCCACAGCGTCTTGCAGGTGGCCCAGCGCCCCGAGGCTTGCCACGACTTCCGCCGCGTAATACCACCGTATGCATGAACGTCGACCGACTCTCCATCACCATGGACGCCGCGCTCGGAGCGGCCGCACGCAAGGCCGCAAAGCGCGCCAACCTCAGCGTCTCGGCCTGGATCGCCGAGGCGACCGCCGACCGACTCCGCAATGAGGCGCTCGGGGAAGCCCTCGTACGATGGCAGTCCGACGACGGCGCGTTCACGGCGTCCGAGCTCGCCGCTGCCGGCAAGGCCCTCAACCCGGCGACTCCTCGCGCGACGCGCGGCACGACGAGTCGTCGCTCGAACCGATGAAGGCGGTGCTCGACGCGGGGGCGCTCGTCGCCATCGATAAGCGCGATCGACTTGTGGGAGCGATGCTCGCGCTGCTCCAAGCCCAAGGCGTGCCGCTGCACACGAACGTCGCCGCGGTGGCTCAGGTCTGGCGCGATGGTCGCAAACAGGCGCTGCTCGCGCGTGTGCTCGCGGGTGTCAAGGTCGTGGGGCTCGCCCCCGGCGACGAGAGGTCGATCGGCGAGCTCCTGGCGAAGGCGGGCACGAGTGATGTCGTCGACGCTCACGTCGCGCTACTCGTGGGCCATGGAGATCGTCTCTTGACGAGCGACGCCAAGGATCTCCAGCGATTGCTGAAAGCGAAGCGCACGACCGCGCTCATCGTCGCCGTCTAAAGGATCGCCCATGCCAGGCCCCCCCGACCAGGATTAGCCTCAATGCCGATCACTCAAGGTGCTGAGGATTAGCCTGAGGTCGCCGTCGCCGAGCGCGCGCTCACTCCCGTCTCGCGAGCAGCGCCCAGGCGAGCAGCGGGCCGGTGTCGGTGCAGCTCACCTCCGCGAGATCCTCGGCCCATGCGTTGACCGCGATGAAGGTGCCGATGGAGGTGATGAGCTCGCGCGACTGGCCGGGCGGCACGAGGACCGCCGCGTCGCCGTGGCTGAAGCGCAGGCCGAGCGGCACCGAGAACGCGCAGGGGGCGTCGATCACGGCGCAGCCCATCGGCTCGGTCGTGACCTCGACGCCGAGGTCCTCGATGGGGCCATGCCCTCCGCCCCAGGCGCTGCCCCAGCCGCGATCGTCGACCAGCGCGAGCAGCTCTCCCGTGTCCGAGAGCACCGCGAGGCCGACGGTCGGGATCCAGCCCCGGAGCGTGCGCTGGATAACCGTCACCTGCTGGCCTTCCTCGATCGGAAGTCGAAATACGCCGATATCATAGGTGAACTCGACCAGGCCCTGGCTCGACTCGACCGTGAAGCGGCCCGGTCCGTGCTCGCTCACGCGGCCGGTGACCTCGCGCTCGTTGTCCTGCACGATGGGCGAAGGAGGGCCGAGCTCGATGAGGAAGCGCGCAGCGCTGCCACAGCGCTCGGGCGTGAGGCCCGCGCGCGGATAGCAGACCTGCCGGCTCGTGCACACCTCCCCCGAGGCACAGCCCGAGCCTTCCCTCGGCGGGAAGGTGCTCTGGCACGGGAGCACCTCGACATCGTCGTGCATCTCGCTCGTATCACCCGTATCAGCGGGCTGGGCGTCCCCACCCGTATCAGCGGGCTGGCCGTCGCCGCCGCCCCCTTGGGTGTCGCCACACGCGAGGAGCGCGATACAGGCCACGATGGCGAACGAGCGCGGCATGCCGGCAACGTAGACGGCCCGCGCGGACGAATCAAACCGGTTCCCATGGGAGGGGTTTCGTTCGCTCGCGCGTCCACCGTGTGAACGTGACACCGCCGTCCTCCGAGCGCCACAATCCATCGTCGCCGCGGATCGCGATCACGTTGCCGCGCGCACGCACGCCATAGCCTGCGGGCACAGCCGGCAGCGCGCGCTCGGCGTGCAGGTCCCAGGGTGTCTGGTCGTCGGTGACCTCGCCGCCGCCCACATCACCGTCGGCGGCGTCGTCACCACAGCCCCCCGGACCGATCGTCACGGCCAAGGCCCACACATGCCACGTCTTCATCGCCGCCTCTCGTGCGCGTCGTTCCGCGTCCCACCTTGTAGCTGTGCCGTTGGGCTCGTGCCAACCGCCCCTCACGGACCTCGGATGAAAAATCCACACGCGCCGGTGTCAGGTTCGCCGTGAGCCGACTCCTGCCTTGGGAAGGGCGCATGCGACGCGCCGTAGGAGACGGACGATGAACGACATGATGAAGACCATGCAGGTGACCGGCCTCCTCCGGTCGACGATGCTCGCCGGCCTCGCGACCACGCTCTTCGCGTGCGACAGCGCCGGCGGTGGCGGCGGCTACCGCGGGGGTGGCAGCGGCGGCGAGCTCGGCGACGACTACAGCGATGTCGGTGGCGCGTTCCCGGCGGGCGAGTGCCCGATCGACGCGGCGAGCATGGAGCTCCAGAACGCCGCGACCTACGCCGTGGTGGTCAAGTATCGCGTCGGCCCCAACCCCCAGGACGTCGTCTTCTCGACGGTCGGCACGGCGTTCGCGATCGGCGACCGCCACCTCGCGACCAACGCGCACATCACCGAGTCCTTCAACGAGCCGCAGCCCGCGCCGATCGAGGACGTCTTCGCCGTGCAGGCCGGCACCGGCAAGGTGGTCGAGCTCACGCGCGCGCTGACCCACCCGAAGTACCTGCCGGGCCAGCCGCTGACCACGCCCGACGTCGGCCTCCTGACCTCGCACGAGGTGCTGCCGACGCACCTGCCGCTCGCGAGCATCGCCGAAGCCGAGAGCCTGCGCCTGGGCGACATGATCCAGATCGTCGGCTTCCCCGGCGACGTCAACGACATCCTGCGCATCACCCCGGGCACCACCATCCCGCAGGCGACCTCGCTCTCGGGCGCCATCACCGCCTTTCGCAACCACAAGTCGGACGTGGCCGTGACGCCGGCGACCACCGACGTGCTCCAGCACCAGGCGCCGACGACGCCCGGCACGAGCGGCTCGGCCATGGTGCGCTGCGGCAAGGTCATCGGCGCGAACAACGCGGGCACCGTGAAGCTCGTCGTCACCATCAAGGACGGCCAGACCGTCGTCGACCGACAGGCCGCCGCCGCCAACAACTTCGGCGTGCACGCCCGCTACCTGCACGAGATGGTCTCGCTCTTCCTCGACAACGCCGTGCAGGGCTTCGCGCTACCGCCGGCCTTCGTCGCGCAGAACCCCGGCCCGACCAACCCGAACCAGCTCGACCCGAACCAGCCCAACCAGAACCCGCCCGCCCCGACCGGGATCCAGGCCTTCGTCGGCACCTACAGCGGCGGCGTGCAGAACCCGGCCAACGCGAGCCACGGCCTGCAGTTCACCGTGCGCGCCGACGGCACGATCACCGGCGGCAGCGCGTGGCCGCAGACGGGCAACTTCGGGATCATCGGCGAGATCGACGCGCAGGGTAACATCGTGATGATCGACGACGCCTTCGAGCGGGCCGGGTTCATGACCGGGATCTACTTCGGCTTCATCGACGCCGAGGGGATCGCGCAGGGGGTCTACGCCGAGGGCGACGAGAACAACATCCTCGCCGAGTGGATCGCCGCTCGCTGACCACGAGACCGATAGATCGATTCGAGCTCGCCGCGGATCTCCGCAGCGAGCTCTCGTCGTTTGCGCGCGTCGAAGAGCCGCGCTCAGATCCCGACGTAGTTCTTGAGGTCCTGCTGCTGCTTCGGGTCGGTGAAGGTCGACTTGGCGTCGAACTTCTCGAGCCCGTAGTTCTTGAGCTGCTCGCTCGTGTTCTCGCCGTCCTTGATCGTCGCCAGCAGCGCCGAAGGATCGAGCTTGGACGCCTTGACCACGCTGACGAGGTAGACGTGGCCGGGCGGCTCGCGCTCGGCCTTCTTCGGCCCCTTGTAGCTCGGGTCGTTGGTGTGCGCCTTGGTGTAGTTGTAGTCGCCCGGCGGCTCGACGACGGTGACCTGCTCGGCGCGTACCGCGCCTTCCTTGCCGCGCACGCCGCCGGCGTTGCCCGACACGATGTCCATCTTGCCGGTCTTGGTGTTCGGGTCTTCCTTGGCGGCGACCGTCGCGACGTGACCCGACGCGGGGCCGTGCCCGACGATCGAGACGATGTCGCCCGGCTCGACCAGGCCGTCGGACTTGCCGTGCTTCTGGGCCCACTTCACGACGAAGTGCTCGGCCTGCTTCTTGATGTCGACCAGCACCGGGCCGGCCTTCCAGGGCTTGATGGCCGAGAAGCGCAGCCCCGCGCGCATGAGCCCGATGATGACGGCGTTGTTCGACGCCTCGGCGCACCAGTCCTTGCCCTCGTCCTTGGCGGTCGAGGGGTCGTCGGTCCAGCCGCCGAGGTGCTGGGCCTGCTTGTTCGACTCGCTGCCGCCGACCTCGCCCATCAGCGCCGCGACGTTGCCCGGCACCTTGCCGCCGTTCTTCTGCGCGCCCCACGCGAGCAGGAACGCCTCGCACAGCTTCTGCGCGGCCTCGGCGTCCTCGCCCCACTGCTCCTTGGAGAGGCCCATCAGCTTCTCCTGGAAGGCCTTGACCCAGGACGGGTGATCGCCGGACGACTTGCCCGACGAGTCGCCGCCCTTGGCCGCGGCCGCGGCGTCCGCCGGCGCGTTGGGGTCGCCGATCTTGGCCCAGTTGGCGACCAGATCGTCGAGCACCGACTGCAGCGTGCCGTCCTGGAAGCCCGCGAAGATCCCCTTGTCGCCGACCTTGTACTTGCCCTTGTCGCGGAAGGCGCCGGACGCGACCGCCGCCTTGGGCGTGCTGTTGGCCGGCGGCTCGACCTGCTTGTCGCCCTCGACCGCGGACTTGGCGGGGTCCTTCTTGTCGGCGGTGTCCTTGTCGGCCGGGGCTCCGGCGCCGCCCGGCGCGGCCGGCGCGCTCCCGCCGGTCTGGCTCGCGCTCGCCTCGCCGCTGGCGGAGCCGCCGCCGCCCTGGGACCCGTTGGCGGCGCCGCCGGGAGCGGCCCCGGCGTTGGTGCCGGCACCGTTGACCGCGGCCTCGAGCGCCTCGAGGGTCTTGTCGTCGAGGGTGCCGGTCGGGTCGAGCGACTTCGACTTCTGGAAGGCGATGATCGCGTTGCGCGTGTTGTTGCCCATGATGCCGTCGGGCGTGCCGCAGCTGAACTTCAGCTTGTTGAGCTTCATCTGCGCCTGGAAGAGCTCGGGCCCGCCGGTGACGCCCTTGGGCGCGGCGGCCCCGGGCTCCATCTGCACCGGGGCGAGCGCCGCGGACTGGGCGTCGAAGCCGTCGAGGCCCTGCACGGTCTTCTTCGTCTGCACGCTCGCCACGGGGGCGGCGCCTGGGGCGGGCTTGGCTTGAACGGGCGATTGCCCCTGGGACTTCTCACGCGACGCTGACTGGACCACGACCCACCTCCTCCTCGAGAGACCGCCCGCATCTGCGTGTTGCGGTCGCCTGGCGCCATGGGGCGCGTCACGAGACGCGGCACCGCGAGGCTGCCGACGGGACCGACTTCACACCGATTCGCGAGCACGCTAGCAGAGGCGCGTGTGCGCTGTCACGCCCGATTTCACGACGCTTTTCGCGGCCGCCTGCGACGAGCTTGCGGTGCCTCCGGGTGTGAGGCGGCTCAGAACGCCGCGCGGTAGCCGAGGGTGAGCTGGAGCTCGTCGACGAGGTAGGCGTCGGGGAAGCGACCGAGGCGGAAGTGCTGGCGATAGGCGCCGAGGAGCATGACCGGGCCGATGTCGCCCTGGATGCTGGCGCGCACGGCGGTCGCCTCGGTGCCGACGAAGAGGAAGTCGAGCGCGGCGACGAGGCGGTAGTCGGGCTCGAGCAGACCGAAGCCGGCGATGAAGCGGAGCCCGCCGCCGCCACCCGAGGCGCGCGTCGACACGAGGCCGGCGGCGGTGGAGGTGACGCCGATCGAGTCCCAGCGGTAGTCGGCGACGATCGCCGCGCCGAGGTGCTCGGAGAGGATCGCGACGGTCGGCTCGAGGTCGACGACGAAGACGGTGCCGGTCTCGGTCTCGACCTCGTCGAGGCTGACGCTGATCGCCCGCTCGACGGCGGTGCTGGCGAATGCGGCGCGCCCGGTGAGCGAGAGCTCGAGGAAGAGATCGGGCGAGAGCCGCAGCACGACGTCGACACCGACCGAGACCGAGGCCATCATCGGGCTGTGCTCGACGCCGGTGGCCGGGTCGCGCAGGGTGAGCGTGCCGGAAAACGGCGTCACCCCGAGCTCGAACTGGCCCTTGCGGCGTGCGTCCGGCGGGGTGGGTGGCGGCGCGTCGTGGCGCTGCGAGGTGGTGTCGAGCGGCGGCTCGGCGGGCGCGGGGCGGTTGGCGACGCGCGGGCCGAGGTCGGCGAGCGGCACGGGATCGATGACGCGACCGCGGGTGATCTCGACGACGCGGCGGGGACGCGCGGCGGGTTGGCGCGAGGGCGTGGGGGCGAGGGGCGGGTCGGCGTCGAGCCTGGGCGCGGGGGCTGGGGCGGGCGAGGGCGCGAGGGTCGGAGCGGGTGTGGGCGAGGGCGCGCGGGCGGTCACGGGGGCGGGAGCGGGAGCGGGAGCGGGAGCGGGCATGCGCGCACGGCAGGCGGCGCGCTCGGCGTCGAGGCGCTCATTGGCGGCGACGTAGCGCTGCATGCGCTCGACGCAGGCGGCCCAGGCGGGTAGGCCCTCGAGCGCGAGGCGCGCCGCCTTCAGGCCCTCGACGCACTCCGCGCGGCCGATGGCGCACCACGCCGGCGCCTCGTCGATCGCCGCCTTCGCGCGCGGCGGCAGCTCCGGCTCACAGGCGAGGCGCGCGGCCTCGGGCAGGAAGAGCGCGCGGCCGTCCACCTCGGCGTAGGCGCGCGACGTCTCGATCAGCCGATCGACCTCGACCTTCACACCCGCCTCGTAGCAGCCCTTCGGTCCGTCCCAGGCGATGTCGCAGGTGCGGGCGAAGGCTTCGACGGCGCGCACCGCCTCGGGGTCGAAGCGCGCATCGGGCGGCGAAGGCGTGTGCGCCAGGCAGCCACGACCCGTCGGATAGTCGCAGCGCGGAAACTCGCGCTCGCACGATGGCGCGGGGCTCGGGCTCTCGGCGCGCGCGGGCTCGACCAGCCCGACCACCGCGAGACCGAGGCAGAGACCGATCGAGCTGCGCGGGCCGATGTGCATCTTCACTCCCGAGGTCGGCGACCGTCACGCGTGGGACCACGCAAAGTGCCCCTTCGACAAAGAAGCGATTTCCGTCGCTCATTGCGCGTTCGCTAGACAGAAACCCGACCCGCGGCCGGCACGCCGGCCGCATCGGCCCGCACATCCGGGCTCAGCGCTTGATCTCCGGGACCTTGATCCCGAACGGGTCGGGGCGCGGGGTCGGAGCCTTGTCCGGCTTCTCGACGTCCGTATGCGGCGGCGGGCACGGGCCCGGGATCGGTCGCACGGGGGTCGGGGGCGCGGGAAACGGCTCGGGCATCGGCCTGGGTCCGTCCGCGAAGGCAGGCGTCGCGAAGAGCGCGAAGGCGCCGAAGACCAGCAGTCGGTACAGGCGTTTCATGGCCTTTCTCCTTCGACGCGGACACGGCTGGCGCTGCCACACAGAGCCGGCGCTCCGCGTCGCATGCAAAGCATCCGCACGGCGCAGCCGACCTTCAATGGATGTTCTTCACACAGCCGCGCGAGCGCACGGTGCCAATGGACCCGCCCGCTACAGCGCCGCGCGCACCGCCTCGGCCAGGCTCTCGGGGCGGAAGGGCTTGCGCAGCAGGTTCACCGTTCGCGCCTCGATCCCGTGCTGGAGGATCGCGTCATCGGTGTAGCCCGACAGGAAGATCACCGGCAGCCCGGGCCGCGCGCGCCGCGCCGCGTCGGCGAGCTCGCGCCCGTTGAGACCCGGCATCACCACATCGGTCAGGAGCAAGGAGACCGGCGCCTCGCGATCCTCGAGCAGCCTGAGCGCGTCTTCGCTCGTACCGAAGGCGCGCACCTCGTAGCCCAGGTGCCGCAACCCGCGCTCGGTCGCGTTGCGCACCAGATCGTCGTCGTCGACCAGCGCGATCACCACGCGCCCCTCGGCGCTCACCCGCGGACGCGCCGTGCGGACGGTCTTCTTCGCGCGCGTCGCCGGCAGGGTCAGGGACGCGCGCGTGCCGTCGCCCGGCACCGAGCTCAGCGTGAACGCGCCGCCCGCGGCCTCGACGATGTCCTTGACCGTCGAGAGGCCAAGGCCGGTGCCGGTCGCCTTGGTCGTGAAGAACGGCTCGGTCGCGCGCGCCAGGGTCGCCGCGTCCATGCCGCGCCCGCTGTCGCTCACGGTGAGCTTGGCCGCACCGTCCTCGGTGCGCTGCGCGACGATCGCGATGTGACCGCCGCGCACCGGCAGCGCGTCGCGCGCGTTGACGACCAGGTTCAGGACGATCTGCGCGAGCTGCCCTCGGTCGATCTCGACGTGCGGCAGGTCCGCCGCGATCTCGAGCGAGAGCTGCACGTCCGAGCTGACCACGCGGCGCACGAGGCGCAGGCTCTCGCGCAGGACCTCGCCGAGGTCGACCACACGCCGATCGACGACGTCGCGACGCGCGAACGACAGGAGCTGGGAGGTCAGCGCGCCGGCGCGGTCGGTCGCGTCGATGATCGTGCCGAGGAGCTCGTCGGGCTCGCCGTCTTCGAGCACCTCGCCCTGGCGCAGGAGATGCGCCGAGGTGCCGATCGCGGTCAGTAGATTATTGAAATCATGAGCGATTCCGGCAGCGAGCCGGCCGATGACGCGGAGCTTCTGCGCCTCGATGAGGCGCGCTTCGAACGCACGCCGCTCGGTGAGATCCTCGCTCGCGCACAGGACGTGCACGCCGTCGTGCCGCGTGATGCGTCGCGCCGTCGTGCAGACGAAGTGCGTCCCCGCGTCCGACGAGACCTCGTATTCGACCGGCCCGGCGTGCCCGTCGCGGTGCGCGTGCACGAGGAGGGTCGCGAGCGCGGGCGGCGGCGCGCGCATCCCGTCGAGCAACGGCGCGCACGCGCGGTTGTGGTCCACGAGCCGACCCGCGTCGTCGAAGAGCGCCATCGCCGTCGGCGACGCGTCGAAGAGCGCACGCACCTCCTGGCGCGAGCGCTCGAGCTCGGCCATCGCACGCTCGCGCGCCGCGGTGTTGGCGGCCAGCGCGGCCGCGGTCTCGTTGAACGCGTGCGCGATCTCGCCGAGCGCGTCCGACGACGCGCCGACCCGCACCGACATGTCGCCATGCTTCATCGCCTCGAGCGCGACGCGCACCGCCTCGGCGCGCCTGGCCTGCAGCGAGCGCAGCGGGAAGCTCGAGACGAGGAGCCAGCCCATCTCCGGGATGGCGGCGCTCACCACGCGCTGCCCCGCCTCACCTTCGCCGACCTCCATCACCGCCTCGCCCGCGGCGTAGAGCGCGGCGACGTCCAGCGCGCCCAGCGCACCGCCCAAGGACATCAGCGGCTCGCGCGCGATCGCCCCATGCTCGCCGCGCAGCGCGACCTCGATCGTCGGGTGCGCGACGAGGTAGCCGGCGCGGTCGACGATGAAGCTCACTTGTCCTTCGGTGATCGGGTCGCGCAGGGCGTCGCCGACGAGCAGGCTCATCGGCACGTCGATCGCGAAGACCCCCTCGAAGCGCTCGCCGCGGAAGACCGGGATGCACGGCGCCAGCGTCACGCCCTTGCCGCCGTAGTCCACGTTGGGCGGGGTCCACACGATCGCGCGCGCCGGGTTCGCCGCGGGGGCGGCGAGCCGATAGGTCAGATAGTCGCGCCACGCGAAGTCGGCCGGCACGATCGGCACGTGGTAGGGGTAGGTCGCCGCGAAGCCGGTGCGGTCGATGTAGTAGATCCAGGCGAGGTCGCCGAGGCGCTCCTTGAGCGCGCCGACCGCGTCGCCCAGCGGCTCCAGCGCGGCCACGCGCCGCAGGATCTCGAACGCGTCGCTCGCCTCCCGGCGCACATAGAAGCGCAACGCGCCCTGACACGCGTCGCCGCCGGCGAGGCGTTCGAGCAGCGCCGGCCTCTCGAAGAAGCCGTCGTCCGTGGCGGTGAACCCCCGCTCATCGAGGGTCGCTCGTGCGCGTTCGGGATCGAGGTCGGCGCCCAGCGCATGCTCGACGAGCGTCGCGAGCGTGTGCATCGCGTCGTGAAGACGCGTGACACGCGCCGCGATGAGCCGCGCGTGATGGCGCACGTAGCGACGCAGGGCCTCGAGCTCACGCACTCCGGATCTCCGTATGGGTGCGACCACC
>WYBB01000052.1 GCA_011526585.1 Deltaproteobacteria bacterium
CGCCATCCTCGATCTGCTCGGCCTCCTGGTCGACCTCGACGCCCCCCCGTTCCGCGCGCTCGCCGACGGCGTGGTCCGCCTCCTCGACGCCGACGGCCTCGACCGCCTCCAGGGCCTCCTCCTCTGCATTCGCAGAGTCGATCCCGAGCTCGTCCTCGGCGGCTTCCTCTACGATCTGCTCACCGCCGATCTGCTCGGCGGCTCCACCTTCGGCGCGACCCCCATCACGCTCTCCGAGCCGCTGCGCGTCATCGCCGAGAAGGCCCTCCTGGCGCTGGCGACCGATCCGATCATGCGCCGCGGCTTTTCCCCCGCGCTCGTCGCGCTGCTCGCCGACGACGTCGCGCCGATCGTGCTCGTCGACCTCGCGACCCTCCTCGAAGCCGAGGCGCTCTCAGGCGTCTTCGATCTCGTCGTCGACCTCGCCTCCGGCGCATGCCGCGCCGCTCCGAGCTCCCCTCCGTGAGCCGCACCCGCCTCGCCGCGACGTTGCTCTCCGTGTGCGCGTTGGCGACGGCCGCGCCCGTGCGCGCCGGCTCCTACGACATCTTCGGCGTCACCGCGCGCGACATCGGCATGGGCGGCGCCATGACCGCCGCCGCGCTCGGCTACTCTGCGCTCTTCTACAACCCGGCCGCGCTCACCCACGAGCGCCAGCACAGCCTCGGCCTCGGGCTGTCGCTCTCGGTCCCGCTGCTCGAGATCGAGCGCGCCGCTCCCGGCGCCACGCCCGCCGCCGTGCACCCCGACACGCACCTCGGGCTGTCCTTCGGCTGGGTCAAACCCTTCGGCGGGATCTTCGACAACCGCCTCGCGCTCGGCGTCGCCATATCCCTCCCGATCGAGCGCCTCCTGCGCGTGCAGGGCGTCGATCCCGCCGCCCCGCAGTTCTATCTCTACCAGAACCTCCAGGATAAGCTCCTCATCCACCTCGGCGTCGCCGGCGACCCGACCGAGTGGCTCTCCATCGGCGCCGGCCTGCAGATCCTCGCCGACCTCGACGGCGGCGCCACCCTCGACCTCGACATCCTCGCCGGCACCTTCGATCGCCGCTCGGTCGGCGTCACCCTGCAGCCGACGCTCGCCCCCTTCGCCGGGATCCACATCCGCCCGCCGCTCGGCGCCGGCGGCGGCCAGCTCAAGCTCGGCCTCGCCTACCGCGGCTCGAGCTCGCTCTCTTTCGATCTGCCCGTTCGCGTCGCCGAGGGCGAGGCGCTCTCGCTCGAGATCGACGTCGCGCAGACCGTGCTCTGGACCCCGCACACCCTCGCGCTCGGCCTCGCCTACACCCTGGATTCTCCCGCGCTCACCGTCGCTTTCGATCTCACCTGGGCCTTCTGGTCGGCCGCGCCCGACCCCTCGCCGCGCCTCGCCGTCGACCTCGGTGGTCGCCTCGTCAGCGCGCTCGGCCTCGACCAGGCCCTCGACCTCTCGGTCGGCGCGCCGCCGCTCGAGCTCGGCTTCGTCGACACCCTCACCGCGCGCGTCGGCGCCGAGTGGACCCCGGTCGGCCTCTTCACCGTGCGCGCCGGCTACTTCTTCCGCCCGACCCCGGCGCCGCCCGCGACCGGCTCATCGGCCTACCTCGACAACGACGCGCACGTCGTCTCGCTCGGCTTCGGCGTCGGCTTCGACGACCCCCTCCAGGATCGACGCGCCGTCGTCGAGCTCGACCTCGCCGTGCAGGCGACGATCCTGCCACGCCGCACCGTCTACCGCGCCGCGCGCGACAACCCCGGCGGCGACCTGTCCCACGGCGGCGTCGTCCTGCACACCTCCGCCAACGTCACGCACCGCTTCTAACCAAGCGGCCCGCGCGCTACGAGATCCCGGCACGCGCCACACAGCCCGCGAGCTCGCGCCCGGCGCGCTCGGCGATCGCCGCCCGATCCCAGCGCACGAGCCGCCCGTCTTCGACCAGCACCTCGCCATCGACCAGCACGTGCCGCACCGCGGCGCGCTCGGTTGCGTAGACCAGGCGCGAGGCCAGCGTCCCGCCCGGCCCGGCCAGCAGATCGTCGAGCGCGATCACCTGCAGGTCCGCGAGGAAGCCCGACCTGACCTGCCCGAGCTCGTGCCCGAGGCCGATCGCCTCGGCGCCGCCGCGCGTCGCCATCGCCAGCACCCGCTCGGCCGGCATCGCCGTCGGCCCGTGCCGCGGCTTGTGTAGCAGCGCCGCCGTGCGCATCTCGGTCCACATGTCGAGGCGGTTGTTGCACGGCGCCCCGTCGGCGCCGATCGACACGTGCACGCCGTCGGCGAGCAGCGCCGGCACGTCGGCGATCCCGCTGCCGAGCTTGAGGTTCGAGCTCGGGCAATGCGACACCCGCGTGCCGGCCGCCGCGAGCTCTCTCCGCTCCGCCTCGTCGAGGTGCACACAATGCGCGAGCACCGTGCGCTCGCCGCGGATCCCCAGCGCCGCCAGCGCCAGCACGTTCCTCGCTCCCGCCCGCGCCGCGACGATCGCGATCTCGTCGACGTTCTCCGAGCTGTGCGTGTGCACGAAGTAGCCGTGCGCTTCGGCCAGCGCCGCCACCTCCCGCATGAGCTCATCGGTGCAGCTCAGGATGAAGCGCGGCGAAAAGCCATAGCGGATCCGCCCGCCGGCCGCCCCGTGCCAGCGCCTGGCCAGGGCCAGCGACGCCTCGATGCTCGCGCGCGTGTCCTCACGCAGGCCGTCGGGACAGCTCGCGTGGTCCATCATGCACTTGCCGGCGACCGCGCGGATCCCGCCGGCCTCGATCGCCTCGAAGACCGCTTCGGTGTGGTGCACCGTGCCCATGTCGACGATCGCGGTCGTGCCGCCCAACAAGAGCTCCGCCACGCCGAGCTCGGCCGACGCCGAGAGGCTCTCGCGGCTGTGCGCGGCCTCGAGCGGCCAGACCCGCCGCCCGAGCCAGTCGAGCAGCGCCAGATCGTCGGCCAGGTTGCGAAAGAGCGTCTGGCACAGGTGGATGTGCGTCTGCACGAAGCCGGGCAACACCACCGCGCCACGCGCGTCGAGCACGCGCTCGCCGCCACGGGCTGCGAGCCCGCCGCCGACCTCGGCGATGCGCCCGCCGACGACGCGCACGTCACCCTCGACGACCGCGCCGTCATCGCCCATCGTCATCACCAGGCCGCCGCGGATCAGCACGTCCGCGCCGCCGCCGCCCGCCGCACCCGCCGCGCTCACGCCGCGTCCCCCGCCTTGTCCGCGCCCGGCCCGGTGAGGAGCCCCTCGCCCTGGTAGGCGTAGGGCAACACCTCGCGCACGACCGCCTCGCGCCGCTGATCGCCCCGCGCCGACGCGATCACCAGGATCTCCGGCGAGAGCTCGTAGAGCGCCTGCGCGCACATGCCGCAGCACATCACCGGCGTCGGCGCGTCGGTGGCGATCGCCACCGCGATCGCGTCGCCGTCACCCGCCGCGTACACCGCGCCGATCGCCATGCGCTCGGCGCACGCGCCGACGGGATACGAGGCGTTCTCGACGTTGACGCCGAGGTGCACGCGCCCGCTGCGCGTCAGGATCGCCGCGCCGACGAGGAACTTCGAGTACGGGGCATACGCCCGCGCCTGCACTTCGCGCGCGGCGGCGACGAGCGCGTCTTTGCCGGCCTGGTCGAGGATCGTGCTCATGGTGAAGACCCCTGTCCGAGATCAACCTTCGTTCAGTTCGACTTTTCCGCGAGTAGCCCCGCGAACGCGCGCACCAGCGCGAGCAGCTTCGGCCCGGCCTCGTCGGCGATCTGCGCCACCTCGGCGTGGTCGAGCGGCGCGCTCGAGACCCCGGCCGCGTGGTTGGTCACGCACGACAGCCCCGTCACCTCGACGCCCATGTGGTTGAGCGCGATCACCTCGTGCACGGTCGACATGCCGACGAGGTTCGCCCCGAGCACACGCAGCATGCGGATCTCCGCCGGCGTCTCGTAGCTCGGCCCGGTGAGCCCCGCGTAGACCCCGGCATGCAGGGTCACGCCGGCCCTCTCGGCGGCGCGCTCGAGCACCGCGCCGAGCGCCGGAGCATACGGCTTGGACATGTCGGGGAAGCGCGGCCCCAGCGCCGCCACGTTCGGCCCCGTCAGCGGGTTCTTGCCGGTGAGGTTCAGGTGGTCGACGATGCGGCAGAGCATGCCCGGCATGAGCCACGGATCGACGCCGCCCGCCGCGTTGGTCACGAGGAAGCGCTTCGCCCCGAGCCGCGCCACCAGGCGCACGTTGAAGACGACGTCCTCGGTCGGGTGGCCTTCGTAGCCGTGCACACGGCCCGACAGGACCGCGACATCGAGACCCGAGAGCTTGCCGAGCACCAGCTCGCCGGCGTGCCCGATCACCGTCGGGCTGAGCGCGTGAGGGATCTGCGCATAGGGGATCCGCGTCGCCTCCTCGACCAGGCCGGCCAATGCACCCAGACCGCTGCCGGCGACGATCCCCAACACCGGCACGCGCCCGGAGCGCTGTCTCACCCAGTCCGCCGCGGCGTCGAGCTTCGCGAGCGTGTCATTCGCTTCCGTCATCACATCCCTTCTTCATGTGCGCGCCCCGGCCATCGCTGGGACGTACCTCGCTCAACCGACGCGCTCGAGCACCAGCGGGCGCGTCGTCACCGGCCGATCGCCGACCTCGAACGCCGCACCCAGGCGCGCCATCGCCGCCTCCGACACATGCCGCGCCGCGCCGGTCAGGATCGTCGCCAGCGCCTCGCCCTCGGCGACCGCCTCACCGACCTTCTTGTCGATGCGGATCCCGACCGCCGGATCGATCGTGTCTTCGCGCCGCGCGCGCCCGGCCCCGAGCTGCATCGCCACGAGCCCGACCTCGCGCCCGTCGATCGCCTGCACCACGCCCGCGCGCCCCGCGCGTACCGCCACCGCGCCGCTCGGACGCGGCAGCCGGTCGAGGTCGCCGCCTTGCGCAAACACCATGCGCCGCCAGCGGTCCAGCGCGCTGCCATCGGCGAGCGCCGCGCGGATCCGCGCGCGCCCTTCGTCGAAGCTCACGCCGCGCGCCAGCTCGACCATCGCGCCGCCGAGCACCTCGGTCAGCTCGACGATGTCGGCCGGCCCCTCGCCCGAGAGCGTCGCCACCGCCTCCTCGACCTCGCAGGCGTTGCCGACCATGCGCCCGAGCGGCTCGTCCATGCGCGTCAGGAACGCGACCACGCGCGTGCCCATCTGACGCCCGACCGCGACCATGCGCCGCGCCAGCTCGCGCGCGTCCTCGACCGTGCGCATGAACGCGCCCTCGCCGACCTTGACGTCCAACACCAGCCCCTCGATCCCCTCGGCGAGCTTCTTCGACATGATCGAAGCGCAGATGAGCGGAATCGACTCGACCGTCGCCGTCACGTCGCGCAGCGCGTAGAGGCGCTTGTCCGCCGGCGCGATCTCCTCGGTCTGCCCGATGATGCAGCAGCCGACCTCGCCGAGCACGCGCTTGAAGGCGTCGACCGAGAGCGCCGCGTCGTAGCCGGGGATCGCCTCGAGCTTGTCGATCGTGCCGCCGGTGTGCCCGAGCCCGCGCCCGGCGACCATCGGCACGATCACCCCGGCCGCCGCCGCCGCGGGCGCCAACGGCAGCGAGATCTTGTCGCCGACGCCGCCGGTCGAGTGCTTGTCGACCCGCCCCGCGCCGAGCGCGGCGAGATCGAGCACCCGCCCCGAGCGCAGCATCGCGTCGGTCCACGTCGCGGTCTCGCGATCGTCGAGGCCGCGAAAGAAGATCGCCATCGCCAGCGCCGACATCTGGTAGGCCGGCATGCGATCGGCCGAGAACTCCTCGATGATGAAACGGATCTCCTGATCCGCCAGCGGCTCGCCCTGGCGCTTCTTGCCGATCAGCTCGACGATGCTGAACACACCAACTCCATTCGTCTCGAGGTCTCGGGGGCGCTCGCCCCGGTCACGCGAGCAGCTCGGGCAGGAAGCTCCGCCCACCGTGCACGGTCGCGCCCAGCGCCTCGGCCACGGTCGCGCCGAGATCGCCGGGCGCCCTGTCCCCGAGCGCGACGCCCGAAGGCAGCGCGCCGAGGTGAACCAGGACCGGCGCCCAGCGCGAGCGCTTGGCGGGTCCGGGGTCGGCGACCCTAGCGTGTCCCTCCGCGGACGTCGACCGCGAAAGCTCGTCAGCGGTCGTCAGCACGACCATCACGTCCTCGCGCCCCGCGAGCCGGTCGAGGAGCCGCGCGAGCGCGGTGTCCAGGCGCTGCACCGCGCGCGCCGCCGTCACCGGGCTCGCGCTCGCCGGGCACTCCTCGCTCCCGGGCGACGCGACGATCAGCCCGGGCGCCGAGCCCTGCGCCAGATCGGCGGCCCGCTCGAGCACGCTCTGGCCGTGACGCGCCGCATGCACCGCGGCGCCCTCGACCGCCAGCGCCTCGCCGGCGTCCCCGACGAGCTGCACCGCGCGCCCCAACGCCACCAGCGCCCGCGCCGCCTCACCGAGCAGCGCGTCGAGCCCGATCGGCGGCTGCAGGCGCCCGTGGCTCGCCGCCGGAGGTGACGCCGGCCCGAGCCCGCGGATCGGCGCCACGTTCCCGAGCCCGAGCCACGCCAGAGTCGGCGCCTCGAGACCGCCGACGTACGCCGCCACGCGCTGCAGCGGCGCCCCCGACTCGCCCTGGGGCCCGACGCCGAGCCCGGGCCAGACGATGACGATCACCTGTCGCAGGAGCTCGCTCATCCTTCCCTCGCGCCGTGTGGTTCGTTCCTCGGCACGCGATCCGAACGCGGCGCGTGCCCGCCCCGTTTGCGGCGCGCGAGGCAGATCGTCAAGAAAATGGCCCGCCGGTCAGCGCACGCGGAAGGGCCCTGGGGCTCGCATCCTCGGCGGCGGCGCCGCCACGCCCTCCCCTCCTCGGCCGGCCTCGGGCCGCGCCGCGACCCAGCGCTCGGGCTCGCGCTTGAACGCGACGCGACACGGCCCGCCGCACACGAACCAGCGCTTGCCGACGAAGCGGATCGGCAGCGCGCGCCCCGCCTCCACCTCGGCCCCGCACACCGCGCACTCGGCGACCTCCCTGTCCATCGCACGAGGGTGGCGCACCTCGGCCCTGGCGACAATCCTCGATCTCCTCCGGCTCCACCGTGCGGGCAAATCTGGTTGGAACAAGCGACCCTTGCTACATGGTTGTCGACGTCTGCCCGTTCGGAGCCGCTCTTGCCCCGCCCGACCACGAACCCGACCCGGACCTTCACGACCCGCAGGCTCCTCGCCTTTCGCTGGCGCTCGCTCTCCCGTCGCCTGCGCGGTGCCTCGCTCCTCCTCGCCGCGCTGGTCACGCTCGCCGCGCTCGCCGCCCTCGGCTTGCTCGGCCACACCCTCGCCGCCGCCGGCGTCGACGAGGTCACGGTGCGCGATCAGGTCTTCTGGCTCGGGGTCGTCGCCGCGCTCGTCTACAGCTACACCACCTTCGAGGTCTTCTTCCGCGCCAAGGACTCCCGCTTCCTCGCGACGCTGCCGCTGTCGGGTGCGCAGCGCTTCGACGATCTCTTCGTGCGCGCCGCGCTCCTGCACCTGCCGCTCGCCATGCCGATCGTCGCCTACGCCATCGCGCTGACCCTCGGCCCCAGCGCCCAGCACCACATCGCCGCGAGCTACGTGCTCGTCGTCGGCCTCACCCAGTTCGTCGTCGGCCTCGCCCTCGCCATCGCGCTCCACCTCTGGGCCGGCCGCTCCCTCCTCACGCCCGGCTCGGAGCTGCGCCGCCTGCTCGCCGGCGCCAGCGTGCCCGACGACGCCGCGCTCCTCGTCTACGCCCCGGCCGTCGCCCTCCTCGGCACGCTCGTGCTCGGGATCTTCATCGATCTCGCCTTCCGCGACGCCCTCTTCCGCGGCAAGCCCGGCCTCCTCGCGCCGGTCCTCGGCGTCGCCCTCGCGGTCGTGCTCGTCTCCTTCTTCAAGGCCCGCGCGCTCGCCCGCCTGCACCTCCACCTCATCCTGCCGCGCTTCTCCGAGGTCGACGTGCCGCCCCCCTACCGCGAGGACGGGGTCGCCCGCCGCGTGCCCGGCGAGCGCCTCGCGCGCCTGCTGCCCGCCGCCGCGCGCCCCTATTTCCTGCGCGATCTCCGCCAGCTCCGGCGCCGCCACCGCCTCGACCGCGTGCTGCTCTGGGTCTTCGCCGCCGCGCTCCTCAAGCTCGCGCACGACGTGCCCGCCACGCGCTCACCCGCCGTCCCGGTGCTCGCCGCGCTCGCGCTGATGAGCGGCGTCTTCATCGTCGCCGCCTTCCGCCTGCGCGGTGAGCTCGCCGCGCGCGCCCTCGACCTGACCCTGCCCCGCGCACCTGCCGCCGAGCGCGCGGGGCGCCTCCTCGCCACGGCCCACCACCCGCTGGTCGCGCTCGTCGTCGCCACCGCGGTCACGCTCACGACCGGCGATCTCACCGCCGCCGCGATCGTCTTCGGCCTCGGCCTGCCGCTGACCGCGCTCCTCGTCGTGCTCTCGCACCTCGCTGCCACCCTCGGCGCCGAGCGCCCAGGCGTCGCCGCCACGCTCTGGCGCGTCGCGCTCGCCTCGGCGATCACCCTGACCGGAGGCCTCGCATGAGCGCCGCGCCCGTGCTCTCGATCCGCGGCCTGCGCAAGCGCTTCCGCACCACCGTCGCCGTCGACGGCGTCGACCTCGACGTCCGCCCCGGCGAGCTCTGCGGCCTCATCGGCCCCAACGGCGCCGGCAAGTCGACCACGGTCAAGCTGCTCACCGGCCAGCTCCTCGCCGACGAGGGCACGATCCACATCGGCGACAAGGACATCCTCGAGGACCCGCTCGCCGCGCGCCGCCTCACCGGCTACGTGCCCCAGGACATCGAGCTCTACCCCTTCCTCACGGGCCGCGAGCTGCTCGAGCTCGTCGCCGCCGTGCGCGAGATCCCCGACGCCGCCGCGCGCCCCCTCGTCGACTCGCTGCTCGCGCGCTTCTCGCTCAGCTCGGCCCAGCACCGCATGACGCGCGAGTACAGCGAAGGCATGGCGCGCAAGCTCTCGATCTGCGCCGCGCTCATCGGCAACCCGCCGCTCATCGTGCTCGACGAGTCGCTCAACGGCCTCGACCCGCGTGCCTCGGCCGAGGTCAAGGCGGTCATCCGCGAAGAGCTCGCGCGCGGCACCGCCATCGTGCTCGTCTCGCACATCCTCGACGTGCTCGAGCGCCTCTGCACGACGGTCGTGCTCATCGATCGCGGCCGCGTCGTGAGCCGCCTCGACCGCCCCGCGCTCGACGATCTCGCCGCCCGCGGCACCTCGCTCGAGACCTACTTCATCGACAACACCCAGGGGGAACCGGCGTGACGCATCGATCGCGCCCCCGCGCCTTCGCCCTGGCCCTCGCGCTCGCCCTCACGAGCGCGGCCTGCGCCTCGTCCGCGCCGCCCCCTCGGCGCGTCACCGCCTCCGAGCGTGGCCCCATCCCCGGCTGCGCGCGCTTCGACGACCCGCTGCGCGCCGCCGCCCGCGCCCACGCCCTCGACCCCGGGCTCATCGCCGGGATCGTCACCGTCGAGTCGCGCTGGCACGCCCGCGCCCGCAGCTCCGCCGGCGCACGCGGGCTCATGCAGATCATGCCCTCGACCGGGCGGCGCCTCGGCTGTGGCGACCTCTACGCGCCGCGCGAGAACCTGCGCTGCGGCGCGCGCCTCCTCCAGCGCCTGCTCGACCGCTACGACGGCCACATCGACTATGCCCTGGCCGCCTACGCGCTCGGCCCGAAGAAGCCCGACGCCGCCTACGCCGACGGTGACGCGGCGCCGCGCCAGCGCTTCATCCGCAAGGTGATGGCCGCGCGCCAGCGCTGGCTCGAGCACGGGTGCGGCTCGTGAGCGCGCCGGCCCCGAGCCTCGTCGTCGTCGCCCTGCTCGAGCACGGCGAGCGCGCCGGCGATCCGACCTACCTCGTCGCGCGCCGCCCCGATCACGCGTTCCTGGGCGGCAGCTGGGAGCTGCCCGGGGGCCGCGTCGAGCCCGGCGAGTCTCCCGAAGCGGCGCTCGTGCGCGAGCTCGCCGAGGAGCTCGGCGTCACCGCCGAAGTGGTCCGCCCCTTGACCTTCTCGTGGTATCGATACCCAGATCGCACGGTGCTGATCCTCTTCTACCTCGCCCGGACCCTGCCCGGCTCGACACCGCGCCCGCTCGCATCGAGCGAGCTCCGCCTCCTCGACCGCGCCGCGCTCCTGGCGCTCGAGATGCCGCCCGCCAACCAGCCGCTCAAAGACCTGCTCCTGCAATCGAGGCCCTGATGACCCTGTCCCGTCTGCCCGCCCTCTTCCCCCTCGCGACCGCGTGCGCGCTCTTCTTCGCCTGCGCCTCCTCGGACGAACGCTCCGCGACGCGCACCGAGGAGGCGCTCCCCGAGCGCATCTCCGACGCGACGCCCGCGCTGATCGAGCCCACGCTCGACCTCGCCGAGGCCCCGACCCCCAAGGAGCAGACGCCCCCCGCCAAGGATCCGCAGCCCAAGCCGCTCAGCGAGGAGGCCAAGAAGAAGATCGAGGAGTACAAGGCGCTCGCCCTGAAGAACGACTGCTCGAAGGGCTTCAAGAACCTCGACGGCACCTGGAAGTTCGTCGGCGAGACGCGCACCCCGAAGTACAGCGGCACGCTCATCGTCAAGGGCACGCGCTTCAAGGAGATCATGACCGGCGAGCCCGACGGCAAGTACCTCGAGGCCGAGCTCGAGGGCGAGGTGCGCTGCGTCTTCAAGAACCGCGTCCTGATCCAGGTCGACACCGTCAAGCCCGACGGCGCCTACGGCAACCACGCCGGCGACATCTACCCCTGCGACCTGCTCTCGGACATGGATCCCAAGGTCGATCGCATGCTGATGATCTGCTACTTCGACTGGGACCTGCGCACCGCCGCCGGCCTCGAGTACGAGTTCGAGCGCGTCGAACCGTAAGGCTCGCCCGCCGCCGACCACGAGGGTCGCCCCTACACTGTAGGGGCGGGCCTTGTGCCCGCCCGCTGAGGTCAGGCTGTAGGGGCCCGCCCGCTGAGGAGAGGCGAATCCCGTGCGCGGCAGGGCGGTGGTGGCTGTGGACAGACTTGAACTGTCGACCTAACGATTATGAGTCGTTCGCTCTAACCAACTGAGCTACACAGCCGCCGCGGGCCACTGCGCGACGACGTCATTCGCCGCCGTCGAGCACGCGTCGTGCGTTTATGCGAGAGCGCCCTCCGACGTCAAGGAGATACGCCACGCAGCTCACCCCGCGCTGTCCCACTTCGCCTGTAGCTTCTCGCGCACGCTCGTCTCGGCGAGCTTCTTCTTCTGCTCCTCGAGCTCGCGCGTCTCGACCACGATGCGCCAGTAGTGCTCGGCGAGCGACGGCATGTAGAGCCCTGCCACGAAGTACGCCGGCAGCTTGTACTGCGGCGCCTCCGCCGACGCGATCCCGAACTCGCCGAGGAACGCGTGCAGCTCCTTCTCGGCCCCGTTGACCCGGGCCCACACCTCGTGCACGCCGACCAGGTCGCGCGGGTTGGCCGGCTCGTGCTCGGGCGCGGTCCACAGCGCGGCGTCCGCGATCTCGCCGTCGATGCGCGCGGCCAGCGCCTTGCCGAGCTCCAGCGCCCGCTTCTTGAGCGCGCCCACGCGCTCGGCCGGCATCGCGTCGGCGACGTCGGCCCGCGCGAGGAACGCCTTCTTCGTCTCCCGCAGCACGAACGCCTCGAGATCGGCCTTGAGCACGGTGCGGATGTCCCCGATCACCTGCTGGAAGCGGACCTTGCGGAGGGCGATCTGATCATCGATCTCTTGCGCGCTCAGGGACTCGACCATGGGGGACTCCTGCGACAAAACGTATCGGGTCCCGCAGGTGATACCTTCGAGACGCTCCGCCTGCAAGCCGGCTAGCGCCCCCTTTCGGCGGGCGGCGGCGACGACGCTCGCAGGTCCTGTCAGCGCTTGCGCTTGGCCTTGGCGGCCTTCTTGGCCGGCTTGGCCGCGGCCTTCTTGCTCGCCTTGGCCGGCGCCTTGCCCTTGGCCGGCGCCTTGCCCTTGGCCGCCTTGGTGGCGCCCTTGGCACCCCGGGCGGCCGCCTTGGGCGCGGCCTTGGCCGCCTTCTTGGCGGGCTTGGCCGGAGCCTTGGCCTTGGACCCGGCCTTGCTCGCCTTCTTGGCGCGCGGGGCCTCCTCCTCGACCTCCTCCTCGACCTCGTCCTCCTCCCAGGCCTCCTCGTCCTCGTCCTCGGCCTCTTCGTCCTCGGCTTCCTCTTCGTCCCAGGCCTCGTCCTCGGCTTCGGCGTCCTCCTCGTCCTCCTCGGCGTACTCCTCCTCCTCCTCGGCGTACTCCTCTTCCTCCTCGGCGTACTCCTCTTCCTCCTCCTCGACCTCGGCGTACTCCTCGTCCTCCTCGGCGTACTCCTCGTCCTCCTCGGCCTCGGCGTACTCCTCGTCCTCCTCGGCGTACTCTTCGTACTCGTCGGCCTCGGCCTCGACGACCTCCTCCTCGGGATCCTCGTCGGCCGCCTTCTTCTTCGACTTCTTCGCGGCGGGCTTGGCGGCCTTTTCCTTCTTCTTGTCCTTCTTGGGCTTTTCGCCCTTGGCCTTCTTGCCCTTGTCGCCCTTGGCGCGCTTGGGACGCTCACCGGCCGCCTCGGGGTCGCCCTCCTCGGGCTCGGCGATCCCCTCCTCGTCCTCGCCCTCGACGACCTCCTCGTCGCCTTCGAGCCCCTCGAGCTCGTCGATCTCCTCACCCTCGGCGGCCTCGAACGGGTCGATCTCGTCGATCTCCTCGGCGTCGATGTCCTCGCTCAGGTCGTCCTCGAGCTCGACCTCGTCCTCCTCGCCGAACTCCTCCTCCTCGAGCTCCTCCACGTCCTCTTCGATGTCGAGATCGATCTCGATGTCGATGTCGAGCTCGTCCTCGTCGACGTCGCGGCTGCGCGCGTCCTGGCTCGCCTTCTTGCGCAGCTTCTCGGCGATGCGCCGCCGCCGCGCCTCGGGATCCTCGTCGACATGACGCGCCACGCGCCCCTCGCCGCCCGGGGTCGCGCCGGCCTGCCGGAGCACCATGCGCTCCATCGACATGATCAGCTCGAACTCCTTGTCGACGTCGAGCTCCGCCTCCTCGACGTTCTTGACGTGCAGGAAGAAACGCTTCGATTTCGGGACGGTCCGCTTGCCCGGGAAGGTGACGATGATCCGCCCCGGCTCGATCTTCATGTGGTAGCTGTTGTGCTCGCGGATGAAGTCGCGGAACTGCTGGATCTCGAAGCGGCCATCGCGCCGCGGCTTCACCGAGAAGCGCGTCGTCGGCGGGTTCTGCTCGAGCGTGTAGCGCCGGCACTCCACCGACTGCGAGCACCCGTCGAGCGGGTCGTCGACCTCGTCGATCGGCATGCACGAGCGCGCGTTCTCCCAGCTCCCGAAGCACGCGAACGCGCTCGGCGAGCCCGGCTCGAGGATGTAGGGCTGAAAGCGGCTCTGGATCGGCTGGCCTGGAAAGCCCGGGAAATTCGGGAGTAAACCTGCAAGACCTCCACCCGATCCATTCGACTGGCTCATTCGCCGCTCTCCTCACGCTCAGGCCGCCACGCCACCGAGGGCGCGGCAAGCTGCCACGATCGCCCCCCGGACGCAAGCTCCTCGTTACCTTCCACCGTGCTCATCCTGCTCTCGCTTCGCCTCGCGGGCGCCAACTGCTATGCACGCGCTCGTCATGACCGCGAACCCGCCGCCCCCGCCGAGCCCGCAACGCGCATCGGAAGCACCGTCGGACCCTCTGGCTACCCCGATGATGCAGCAATATCTCGACGCCAAGGCCGCCTGCCCCGGCGCCCTCGTGATGATGCGCATGGGCGACTTCTACGAGCTCTTCCTCGACGACGCCGTCGAGGCCGCGGCGCTGCTCGACCTGACCCTGACCGCCCGCAACAAGAAGGACGACAACCCCATCCCGATGGCGGGCGTGCCCCATCACGCCCTCGACGCCTACCTGCCGCGCCTGCTCAGCGCGGGCAAGAAGGTTGCAATCTGTGAACAGGTCGAGGACCCGCGCGTCGCCAAGGGCCTCGTGCGCCGCGAGGTGGTGCGCGTCGTCAGCCCCGGCGTCGTGCTCGACGAGGCGGTGCTCGACGCGCGCGAGCCGAACTGGCTCGCCGGGCTCGTGTCCACCCCCGACGGCGCCGGGCTCGCCTGGCTCGACGTCTCGACCGGCGAGCGCCGCGCGCTCACGCTCGCCTCGCACGAGGCCGCGCTGACCGAGCTCGAGCGCCTCGAGCCCAAGGAGCTCGTGCTGCCGAGCCCGCCCGATCCCGCGCTGCACGCGCTCGCGAACGACCTCCGCCGCCGCCTGCCGCACCTCTTCGTCTCCGAGCGCCCGACGCCCGACGACCCGCGCGAGCTCGCCGCCGCCTCGCCCGCGCACCGCGCCGCCGAGCTCGTCACCGACTACGCGCTCGGCCTGCAGCGCCAGGGCGCGCTCGCCCTGCGCCCGCTGATCCTCTGCGACCCGGGCGCCAGCATGGTCCTGCCGCCGACGACCGTGCGCAACCTCGAGCTCTTCCGCTCGCTCATGGACGGCGGTCGCAAGGGCTCGCTCATCCAGCTCCTCGACGAGACGCGCACCGCCATGGGCAGCCGGCTGCTCCGCGGCTGGCTGCTCGCGCCGCTCGTCGAGCGCGCCCTCATCCAGCGCCGCCACGACGCCGTGCAGGCCCTCATCGATGCGCCGATCACCCGCCAGGGCGTGCGCGAGCTCCTGCGCGGCGTCGCCGATCTGCAGCGGCTCGTCGGCCGCGTCGTCGCCAGGACCGCCACCCCGCGCGACCTCACCGCGCTCGCCACCTCCCTCGAGCGCGTGCCCCCTCTCGCCGAGGCCCTCGCCGCCGGCGAGCACCCCGCGCTCCACGCGCTGGCCGCCGGGCTCGACCCCATCCCGGCCGCGCAGAACGCCATCCGCCGGACCCTCGTCGACGAGCCCCCGGCCACGCTCAAGGATGGCGGCGTGATCCGCCAGGGCGCCGACCCCGAGCTCGATCGCCTGCTCGCGATCGCCTCCGACGGCAAGGCCTGGTTCTCGACCTATGAGGACCAGCTCCGCCAGACCTCGAAAATCAACTCGCTCAAGATAAAATACACCAACGTATTCGGCTACTTCATCGAGGTGACCCGCGCCAACCTGCACCTCGTGCCCGACACCTGGCTGCGCAAGCAGACCCTGGCCAACGCCGAGCGCTACTACACGACCGAGCTCAAGGAGCGCGAAGAGGCGGTGCTCGGCGCCGACGACAAGCGCCTCGCCCTCGAGGAGCGCCTCTTCGGTGAGCTGCGCGACGCGATCGCCGCCCTCGCCCCGGCCATCCAGACGACCGCCGAGCACCTCGCCACCCTCGACGTCATCGCCGGCCTGGCCGAGGTCGCCGCCCGCCGCGACTGGCGCCGCCCCACGCTGGTCGACGAGCCGACGCTGGCGATCACCGCCGGCCGCCACCCGGTGGTCGAGGCCATGCTGCCCAGCGGCGGCTTCGTGCCCAACGACCTCGCGCTCGACGCCGATCGTCGCCTGGTGATCCTCACCGGCCCCAACATGGCCGGCAAGTCGACGGTGATGCGCCAGACCGCGCTCATCGCCATCCTCGCCCAGATCGGCAGCTTCGTGCCCGCCGAGGCGGCGACGATCGGCCTCGTCGACAAGGTCTTCACCCGCGTCGGCGCCTCCGACGACCTCGCGCGCGGCAGCTCGACCTTCATGGTCGAGATGACCGAGACCGCCGAGATCCTGGCGCATGCCACCCCGCGCTCGCTCGTCATCCTCGACGAGATCGGGCGCGGCACCTCGACCTGGGACGGCCTGTCGATCGCCTGGGCGGTCGCCGAGCACCTGGCCGATCTCACCCGCTGCCGCGCCCTCTTCGCCACCCACTATCACGAGCTCACCGAGCTCGCGCTCACGCGCGACGCCGTCGTCAACCTCTCGATCGCCGTGCGCGAGCAGGCCGACGAGGTCGTCTTCCTGCGCCGCCTCATCGCCGGCGGCGCCTCCAAGAGCTACGGCATCCAGGTCGCGCGCCTGGCGGGCCTGCCGGGCTCGGTGCTCGCGCGCGCCCGCCAGATCCTCGACAACCTCGAGGCGATGGCGATCGATCCCGACTCGCGCCCGCGGCTGGCGCGCGGCGGCAAGCGGCCGCCGACCTGGCAGCTCTCGCTCTTCGCGCCGGCCCCCGAGCCCGGCGATGACCTCGACGCCACGCCGCCCACGCCGCCCGCGCCCCCGCCCGACCCGCACGCCGCCGAGCTCCTCGCCGCGCTCGCCGCCGTCGATCCCGATGCGCTCAGCCCGCGCGCCGCGCTCGAGCTGGTCTATCGCCTCAAGGCCCTCACCGCGAAACCCGCGAGACGCCCATGAAGAGCTTCGTCGAGACGCACAAGCAACGGACCCTCGACGACCTCGCCGACACCCCCGGCTACCTCCTGTGCGAGCGCCTCACCTGGGAGGTCGACACCATCGTGCTCGACGCGCTCCACGTCGCGCTCGCCGAGACGATGCCCGACGCCGGCCGGAGCCCCCGCCTGCCCGACCGCTGGGCGCTGATGGCGCTCGGCGGCTACGGCCGCGGGCAGATGTGCCTGCGCTCGGACATCGACGTGCAGCTCGTCGTCCCCGACGGCGCGCCCGATCCCGAGCCGCTGATGATCGTCTTCCTCGATCGCCTCACCCGCCGCGGGCTCAAGCTCGGCCACGGCGTGCGCACCGTGACCGAGTCGCTGCTCCTCGCGCGCGAGGAGCCGACCTTCGCCACCGCCGCGCTCACCGCGCGCCACCTCGCCGGTGACCCGATGACCACCGAGTCGGTGCGCGGCCCGGTGCACCAGCACCTCACCGGGCCCGGCCTCTTCTCCCTGCTCGAGTTCGTCGAGGCCGATCGCCAGCGCCGCGCCGAGCGCCTGGGCGACACCGTCTTCGTGCTCGAGCCCGACCTCAAGCACGGCATCGGTGGCCTCCGCGACGCCCAGCTCGTCGGCTGGCTCGCGCTCGTGACCGGCCGCCCCCTCGACCGCAAGGTCGCCTTCGCCGAGGACCTGCTCCTGCGCGTGCGCCTCGCCCTGCACGCGCTGGTCAGCTTCAAGTGCGACCGCCTCTCGCTCGAATACCAGGAGCTCGTCGCGCGCGCGCTCGGCTACACCGGCGCCGACGACGTGCCCGCCGAGCTGCTCATGCGCGACGTGCACCTCGCCCTGCGCGCGCTCTCCTCGCGCGCCCGCCGCCAGCTCGAGACCGCCGCGCACCGCCTGTCGATCCCCCGGCGCGTGCCGCTCGACGATCACCCGGACTGGGTGCGCGTGACCGGCTCGCTGCGCGGCGATCGCCTGGCGCGCGCCGACGGCGCCACCCCGCGCACGGTGAGCGAGGCGGTCGCCGCGCTGCGCGTGCTCGCGCGCACCGGGATCCCACTCGAGGCCGAGTGCGAGAACGCCTTCGAAGACCTCGCCGCGCACCTGCGCCTCGAGACCCCGCTCAACGCGCCGCCGCTCGTGCCCGCGCCACCGCGCACGCCGATGGCGACCACCACCGGGCGCATGCGCCGCCCGCGCGCGCCCGAGGCCGACCCCGAGCTCGCGCGCCTCCTGCTCGAGCTCTTCCTCGACCCCGGCCCGGGCGCCTCGCTCGCGCTGCACAGCCTGCACCGCTCGGGCCTCCTCATCACGCTGGTGCCCGAGTTCGGCCGCGTGCTCGCGCGCGTGCAGCGCGACCTCTACCACGTCTTCACCGTCGACGAGCACACCCTGCGCGCGCTCGACAAGCTCAAGGCCCTCACCCGCGGCGAGCTGCCCACGCTCACGCTCGCCAGCGAGCGCATCGCCGCGCTCGACCCGGGCACGCGCCGCGCGCTGCACGTCGCAACCTTTCTACACGATCTAGGCAAGGGCTACGGGCCCGGCCACCACGAGCGTGGCGCCGAGCTCGCCGGCCACATCGGCCCGCGCCTCGGCCTCACCGCCGAGGAGGTCGCGCAGGTGCGGCTCCTCATCCGCCACCAGGCCGACATGCCGATGATCTGCCTGCGCCGCGACCTCGCCGATCCGCGCCCGATCCGCGGCCTCGCGCGCCTGGTCGGCGACGAGGCAACGCTCGACGCGCTCTACCTGCTCTCGGTGGCGGACTGGTCCTCGGTCGGCCCCGAGACCTTCTCGAGCTGGCAGCGCTCGCTGCTCGACGCGCTCTACGTGCGCACACGCGACCAGCTCCGCGCGCCCGGCCTCTACGGCGACCCCAAGCGCCTCGCCGACGACAAGCGCGACGCGCTCGCCGCGCTGGTGCTCGGCCAGGTCCCCGAGGTGCCGGGCGCCGCCTCCGATCCGATCGACGACTTCTGCTCGGCGCTGCCGACGCGCTACTTCCAGCTCGTCGATCTGCCCACGATGCAGAGCCACTTCCAGCTCTGGCACGCGCACCAGGACGACGGCCGCCCGCGGGTCGAGGTGCAGGCCGACGCCCCGCACCAGCAGGCGATCGTCACCGTCGTCTGCGCCGACTCGCCCGGCGTGCTCGCGCGGCTGACCGCCGGGCTCGCCGCGCTCGGGGCCGAGGTGCTCGCCGCCGAGATCGCCTCGCTCTCGAGCGGGGCCAGCGAGTCCGGATCGCACGCCGACGCCGCGCCGACCGGCACGGTGCTCGACGTCTTCCGCGTCGCCGATCCGCACGGCCGCTACGCCGAGGAGCGGGGCCGCGCGCTCGTCACCGCGACGCTCCTGCGCGCGCTCGCCGGCGAGCCGATGAAGCCCAAGCCCCCGGCGAGCCTCGCCGCCCCGCCGCTGCCCCCGGTCAAGCCCGCCGTCGCGGTGCACAACGACGTCGCCACCCAGCACTCGGTGGTCGACGTCGTCGCCACCGACCGCCCGGGCCTGCTCTACGATCTGGCCAACGCCTTCTTCGCCGCCGGCGTCTCGGTCGATCTCGCCTTTGTCACCACCGAGGGACGCCTCGCCCACGACAGCTTCTACATCGTCGAAAAGACGGGAGAAAAGCTCGAAGAGGCGCGTCTTGGCGCGCTCGGCGAGGCGCTGACGGCGCACCTCGAGGCGGCGCAGGGGGCGGCTACCAGCTGAGGACCAACATGTGCCGGCACGCCTCCTCGAACGCGGGCGCGGCGGCGACGAGCTCCTTGTCCAGGGTGGCGCGACACACGAAGTAGCGGCTCGCGCCCTCCTTCCAGAGGGCCAGCGCGATGTCGACCCGGTCCTCGCCGCGCGCGACGAGGAGGCGCCCCGCGCTCCCGCCCTCACCGCCGAGCTGCTCGTCCTTTTCGATCGTCCACGGGCCGCCCGAGAACTGCGCGAACTCGACCTTGTCGGCGACCGCCTTCCAGTCCTTCGGCTCGCACGAGCCGTCGCAGTTGCTGCCGGTCGAAAACGCCGTCATGAACCCGAGCGACGAGCCGGCCGGCGGCTTGACGCGCCCTGGGATCACCCCGGTCTCCCAGCCCTTGGGCTGGATCGCCAGGTGACGCTCCTTCTCGCCGGGCACCGCCTCGAACGCGAGCGTCAGGCCGGCCGGCACCTTCGCCGCGACCGCCGCGACCTCGGCCTGCTGCACCGCCGGATCGGGCTTCCCGGCGCCCGCGTCCGCGACCGCCGCCTCACCGCCTCCGCCCTTGCCGCAGCCCGCGGCGACCATCAGGAGCGCCGCGCTCAACACCTTGCTCTTCATGCCGCCCTCCTCGCGTGCTTGCCTTCTTCGTCCTTGCGTCCGGCTTGCCGAGCCGAGCTCGGCCCGGCCGGCAAAGTTGCCATAGCATCGATCCGTGCCATCGTCAGGGCCATGCTCGCGACGCCCCCGACCGCCTCGCCGCTCCTCACGGCCTTCCTCTATCACCTGCGCTTCGAGCGCGGGCTCAGCGCCAACACCATCGCCGGCTACGCGCGTGACCTCGATCGCCTCGGCCGGTCCTGTGACCCGATCCACCGCTTCGATCGCGCCGCGCTCGAGCGCTGGATCGAGGCGCTCCACGCCGACGGCCTCGCGCCGCGCTCGATCGCGCGCGCGCTCTCGGCGGTGCGCACCTTCGGCGCCTGGCTCGTGCGCGAGGGCCACCGCGCCGACGAGCCGGCGCGTCTGCTACCGCTGCCCCGCCTCGGCCGCCCGCTGCCGGTCGTCCTGTCCGAGCCCCAGGTCGAGCGCCTCGTCGCCGCCCCCGAAGGCGACTCGCCGCTGGCCGTGCGCGACCGCGCCATGCTCGAGCTGCTCTACGGGGCGGGCCTGCGCGTCTCGGAGCTCTGCCGTCTGCGCCTCGACGATCTGCACCTCGCGGAGGCGCACCTGCGCACGACCGGCAAGGGCGACAAGACGCGCCTGGTGCCGCTCGGCGAGGTGGCGCTCGCCGCGCTCGAGCGCTGGCTCTCCGGCCCGCGCCAGACGCTCGTCGACACGGCGACGCGAAACGGGCTCCGGCGCCTGCCGGCCGAGGTCTTCATCAGCGCGCGCGGCAAGCCGCTGACCCGCCAGGGATTCTGGAAGAACCTCAAGCGCGACGCGCGGCGCGCCGGCCTGCCCGAGACGGTCTCACCGCACAAGCTCCGCCACTCGTTCGCGACGCACCTCCTCGATGGCGGCGCCGACCTGAGGAGCGTGCAGGCGATGCTCGGCCACGCCGACCTCGCCACCACCCAGATCTACACCCACGTCTCGCAGAAGAGCCTGCGCGCGGCGTACGATCAGGCCCACCCACTCGCGGCGCGTGAGCCTCCCCGACGCGGCCGACGTCGGCTATAACGGAGCCGTGCACTCCCCCGCCAGCCCGATCCTCGCCAGCGCGCGCTACCGGGCCGTGCGCAAGCTCGGCGAGGGCGGCATGGGCGCGGTCTTCGAGGTCGAGGACCGCGAGCTCGGCGGGCGCTGCGCCCTCAAGCTCATGCGCGCCTCCGGCGACGACGGCGCGCTCCTGCGCTTCAAGCGTGAGTTCCGCGCCGTCGCCCAGATCCACCACCCCAACCTCGTGCGCCTCTACGAGCTCTCGAGCGACGACCAGCACTGGTTCTACACGATGGAGCTCGTCGACGGCGTCGATCTGCAGACCGCTCTCACCCGCGCGAGCGCGCCGCCCGCCGACCTCGCGCGGCCGACCGAGGAGGTCGCCTTCGAGAGCCTGGACGCGATCACGACGGACGCTCCCGCCACCACGCCGGCGCCCGCGGACCCGCCGCCCGCGAGCGGCGCCGACCCGACGGCGGCCGAACGCAACGCCACGCTCCCGATGACGCGCTGCGATATTTCACGCCTCGGCCGCCTGCTGCCGCAGCTCCTCGACGCCCTCGCCTGTCTGCACCGACACGGCCTCGTGCACCGCGACCTCAAGCCGGAGAACATCCTGGTCGATCGGTGCGACCGCCTGCGCATCCTCGACTTCGGCATCGTCCAGGAGCTCGCCGGGCTCCGCGTCACGGGCGCCGGCAACCTCCTCGGCACCCTCGCCTACATGTCGCCCGAGCAGTGCAACGAGGGGGAGGTGACGGCGGCGAGCGACCTCTACAGCCTCGGCTGCGTGCTCTTCCAGCTCCTGACCGGCCAGCCGCCCTTCGGTCGGGGCAGCCTCAAGGTCGCGCTCGACCACCAGCTCACCGAGGCGCCGCTCGTCTCGTCCCGGGTCGACGGCGTGCCGGACGCCTACGTGACGCTCTGCCGCGATCTGCTCGCCAAGGATCCGCTCGCGCGCCCTTCGATCGACGACGTGCGGCGCCGCCTCGAGCTGCCCGCCGACCTCGCGCGGCACGAGCCCACGCCCCTCACCTTCATCGGGCGCGAGCGCGAGCGGGCCTTCTTGACGACGCGCCTCGAGGCCGCCAGCCAGGGCCAGGTCGGCCTGGTCTTCCTCGAGGGAGCGAGCGGCGTCGGCAAGTCCGCGCTGGCGCGCACGATGGGCGAGCGCGCGCGCACGCTGGGCTTTTCGCTCTTCCGCGGGCGCTGCTACGAGCGCGAGTCGGTCCCGTTTCGCGCCTTCGACCAGGTGATGGACGAGGTGGCGCTCCATCTGCGCGCGCTCTCCGACGAGCGCCTGCGCATGCTCGCGCCGCTCATCGAGCGGGTGAGCTGGCTCTTCCCGGCGCTGGCGTCGTTCGTATCCGACGAGGCCTCCCGCGGGCGCGAGCTCGCCACCCCGCCGCGCGATCCGGCGGCGCGCCCGGCGGCCAAGCTCCACCTCGCCATGGCCTCGCTCGAGGTGCTGATCGCCGAGCTCGCCGAGGCGACACCGCTGATGATCGTCGTCGACGATCTGCAGTGGACCGACGACGAGAGCGTCGCGATCCTCGAAGCGCTCTTGCGCACCGACGCGCGCCTGCTCCTCTTCGCGCTGCACCGCCCCGTCGCCCCCGACGAGCGCCACCCGCTGGCGCGCTTCTTCGCGCGCCACGCCACCCACCCGGCGCTGTCGCGCCTCACGCTCGATCCCATGAGCGTCGCCGAGCTGGCGACGATGGTGCACCATCACGCCGCGGGCGCGATCTCCGCGCAGGCGGCGCCCACCCTGGTGCCGCGGGCGCGTGCGCTGCCTCCTGCACCTCAAGCGCTACGCCGCCGGCCGTGACGAGCTCGAGGCGCTCCTCGCCACGCGCGGTCTGTCGATGCAGCGCTCGCGCCCGGCCCTCCTCATGCGGCTCCTTTCGGTGCAGCTCCGGCTGTGGGGGTGGCAGCTCCTGCCCGACGTCTGGGGCCGGCGTGCACCGAGCGCGAGCGACCGCGAGTGGCTCGACCTGCTCGAGCTCATGATGTCGATCGTGATCACCAGCTGGCCGCTCGACGGCGCCGAGTACGCCCTGCGCTATCGGCTGGTGGCGCGGCGCCTGCACGGCGAGGGCGGGCTCCGCGCGGTGTGCATGCAGATCATCCAGCACACGCTGCTCTACTGCCCCGACGCTCGCAAACAAGCTCGCCTCATGCGCCGGGTCGACCACCTCGAGGCGACCCACGACGCCGCTAGCCTCGACGCCGTCTCGCGCTGCCTCCTGCCCTATGCGCGCGGCGCGATCGCGCTGCACAGTGACCCGGCCGCGGCGCATGCCCATCTGCGCGCGGCGATCGCCATCCTCGACGCCGCCGGCTGGGTCGAGGCCTACGAGGCGGCCACCTCGCGCTGCATCGCGGTGTGGGCCGCCGAGGCCGCCGGCCTCTACCTCGACGGCCAGGCGCTCTGCCGCGATCTCCTGCGCTTCCCGACCTCGCTCGTCGCGCTCGTCACGATCCCCTTCGAGGTCCGCCTGCACCTGGCGCGCGCCGAGCTCGACCCCGCCCGCGCGCGCCTCGACGCCTGGGAGTCGGTGCTGCCGAGCGACGTGAGCACGACCGAGCACTTCTGGCTGCGCCTCCTGCGCGCCCAGGTCGCCGTCGCCGCGGGCGACCTCGACGAGACGATCCTCGCGGTCCTCGGACGGCTCCGGCGCGAGGCCCGCTGGACCGGCGATCTGCTGCCCTCGTGGCCTCGTTCGCATTTCTTCGTCATCTCGCTCGACGCGCGCCTCGCGCTCGCCAGCCGCGGCCTGCTCTCCGGTCGTGAGCTGCGCCGCACCCGCAAGATGGCCAGCGCCCTGGCGCGCCGCGGCTGGAGCACCTTGCGCGCCGCCGGCCTGCGCGCGCTCGGCGTCCTCGCGCTCTTGCGCGGTGATCGCTCACGCGCACGCACGCTCGTCGCGCGGGCGCTCACCCAGGCCAGGCGCTGCGGTGGCCCGTGGCAGACCTGGCTGTGCCTGCGCGTGGCGCACGCGCTGGCCGATCCCGCTGACCGCACCGCGCTCGAGGCCGAGCTCACCACCCTGGAGCACACCCACGGCTTCGCACCGAGCGGGCTCGTCGCCTACGAGCGCCTGGTCCGCTGAGCCAGGGCTCGATCAGAGCGGAAAGATCCGCAGGTCCTCGAAGCGCACGTCGTTCATCGCCCAGCCGTAGAGGCCGAAGGTCCCCCCCGACCACGTTCCGTCCGTGACGTTGAAGAGCACCCTGCCATCGACGCGGATCTGGTGTGTCGCGCCGCTGCGCCGGACCTCGAGGCGCTGCCAGGCCTTGAGCTCGGGCGCGTACGGCGCCTCCTCGGCGAGCAGCGTGTAGACCCCGCCGACGACCTTGACGAGGCGCGCGTGCCCGGACTGCGCGTCGAGCGAGACGCGGAAGTAGTTGTCGGTGTCCTGCACGTCGTAGACGACCCCGAAGGCGTCGTTGTCGAACGCGAAGAAGGCGACCTGCAGCGTGCCCTGCCCGAATTGGTCTCCGGTGGTGATGAAGGTGCCGATGCGCCGGATGTCCTGGGTCGAGGCGGGCGCGTCGATGCAGTTGCCGAAGAGCTGCAGCACGCCGTCGGCGACCGACCAGCTCGCGCTGCCCTCGGAGCCGCAGAACGCATGCACCGTCCAGCCGGCCGGCACGACCCCGTTGGAGAACGTCTCCTCCCAGATCTCCTCTGGATCGGGCGCCGGCCTGAGCCTCCACACCGCGCTCTGCTCGAGGGCACCCGAGACGCTGCGAGCCCCGAGCAGGTAGAGGTGCTCGGGGTCGGCGCTCAGCGTGTCGGCGCGCCGGCCCTGACCCGAGGGCAGGACCGTCGTCAGCGTCCAGTCGCTCGGGCTGGTCACGCGATCGAGCGGCGCGGAGGCGAGCACGGTGGACACACCCGTGCTGTCGGCCCGGTGGCCGAGCACGACGGCGCGCCCCTGGAACGAGACCGCGCGCAGCCAGTCGATCGGCGCGACACCGGTGAAGGAGATGTCGTAGCGCGTGGTGAGATCGGTCACGAAGAAGAGGCCGCCGGTGCCGACACCGATCGCCATCGTCGTCGGCTGAAAGGGCGCGCTCGCAGCGAGCTCGGTGAAGTCCAGGAGGCGGCGACCGCTCGGCGTGGTGATGCTCAGCGGAGCCAAGGTGGTCCAGGAGTCCTGATCGGGGTCGTAGCTGCGCACGCGGATCTGGGTCGGCGCCTCGCGGCTCCCCACGTTCGAGCCGATGTGGATGATCCCGCCGACGAAGCCGAGGCCGGCCGCGTAGTCGTTCGACGCCGAGCCCAGCGCGGCGCAGGTCCAGGTGGTCGGCTCACCGTCGGACCCGGCCGGGCTCGTGCACATGCGGTGCAAGGCGGGCCCGTTCGCGCTCATGCCGAGCGCGGTGAGCAGCACGAAGTTGGAGATCGAGGGCGTGCCCAGCCGCAGCCGGTAGTAGGCAGCGCCGACGTCCTCCTCGGGATCGCCCGGGAAGGCGTCGCGGATGGTGCCGGCGGTGCGGGTGCTGCTCCATGCCCCGTCGACGAGCTCCCAGAGCACGTTGCCGTTGGCGACGTAGCGGGCATCCAGCGCGAAGTGCGCTTCGGCGGTGCCGAGGCTCTGCGAGACCGCCTGCTCGGCCGCGCCGTACCGCGTCACCCAGAGCGCGCCGGCGACCGGGGTGAGGCCGCCCGCGCCCCAGACATGGGCGCCCTGGCCGCCGCTCACGAAGCTCTCCGCGCCCGTTCCGAAGCGCGGCTCCAGGACCTCGATGAAGCCCGTGCAGACGCTCTCGATACAGACGTCACCGTGGGTCGCCGCCGACCCGTCGTCACAGCCCGCGAAGTCGGTCTTGGCGACGTGCTCGCAGGTCCCGCCGCCGTCGCAACGGTCGGCGGTGCACGGATCGCCGTCGTCCGTGCAGCTCACCCCGGCCGCCGCGAGGGACCAGCCGAGCGGGTTCGCCACATTGCAGACCTGGCAGGGGTTCGACGGGTTGGGCGCACCGGATGGATGGCAGACGCCCCCGATGAAGCAGCCGGAGAGCACGTCGAGCTCGCACTGCTGCTGCGCGTTGCACGTCGCGGCGACGCAGGCCGACCCGACCGGCGCCGTGCAGGTGCCGCAGCTCCCCCCGCAGCCGTCCGGGCCGCACTCGCGCCCGGTGCAGCTCGGCGCGAGCGGTGTGCACACGTCCTCTTCGACGCCCCCCGAGCACACGCGCGTGCCGCTCGCCACGCACGCGCCCGTGCCGCAGCTCACCGTGACCGGGACGTAGTCCTCGTCGGTCGCGCCGTTGCAGTCGTCGTCGACGCCGTCGCAGTCGGCGTCGCTCGGCGCCTCGGTCCCTGCGACGCAGGTGTCGACGATCTCGCCGCCCTGGCACGTCCTCTGGCCCTCGGTGCTGCACGCGCCCGTGCCGCAGGTCGTGGTCGTCACGGCGAAGTCCTCGTCGGCCACGCCGCTGCAGTCGTCGTCGACGTCGTCGCAGGTCGTGTCGGTCGCCGACAGCGGCGCGCCCGGCGTGCAACTGTCGACGACCGTGCCCTGGATCGAGCAGACCCTCGTGCCCGTCGCCGTGCACGCGCCGCGGCCGCAGGTCGTCCCGCTGGCGACGAAGTCCTCGTCGATCTCACCATCGCAGTCGTCGTCGAGGCGGTCGCAGGTGACATCGCTCTCGGACAGCGGCGACTTCGGCGTGCAGATCTCCGCCTCCTCGCCGCCCGCGCAGCGCGTGACGCCGTTGTCGGCGCAGGCGCCGACGCCGCACGAGACGCTCGCGGGCACGTAGCTCTCGTCGGTCTCGCCGTCGCAGTCGTCGTCCACGCCGTCGCAGGTCACATCGCTCGCGGTGAGCGGCGCCCCCGGCTGGCAGCTGTCCCGCTCTTCGCCGCCCGCGCAGGAGGTGACCCCGGCGCTGGCGCACGCGCCCGTGCCGCAGCTCGTCACGCGCGGCTCGTAGTCCTCGTCCGGATCGCCGTCGCAGTCGTCGTCGACCCCGTCGCAGTCTGCGTCCTGTGCAGCGCCGACGCCGCTCTCGCAGCTGTCCTTCGCCTGGCCGTCCACGCACGCGAGCATGCCGCTGCCGGCGCACGGCCCCACGCCGCAGGTCGTCTCGACGGCCACGAAGTCCTCGTCGACCTCGCCGTCGCAGTCGTCGTCCACGTCGTCGCAGGTCGCGTCGTCGGCCGCGGCCTCGCCGGGCTCACAGTCGTCGCTCTCGACGCCGAGCGCGCAGCTGGTCGTACCGCCTCGCGCGCACGCCCCCACGCCACAGCTCGTCGCGCGCGCCTCGTAGTCTTCGTCCGCCTCACCGTCGCAGTCGTCGTCGACGCCGTCGCAGGTCTCGTCGCTCGCGGCGGCCGGCAGCGGCGCGCAGCTGTCGACCGGGTCCCCGTCGACGCAGAGCAGCTGCCCGGCGGCCGTGCACGGCCCGAGCCCGCAGCTCGTGTCCGTCGGCACGAAGTCGTCGTCGGTCGCGCCGTCGCAGTCATCGTCGACGCCGTCGCAGGTGGTGTCGTCCTCGGTCACCGGGCGGTCGCAGCTATCGACCTCCGCGCCCTCGACGCAGGTCCTGACGCCGGTCGCCGAGCACGCGCCCTCGTCGCAGAAGGTCGCGTTCGTCACGTAGTCTTCGTCGGTCGCTCCGTCGCAGTCCTCGTCGACGCCGTCGCAGCGCTCGTCGGCCGCGGCATGACCCGATATGCCACTGTAATCGCACGAGAATGTCGGCGAACCGAGCTCGTCGAGGCGGCAGGTGACGCGCAGCGCGGCGGCCTCGTCCGCGCACAGCCCGACGCCGGGGCAGGTCGCCTCGATCGTTCCGTCCGGTGGCCCGAGCGCATCGGGGTCGCGCTGATCGTTGACGCAGTCCCCGTCGCTGTCGGCGCCGCTCGACTCGAGCGCGTCGATGATCCCGTCACCGTCCTCGTCGCGCGGGTCGGCGGGATCACCGCCGACCTCGGCGAGATCGTCGGCGCCGTCGCCATCGCTGTCGCGCGAGATCGGGTTCAGGCCGAGCTCGAGCTCTTGCGCGTTGCTCAGGCCGTCGTTGTCCTCGTCACCGTCGGCGGCGAGGCAGCGCCCGTCGTGACAGACCCCGTCGGCGCACGGCGACTCGACGCTGCACGACCCGCCCTGGGCGCGGCGCGCCCCCTCGACGCAGCCAGCGAGGATCACCGCGACCGCGCAGCACGCGACTCCCAGCGTAACGGTGACGCGCATCTCCTCCCCTCCGAAACACGGGCAGATTGCCAAGACTAATGGCTGGACCCGCTCATGTCGAGACGTCGACGCGGACCCGGGCACGAGCCCGGAAGGCCGTCACACGAGGCCGAGGACCAGCGCCAGCGCCGCCGGCACGGCCTGGATGATCAGGATCCGCCAGCTCACCGTCAGCGCGCCGACGACGCCGGCGACGACGACGCACACGAGGAAGAAGGTCGCGACGTCGCGGGCGTGCGGCGCGTCGCCGAGGATGAGCGCCCACACGAGCCCGGCCGCGAGGAAGAGGTTGTAGAGCCCCTGGTTCTTGGCGAGCGCGGCGGACTGCGCGGCGAACTCGCGCGTCGTGCCGAAGACCTTGCGGCCGTAGCGGGTCTGCCAGAGCAGCGCCTCGAGCACGAAGAAGAAGACGTGCAGGGCGGCGGTGAGGACGATCAGCGCGGTGACGACGGCGTGCATGTGCGAGCGAGACCACAGCCCCGGGGCGACGTCAACCGGGGGTGCCGGCGCGCGTGTGTCGGGCCTGTGTGCGGGCGGTGGGCGCGACCCCGTGGCGTGGCGCGTCGATCGCTGCTATGAGCCTTGCCCATGACACTCTCAGGCAAAACGCTCTTCATCACCGGCGCGAGCCGCGGCATCGGTCTGGCCATCGGCGTGCGCGCGGCGCGCGACGGGGCCAACGTCGCCATCGCCGCCAAGACCGCCGAGCCGCACCCCAAGCTGCCCGGCACGATCTACACCGCGGCCGAGGCGATCGAGGCCGCCGGCGGCAAGGCCCTGCCGATGGTCGTCGACATCCGCCACGAGGACCAGATCTGGCTCGCGGTGCAGAAGACGGTCGAGACCTTCGGCGGCATCGACATCCTGATCAACAACGCGAGCGCGATCTCGCTGACCGGCACGCTGCAGACGCCGCTCAAGAAGTACGATCTGATGCACCAGATCAACACGCGCGGCACCTTCGCCACCTCGCAGGCGTGCATCCCGTTCCTGGCCAAGGCCCCAAACCCGCACATCCTCAACATCTCGCCGCCGCTGTCGATGGAGCCGAAGTGGTTCAAGAACCACGTCGCCTACACGATGGCGAAGTACGGCATGTCGATGTGCGTGCTCGGCATGTCGCCCGAGCTCGCGCCCAAGGGGATCGCGGTCAACGCGCTGTGGCCGCGCACCACCATCGCCACCGCCGCGGTCGAGATGCTGGGCGGCGACGCGATGATGCACGCCTCGCGCAAGCCCGAGATCATGGCCGACGCCGCCTACGCCATCCTGAACAAGCCGTCGCGCGAGGTGACGGGCCGCTTCTTCATCGACGAGGAGGTCCTGCGCGCCGAAGGCGTGAGCGACTTCGAGGCGTACGCGATGGTGCCGGGGGCGAAGCTGATCCCGGACTATTTCTTGGAGTGATCGCGTGCGCCGGCCCCGCGCGTCGGAGCGGTGAGCCAAAGATTGGTCGATGAATCGAGCGAGGCGGGATGGCCGCAAGGAGGGAGGGAAGGGAGCGCGGAGGCGACCGACCGACCGACGCAGCGGACGCCCGCCGCAGCCGATTCAGCGACCAGTCTTTCAGCCGGTGATGCCCTCCATGACGAGCATCACGAGGGACTGTACGACGCCGGCCGGGTTGTCGGCGAACATCTCGTCGCGCAGGTAGGCGATGAGCAGGCGCTCGACCGCGCCGACGACCGCGAGCGCGCTGACGGCCGCGGGGATCTTGCGCAAGAGGCCATGCTCGTGCGCGAACTCGGTGAGCCCGATCGTCTTGGCGGTGATGTCGCGGTTGAACTCCGCGATCGGCACGCGCGCCCCGACCGCCGGCGCGCGTGACTCCTGCAGCCACAAGAGCACGATCTGCTCGTGCGCCTGCACGCCCTGGAAGAGCTCCATCGCCAGCGTCATGAAGGCGGGCGTCAGCTCGCTCGTCGACTTCGCCGCGTGGATGCGCGTGTCACAGCGGGCGAAGGCCTCGCTGAAGGTCTCGGCCAGGGGCGCCACCAGCGCGGCGACGAGCTCGCGCTTGTCGGCGGCGTAGCGATAGAAGTTGCCCTTGGCGGTGCCGGCCGCGCGCGCGATCTCGTCGACGGTGACGTTTTCGACGCCGCGCTCGAGGAAGAGACCGATGGCGGCCTTGTGCAGTGCCTCGGTGCGCTCGCGCCGGTTGGTGTCGCGCTTGCCTCCGGCGCGCCCGGGGCGGCGTGTCGGCACGCGGGAGCTGCCGGGCGCGGCCGCGCGCACCTCGTCCGCCCCCTCGGCCCGAGCGCGTCCGTCGTTCTTGGCCGCCGATGATCGTGTCGCGGAGTTGGACATTTTCAGCGGGCCTCGCTAATGTGTGACTTGTGGGTCATTCTTTTCCTGACAGCCCCACGTCGACGGAGGTGTGCAGATGATCGGGATCCCTTTGGCGCTCGCCTGGTCGAGCGCCGGCGAATGGTGGATTCACAAGCACGTTCTGCACGGTCAGGGCAAGCGCCGTGAGAGCTTCTGGTCCTTCCACTGGCACGAGCATCATCGCAATGTTCGCAAGATGGGGCACTTGGACCCGACCTACGAGCGCCCGCTCATCGGCTGGCATTCGCAAGGCAAGGAGGCGCTCTCGCTGCTCGGGCTCGCCGCGGCGCACGCGCCGCTCCTGCCCATCGCGCCCTTCTTCACGCTGACGGTGTGGTGGCGCGTGCTGCACTACCACCGCGTGCACAAGAAGTCGCACCTGGACCCGGCGTGGGCGCGCGAGCACCTGCCCTGGCATTACGATCATCACATGGGCCCCGACCAGGACGCGAACTGGTGCGTGACGCACCCGTGGTTCGACGAGCTGATGGGCACGCGCCAGCCCTACGCCGGCACCGCACGCGAGGCGCGCGACCACGACAAGCGCGCGGCGCTCGAGGCGCGCAAGGCGGCGCGCGCCGCCCGCCGCGAGGCGAGCGACGCGGTCGTCGAAGAGGCGGGGTGACGGGTTCGGGCACGTCGCCATCGAGCCGCAGGCCGATCAGAACGACGCGAGCAGCTCGAGCGCGCCGAGCACGCTCGTGTCCTCCCCATCTGGGAAGTCGGCGCGCACTTCGGCGATGAGGTCGAAGCCCTTGGTGAGGTTGAGGAGCCCGGCGAGCGTCGCCGAGGCGCCCTTGTAGGCGCCGGCGGTGATCTCGCGGTCGAGGTAGTCGCCGCGCAGCGTGAGCGAGAACGCGTCGGTGAAGGCGTAGTTCATCGCCAGGAGCGCGCCGATCGAGGTCGCGTCGCCCTGGCTGCCGTAGTTGAGCTGGGCGCCGAGCTTGAAAGCGCCGAAGGCGAGCGCGAGATCGAGGTCGAGCATCAGCATCGGATCGGCCTCGGCCAGCGCGCCGTAGGTCGCCGAGACGCCGACGGTGCCGGCGTCGCCGAGCGCCTGCTGGATGCGCCCGCCGAGGCTCGCGCGCTTGTAGGTCGCGGGCTCGTCCCAGCCGTTGCTGACCCAGATCTGCGCCTGGGTCGTCTCGCCGGCCCAGCCGAAGGCGAGCCCGGTGAGGTTGGCCGGCGTCGCCAGCGAGAAGAGGAGGCCGTAGGACCACTGCCAGAGCCCGGTCGGATCGATGACCTCGAAGCCGATCGGCGCGTTCCACTTGCCGACGCGCACGAAGAACTCGCTCTCGCAGATCGCGTAGCGCGCGAAGGCCTGCTCGACGATCCCGTCGAAGCTGATGTCGCCCGAGGCGGGGAAGAACTGCAGGTCGGCGCGCAGCTCGAGGCCGGCGCCGACCGCGACGTCGAAGTCGAGCTCGAGCTGGTCGAGGCCGATCAAGAGCCCGTTGGCGTCGCGGGTCTCTTCGGGGGTGAACGTGTAGCTGAGCGAGCTGTCGATGAAGCCGGAGAGCTCGACCGTCGGGCCGCCCTCGTCGGCGTGGGCCAGGGTGGTGGTCGTCACCAGCGCGAGCACGCCGGCGTAGGGGAAGAAAACACGCATGACACCTCCGTGCGCGGAGGTGGTGTCCTCCACGCTCGGGGGCAGCCTAGCGGCCGTTCTTTGCGCGCGTGTTTCGCGACTGACGCACCGCGTCATCGTCGGAAACGCGACCGAAACAAGCCGACCGACCGACGCCGCGGACGCCCGCCGGAGCGGCCACTCCAGCCATTCTAGCGGGGCATGATCATCTCTTCGGGGAGGAGTCTGTGCTTGTCCACCTCGGGGAAGATCGCGTCGAGGTACTCGGCCAGGCGCTCGTTGGTCGGCCCGTAGCCGTTCTGGTAGAGGAGCAGCTCGAGCTCGCGCACGATGTCGCGCGCGCGCTGATAGCGGCGCGTCGGATCGCGCTCGAGCATCACGCGCATGATGCGCTCGATCTCGGGTGAGATCGCGGGGTTCCAGTCGCGCGGCGAGGGCAGCTCGCCCTTCTCGTGGGCGGCGATGGCGTCCTCGATCGTCTCGACCGGGAAGACCTGCTCGCCGGTGAGGAGCTCGAAGAGCACGAGGCCGAGCGTATAGATGTCGCTGCGCGCGTCGATCTGGAGGCCACGCGCCTGCTCGGGCGAGAGGTAGGGGGCCTTGCCGAGGATCTCGTCGTCGCGCTGGGCGCGGCGCGTGCTGCGCGCCTTGGCGATGCCGAAGTCGGCGAGCTTCACGACGCCGCCCCAGCTCACGAAGATGTTCACCGGCGAGACGTCGCGGTGCACGAGGAAGAGCGGGCGGCCGTCGGGGCCGCGCTTCTCGTGCGCGTAGGCGAGCGCGCGCGCGACGCGCGAGACGATGAAGACCGCGAGGTTGGGCGGCAGGTAGTCGTTGCGCTCGTCGAGGCGCGTGTTGAGGTCCTCGAGCGTGACGCCGTGGATCCACTCCATGATGATCGCCAGCGAGCCGGCCCAGTCGACGAGCTGATAGACCTGCTGGATGTTCTCGTGGATGAGCGTCGCGACGAGCTTGGCCTCGTCGATGAACATGTCGCGGAAGTAGTAGCGATCGAGCAGCTCGCGCTTGATCGTCTTGATCCCGACGGTCTTGGTGAAGCCGGAGACCCCGCCTTGATCGGCGAGGAAGACCTCGCCCATGCCGCCCTCCGCCACCCGCTTGATGATGCGGTAGGTGCCGATGGTCTGGAAACTCTCGGCGTCCATCACGACCTCAACACGAAAACACCTCGGCTCGCGGGGCAGGAACCGTCCACCGCGATTGACCCGAGGATGAATGAGCCGTCCGAAACGCGCAACCATCCTTGCGTCCCCAGGGGCGTCGCCGACCACGGCGCATGGAAGACACGGCCGTGACGGCCGTCGCCAGGGTGTCACGGCATGAAGAACCAGGCCTCGTTGGTGGCCCACGAGTCGCGCGCGTAGAGGTTGAAGTCGCGCGTGCTGAAGGCATCGATGTCGAAGTCGCGGTTGAGCACGCGCAGGACCTCGAGGCGGTAGCGCCCGGACGGCAGCGGCGCGAGCCCGGCCGCGGCCTGCAGATCGGGCAGGCGCGCGACCCGCTCGGCGCCATCGACGATGAGCGTCCACACCGGGATCGAGCCGTCGGGCGTGAGCATCAGGCGCGTGTACTGGTTTTCCGGACCACCGCCCCAGGTCCAGGCGAAGCCGAGCGACTCGAGGTTGGCCTCGTGCACCGGCGCGGTCACGATGGGGAAGTGCAGGAACGGCCCGAGGATGAAGGCCGCGCTGCCGACGACGCGCGCGCTGCCCTGGGTGATGATCACGCCGTGCGCGCGCGAGCGGTAGTCGGGGATCGTCTCGCGCACGAGCGCGTCGAGCGCCTCGCCGCGGAGCGCGACCCCGTAGTCGCCGACGATCACGAGCGTGCCGTCGGCGTCCTCGGCGAGCGCCATCAAGTCGACCGCGGTCGGGACCTCGACGGCGCTGAGCGACTCGGGATCGGGCCCGCTGAAGAGGGTCCCGCCATCGCCGACCAGCACCAGCTCGCCCGAGCGGCGCAGGAGCCCGCCGCGGAGCGTCGCTTCGCTCGGCAGCGCGATCGCCGTCCAGGTGGACCCGGCGCCGCCGTCCGAGACGAAGATCCGCCCGCTCGAGAGCGCGACGAGCCGACCGTCGGCCGCGCGCAGGAGCCCACGCACGCCCTGCACCGCCGGCGCGCCGGCGATCTGCCACTGGCCGCTCGCTCGATCGTAGCGCCTGAGGCGGATCGCGCCTGCCGCCCAGATCGCGTCGGGCTCGGCCAGGACCGCCGCGTAGTCGTCCTCGGGCGCGTCGACCGAGCCCCAGCGCAGGCCATCCCAGTGGCGCACGGCGCCGTCGTCGCCGACCGCCCAGACGTCCTCGCCGCCGACGCCGCTGATGGCGCGCAGCGCCTCGTCGGTGAAGCTCGTCTGCTCCGTCCAGCCGGCCCCGTTGAAGAGGAGGATGGTGCCCGCCTCGCCGACCGCCCACGCGCGCACGCCGCCCGTTGCGGCCTCGGCGTCGGAGACCGCCCAGATCCCGTAGAGATCGCGCTCGATCTGCGCGCCCTCCAGGCGCCAGCCCGAGGCGCCGCCAGCGCCCACCGAGTCGCGCACCGGCAGCCGATCCTCGACGATCGACTGCACGTTCTGCACGAGGTTGTAGCTGCGCGGCTGGTAGCCGGACGCGCCCGCGGGCGCGAGCGTCGTATAGAGGAAGTAGTGGGCGTTGTAGAGTGCATGCGAGAGCGAGGAGAGCTGGCGCGGCGCGACGTAGGTGTGATCGCCGACGTCGACGAGCGCGCGCGAGAACGGGATGACGCCGTCGGGCCCGAGATCGAGGCTGATGGCGACGTTGGGCGGCATGAGCCCGGTCGGCCAGGTCGGCGGGTCCTGCAGGCGCAGGCGGAAGCTGCGGCGCAAGGGGTGCGAGAGCTCGACGGCGATGCCGCTGATGTTGCCGCCGGGCGGCGCGAAGAAGTGGCGCACGACGCCCATGACCGTCGGCGTGAAGACCCCCGTCTGTTCGTCCTGGTAGCCGCCGAAGCAGTAGATCGCCAGCTCGCCCAAGCGGCGTGAGTCCAGGGTCCAGGCACCGGCCTCGTCGACCCAGCCGCTCGCCTGGATCGGGTATTCGTAGCCGAAGAGGCTCGGCGAGGAGATGTTGCAGTAGGCGCGCTTGATGCCGGGCGAAGGCAGGCAGTGCGCGCCCTTGAAGGTGCCGGCGCAGGCGTAGCCGGGCTGGCAATCGACGTCGCTCTGGCAGCTCTGTACGCAGTGCGGGCCCTGATCGCCGACCTCGAGGCAGGAGAAACCCGCGGCGCCATCGCAGCCGCCGTCGAGCGCGGCCGGCTCGCAGGCGGCGCAGTGCAGGGTCTCGGCGATCGCCTTGGCCTCGCAGCTCGCGGGCGGGGCGACCACGTACTTGTCGAGTCCGAAGACCCTGCCCGAGAGCGTGGCGTTGGGCAGCGGCGTGACCGGGTTGCCGCCGCCGCCCGGGGTCGGAGGTGTCGGGTTCTGCGCGAGCAGCACGGTGACGTTGGTCGCGTCGAAGACGAGCACCGAGTAGGCGGTGAAGCCCTCGCGGCTGGCGGTGACCTCGACCGGGCCGTAGAGGCCGGGCCCGGAGATCGTCACCTGGCCGTTGTCGTCGGTGATGCCGCGCCAGGGGCCGGCGGGATCGCTGCCGACCAGCACGAAGGCGCCGGCGACCGGCCCGTAGCCGCCCGAGCCCCAGACGGTCACGTTGAGCGTCTCGTCGATCGGGCCGCCGCGCGTACCGCCGGAGCCGCTGCGCGGATCGTAGACGACCAGCGCGCCCTTCAGGGGGGCGACGCGATCGCCGTCGCGCACCTCGGCGTCGTGCACGCCGACCTCGAGGCGCGGGCTCCTCACGGCGAGCTCGGCCGAGGAGATGCGCGCGATCGGCGCGCAGGGCACGCCGCCGATCAGGACCTCGGCGCCTTCGGAGAAGCCCTCGCCGAAGACGCGCAGCCAGGTGCCGCCGGAGCGCGCGGCCGAGCTCGGCGCGACGAGGTCGAGCGCGAGCGCCTCGGAGGTGTAGTCGAAGGCGTCGGGCAGGCGCGCCTCGACGCCGGAGCCGCGCACGATCACGTCGGCGCGCCCGGGCACGCCCGGGGGCGTGACGGCGGTGATCGTCGTCTCGTCGACGACGACGACCCCGGTCGCGATCCCGACGCCGATCTGCACGCTCACGCCCGGCGAGAAGCCGCGACCCGTGATGGTGACCGGCGTGCCGCCGGCGCGTGAACCGACCGCGGGTGAGACCGCGGAGACCGCGATGGGCGGGGCCGGCCGATAGGTGAAGAGCCCGGCCGCGACCCAGCCGGCCGCGGCGCTGCGCACCTCGACCGCGACCGGGTTGGCGACGGAGGGGTCGCCGCCGGTCGGTGGCACGTCGGGCTCGCCGGCGGGCTCGGGCACGATGACGACGAGGCGCTGTCGCTCGGCGTCGACCGACGCAATCTCGGCGGGCACCTCTCCGAAGCGCACCTCGAGGCCACCATAGACGAGGCCGCTACAGGCGAGCTCGACGCGATCGCCGACCTCGCCGAGCGCGGGCACGAGGTGCGAGCAGGCGAGCGCGAGCGGATCGGGCGGCGCCTCGAGATCGTGATAGGCGAAGGCGTCGCGAAGGATGGAGGCCCCCCAGGCGGTGACGAGCTGAACGTCGACCAGTGCGCGGCCCGACTGTAATTCTTCATTATATTCAGGGGATTTGACGACGACCCGGGCGCCGTCGCGGCGCACGCTGACGACCTCGGCCGGCGCGTCGCCGAAGCGCACGAGCGAGTCCGGTCCAAGGCCACTGCCTTCGAGCACGACCTCGCTGCCGCCGGCGCTCGGGCCGGCGATCGGGGTGAGCCGCGTGAGCGTCGGGGGACCGACGAAGGAGAAGCCGTCGTCGAGGAGGCCGGTACCGTTGACGCCGACGACGTGCACGTCGGCCGGGCCGAAGCGACCGGGAGGCGCGCGGCCGGTCAGGGTCTCGGCGTCGATGCGGCGCTGATCGAGCGCGGGCCGACCGCCGACGAAGAAGCGCGTGTCGGGTGTGAAGCCGCGGCCGCGCACGACGAGCGGCACGCCGCCGTCGAGCGGTCCCTCGACAGGCTCGACCACGCTGACGACGATCGTCTCGAAGAAGCGGAACGACAGCGGCAGGAGCCCTGGCACCTCGGCGTCGGCGTGCGCGGCGACGATGTCGACGAGGCCCGACTCGCGCGGCGGCAGGCGCACGATGGCGGTCGTGTGGTTGATGACGAAGACCTCGGGCGCCGGGGCGTCGCCGAAGAAGACCTCGAGCCCGTCGCGAAAGCCGCTGCCGCTCAGCATGACGTCGACGCCACCCTGCGTCGGGCCTTCGTCGGGCTCGACGGCGGTGACGGTCACGACGTCGGGGTCGAAGCCTGGGTCGGTCGGGTCGGTGGGGTCTGTCGGGTCTGTGGGATCGGTGGGGTCGCTCGGATCGGGCGCGTCGGGGAAGCCGGGCGTGCTCGGCTCGGGTGCGAGCGGCGGCGGCTCGGGACGCAGGAGGTCGTCACAGCCGAGGAGGCCGACGGTCGTCATCAGGATCGCGATCGCTTTCATCGGCTCCCCGGTCAGGCCTACGGATGTGCGCTCGCCGCCGAGCAGAGGGCATCATCGAAACCGCGCCCACCCATGTCAATCACCGGGAGCCGCCGGTCGCGGATCGCTGGGCGGATCGGTGGGCGGATCGGCGGCGCCGGGCACGCCGACGCGCGCGGCCCAGGCGCGCCACGGCCCGGCACCCTCGAAGCTCGCGCCGGTGATCTCGCCGAGCGCCGCGTTGGCGAGCTTGCGGATGGTCGGGTTCCGGTCGTCGAGCTTGTCGATGATCGGCATGATGGCGCCGCTGTCCTTGAGGCGGCCTGCGACGGCGAGCGCGCTGGCGACGACGAAGCGGTTGTCGGTCGCGAGCGCGTTGCGCACGCCGGGCAGCGCCTCGGTCAGGCGCGCGTGGCCGACGATGTTGACGAGCACGTCGAGGATCGGCGCGGGCACGGACAGGACCTGCGCGCGTGTCTGCGGCACGAGCGCACGCAGGGTCTCGCGGTGGGCCCTGGCGCGCTCTGGGTCGACGCGCGCGAGCGCGAACTCGAGCGCGGCGCGGAAGCCGAGGTCGCCGCCGGCGCCCGGCTCGTTGTCGGGCAGCGCGGCGAGGCGCTGCAGCTCCGCCCGGGCGGCGGGCGGGGCGCGCTGGCCGAGGTGGCCGAGCCCGATCGCCGCCGCAACGCGGATGTCCCACCGCCGATCGGAGAGCAGCGCGACGAGCGGCTCCGCAGCGCGCGCGTCGTCGAGCTGGCCGAGCGCCTCGGTCAGGACGATCGTCCAGTGGCCGTCGCCCCGGTCGGGGCGAGCGAGCGCCTCGGCGGCGGGCGCGATGAGCTCGGGCCCGTACTGGAAGAGCGCGACCAGACCCGGGCAACCGGTCACGCGGTTGCACGCGTGGCGATCGCGGATCACGTCGATCGCCGCGTGGATCTCCTCATGACGAGGGCCCTTGTCGGCGGCGGGCGGCGGGGTGGGTGCCGGCGGGGTGGGCGCGGGCGGGCTCGGCGTGGCGGCGGGGGGCGGTTCCTCGCGCGCGCAGGAGGCTCCCGCGAAGGCCGCGACCGGAGCGAGGGTGGCGATGAAGGCGAAGGCGGAGAGACGATCAGTCGGCACAGGACCCCGCGACGTAGAGAGCGCCGGGCGTCGCGCCGCCGCCGTCGGGCAGCCACAGGCCCCAGATGCGATAGCGGCGCCCCGGTTGGAGCGGCGCGCAGGTGAACCCACAGTTGCTGCCCGCGCAAGAGAGCGTCTCGGTGCGCAGCGGCACTTCGAGCGGCCCGGCGCCGGGCTCGGCGACGTCGAGCGCATAGGAGCCGGTGCAGCGCTGGCAGCAGGGGTTGTCGGCGCTGCAGCGGCGGCCATCGCAGAGCGGCTCGACGACGACGACGCCCTCGAGCTTGACCGCCGCCGGGCCGAGCTCGAAGAGGCGATGGCCCTGCAGGACGTCGTCGCGTGAGCAGGTCTCGAGCGGCGCGGGGATCGACCAGTCCCCGAGGCGACAGACGCCTTCGTCGGCGGGCAGGGGCCAGCTGCGCGAAGACACGCAGGTGTAGCCGTCCGCACAGGGCTCGTAGGCACCGCAGCTCTCGCCCCAGTCGGGGCAATGCTCGGGCGCGTAGATCGGGTCGCAGCACAGATCGGTGCGCACGCCGTGCTCGCAGTGCCAGACGCCCTCCTCGCACCGGGCGCGCGCCAGGTACGCTCGCGCGCTGCAGCCCATGACACAGGCCGGCGCCTCGCCCTCGCAGCCGAACGCGGCGACGACCCCGCCCGGCGGACCGGTCTCGCCCGAGCCGGGCGCGACACAGCCCAGCGCGACGCCGAACGCGAGGCACGCGGCGGGCGCGAAGGAGCCAGGGCGGACGAGGGCCAACATCGCTCATGAGTATGCGATCGCTTCGCCGCCGATGCCACCCCCGGACGGGTTCGAGCGGCCGAACGCGCGCGCACGCCGCGCTTGCTCGTTCCACACGCCGTGCCTACGCTCGGCACGTGATTCGCCTGCTCCCGATCCTCGCCCTGCCCTTCATCGAGCTCTGGCTCCTCATCGAGCTGGGCGTCGCGCTCGGCGCCGCGCCGGTCCTCCTCTACGTGCTCGCCACCGCCGCCGTCGGAATGTGGCTCCTGCGCCGCCAGGCCCTCTCGCTCACCGCCCTGGCCGAGCGCGCGCGCGACGATCTCGGCGCCGGCCGCCCGACGCGCCCTCTCATCCTCGGCCCGCACGCGCTGTGGGCGGTCGTCGCGATCCTCATCGCCTTCCCCGGCGTGATCAGCGACGGCGCCGCGCTCGGCCTGGCGATCGTCGCCTGGCGCCATCGCGCGCAGGATCGCGAGCGCCCGCGCGCCCGGACACACCGTGCGGCTCCGCCCCCGCTCTCGAGCGACGTCGAGATCATCCCGCCGGGACGGATCCCTTCGCCGTTTCGGCGGCGGCCGACGATCATCGACGTGTGATCCCACCGAGCTCCCGCAAGCCCGGCGAGCGAGGCCGCGACCTCAGCCCTTGTTGATGCGCTCGCGCAGGTCCTTGCCGACCTTGAAGAAGGGCATCTGCTTGGCGTCGACGTGCACCGTCGCACCGGTCTTGGGGTTGCGCCCGGTGTAGGCCTTGTACCGGCGCACGGTGAAGTTGCCGAAGCCGCGGATCTCGATGCGCTCGCCGCGCTTCATCGCGTTGACCATCTCGTCGAAGACCGCGTTGACGGCTTGCTCGACGGTCTTGCGCGGGAGCCCGCTCTTCTTCTGGACGATGGCATCGATGAGCTGCGACTTGGTCATCGCTTCGACCTCATGGGAATGCAGGGACTGGTTGCTGGAAACGCATAGGCGATCCGACCCTTGCGGTCAACCGCCTGACTTCGGGTCAAGGGCGCCTCGGCGCGCGTCGGCGTCGCGCGTCACGCCGCTCGGACCTCGATCGCGAGCGAGGCGATGCTGGCGAAAGATCGAACCAATTTCCACTCAAAAGAGTTCGGCCGCGTCGGAAAAGACGCTGACCCAAGCGCCCGCACGCTCCACGTCGGTGAGGAAGCTCGCGTAGAAGGGGTGCGCGCCGATGGTCGCCGAGTCCCCGATGACCAGGAGGAAGCGGCGAGCGCGCGTGAGCGCGACGTTCATGCGCCGGACGTCGGCGAGGAAGCCGAGCTCGGCCGCGTCGTTCGAGCGCACCAGATCGATGACGATCGCCTCCTTCTCGCGCCCCTGGAAGCCATCGACGGTGCCGATCTCCAGGCCCGCGGCCTGGGCGTCGCCAAGGCGCGCGCGCAGCTCGGAGACCTGCGCGTCATAGGGCGTGAGCACGGCGCACGCGCTCGGGGCGAGGCCGCGCGAGAGCAGGCGCCGCACCTCGGCGGCGGTGCGCTCGGCCATCTCCACGTTGCGCGTCGAACCGTCCGGCTCGCGCTTGTCCTCGGACAGGCCCGCGCCGGCGCAGTCGACGAAGACGCGCGCGCCGGGCCTGAGCGGATCGGCGAGCACGCCGAGCTCCTCGAGCGTGTGCGCCGCGACCGTCGGGTGCGCGACGAGCTGGCCGCCGTAGAGCGCATCGGAGGGGAAGCGCATGATCACCTCGTGCATGCGGTGCTGCGTCGTCAGCATGCGCGTGGCGCTCTCGCCGAGGCGGCGATGGAGCCGATCGAAGATCGTCGTGGCGAGACCACGACGCGCGGCGTCCGGATCGATCACCGTCGGCGGCAGCTGGTGCGGGTCGCCGGCGAGGATGGCGCGCGGCGCGGACGAGAGCGCGATCCACGCCAGCGGATCGACCGCCTGGGTCGCCTCGTCGAGCACGACCACGTCGAAGGTCTCGTCGCGCAAGACGGCGTGATCGGCGCCGACCAGCGTGGCACACACGACCGGGTGCTGCGCGACCAGCGCCTGCTCGACCCGGCGCAGGTGCGTGCGCGCGTCCTTCAAGAGGCGCCGCGCCTCGGCGAAGGCCTCGCGGCGCGCGGCGCGATCGCCGGTATTGCGCGCGGCCTGGTTCTCGCTCCGCCGCTTGAGCGCGTTGGCCTCCTGCACCCAGCCGCGCGTGAGACGCGTGGCCTCGTGCTGATCGAGGCGCGCCGCCAGCGTGTGTGCCTCGACCTCGGGCAGCACGCGCGCCGGGTGGCCGATGCGCAGGGCCGGCGTGCCGCTCGCCACCAGACGCTCGACGAGGTTGTCGACGGCGACGTTGGAGGCCGCGACCGCGAGCACGCGCTGGCCGCGGCGGACGAGCTGGCGGATCACCTCGACGAGCGAGCGCGTCTTGCCGGTGCCGGGCGGACCGTGCACCAGCGCCAGCGGCAAGGTGTCGAGCGCGTGCGCGACCGCGTCGCGCTGCGCCTCGTCGAGGTCCGGGTCGAGGAAGCGCACCGGCTCCTGGCCGACGCGCTCGAGCGTGCCCTTGCCGTAGGCGACGCGCAGCAGGTGGGCGAGGTCACCGTGGGCCTGCTGCAGGCGCTCGAGGGCGCGTTGGCCGCGCTCGAAGGTCGCCTCGGGGGCCTCGCGCTCGAGGCGGAAGGGCACCTCCTCGAGGCGCTCGGGCACCTCGCCGTCGATCGCCAGTCCGAGCGCAGGGCCGCGCCAGCGCTCGACGATCGCGAAGGTCGCGTCGCGCTCGTCGGGGTCCTGGGTGAAGAGGCGCACCGGGTCGCCCGGCCTGAGCCGCAGGAGGTGGCGATCGAAGCGCGCATCACCCGAGCGTACGACGATGACGAGGCGCCCTCCCGGCGCGGGCAGCGTCTCGTCGATGGTGAGGTCGTGCGCCGCCAGCCCGCGCGCGAGGCGCTCCTTCCACGGGAGCTGGTCGCGCTCGAGGCGGAAGCGTTCGCGGGCGGCCTCGCGCTCCCGGCGCCACAAGCTGATGAGCTCGCGCACCGTCTCTTCGGGATGATGCTGCATGACTTCCCATACGCGGCGTGCTAAGGCGCGCGCGCTTCAGTGACAGTCGCACTGGAAACGACCCGAGGATAGCGATGCCTTACCAGACCTCCGACATCAAGAAGGGCCTCAAGTTCAAGATGGACGGCGCCCCGTACAACGTCGTCGACTTCCAGTTCGTCAAGCCCGGCAAGGGCGCGGCCTTCACCTGGACCAAGATGAAGAACCTCATCACCGGCCAGGTCCTCGAGCGGAACTTCAGGACGGGCGAGACGCTCGAAGAGGTCGACGTCGAGACGCGCGAGGCGACCTACTCCTATAAGGAGGGCGAGGAGTTCGTCTTCATGGACTCGGAGACCTACGACCAGTTCCCGGTCACGGCCGACAAGCTCGGCGACCAGGCGGGCTTCCTGATGGAAGGCATGCGCTGCAACATCCTCTTCTACGAAGGGCGCGTCATCAACGTCGACCTGCCGAACTTCATCGAGGTCGAGGTCACCTACGCCGAGCCCGCGGTCAAGGGCGACACCGCCAACAACGTCACGAAGGAGGCGGTGATCTCGACCGGCGCGACCGTGCGCGTGCCGCTCTTCATCGACGTTGGCAACACCATCCGCATCGATACTCGCACGGCCGAGTACGTCGGGCGCATCCAGACGAAGTGAAGGACGAGCGCGAGCTCCGATGGGCTCGGCTCGCACGCCGCGCCGAGCTCCTCGGGCTGATGCGGGCATGGTTTCGGCGCGAGGGCTTCCTCGAGGTCGAGACGCCGCTGCTGGTCCCCTCGCCCGGCACCGAGACCCACCTCGATCCGATCCGCGTCGAGCTCCACCCGACCCCGGGTCCCGAGCTCGAGACGCGCTGGCTCATCACCTCGCCCGAGTACGCGATGAAGCGCCTCATCGCCGAGGGCTCGGGCCCGATCTGGCAGCTCGCCAAGGTCTTCCGCGACGGTGAGCGCGGCCGCAACCACCGCCCCGAGTTCTCGATCCTCGAGTGGTATCGCCCCGGGGTGGAGGACTACGCGGCGCTCATGCGCGACTGCGAGTCGCTGCTCGTGCACATGAACGGCGGGCGCGAGGCGCTGACCTGGCGCGGGCGCCGCTACGATCTCACCCCACCCTTTCCGCGGCATCGCTTCTTCGACCTCCTGCGCGAGCGCGCCGACATCGCCCACCCCGAGGACCTCGACGTCGATCGCTGGCTGCAGGCGCTGGTCGATCGGATCGAGCCGACGCTCGGGCTCGAGCGCCCGGAGCTGGTGATCGAGTGGCCGGCGGCGATGGCGTCGCTCGCACGCAGGAAGCCGGGCGACCCGCGCGTCGCCGAGCGCTTCGAGCTCTACCTCGGGCGCCTCGAGCTCGCCAACGCCTTCGGCGAGCTCATCGATCCCGTCGAGCAGCGCCAGCGCTGCCTCGCCGACAACGCCGAGCGGCGCGCCCTCGGCAAGCCGGAGATCCCGCTCGACGAGGAGTTCCTGCAGGCGCTCTCGGCGATGCCGCCCTCGGTCGGGATCGCGCTCGGCTTCGATCGGCTGGTCATGGTCATGAGCGACGCGAGCTCGATCGACGAGGTGCTCACGTTCTGACCCGCTACGCGCCATCCCCTCAGAAAGCGCCGCGCACGCCGAGCGACGGCGTGAGCGGGAAGCTCGTGATGTCGTCGCGGCTCCGGTAGTCCTCGGCGTATTGGATCGACTCGATGTTCCTGCGGTTGGTGGCGTTGTTGAGCTCGAAGTAGAGCTCGAGGCTCCAGGTGTCGAAGACCCAGGTCTTGTCGACGCGCAGGTCGAGCTGGAGGAAGTCGGCGGAGCGCTGGGACAGCGGCGCGCCGGCCGCGCGCGGCACCCACACGTCCGCGCCCGCGTCGAAGTAGGCCGGCTCGAGCGGCGTGAAGGGGTTGCCGGTGGCGTAGCGCAGGCGCGTGCCGAAGCGCCAGCCGCGGCCGAGCTTGACGCCGGCGACGAGCGCCAGCACGTGCGTCTGATCGAAGGAGAAGAAGCGCTCGGGCTCGCCGGGCCGGTCGGTGCGGCGTGAGCGCGACAGCGTGTACGCGACCCAGCCGTCGACCACCGGGTGCTGCAGGCGCAAGAGGAGCTCGCCGCCGATGACGGCGCCGGTGCCGGCGTTGTCGTACGGACGCTCGGCGCCGTCGGCGGTCGGGGAGACGAGCTGGTCGAGGCGCTTGTAGAAGCCCTGGAGCTCGAGCGCGAAGAGATCGCCGAAGGAGTGCGCGAACGCGAGGTTCACGTAGGCGCCGCGCTCGGGATCGAGGTCGGGGTTGCCGGTCGTGCGCGCGGTCTCGTCGGGCGCCGGCGCCTGGTGGGTGAGGCCGCCGCTGAGCGTGAGGCGCGTCGGCTCGGCGAGCTGCCAGCTCGCGGCCAGGCGCAGATCGGGCGCGACCGCGCTGAGGCCGCCGTGCCAGCTCGCGAGGCGGAAGCCGCCCGAGAGGGTGAGCGCGTCGAGCGCGCGATAGCTCGCCTCGCCCCAGAGGTCGAGGCGCCCGGTGAGGCCCTCGTCGACCGCCTCGTAGATCGGGCGGATCTCGCTCGGGAGCTGCACCTGCCCCTCCTTGGTCGGCAGCGGCAGGGCGAGCTCGACCTTGAAGCGGGTCAGCTCGGCCCACAGGCCACCCTCGAGGCGCAGGCGCTCGTCGCCGCGCCAGGCGAGATCGGCGCGCAGCGTGATCGGGTCGAAGGTCAGCGCGAAGTCGCTCTGGCCGGGGCTGAGCTCGAGGCCCTGGTAGCTCGTGGCGAGGCCGAGCGAGAGATCGAGGCCGGGCGCCAGCGGGGTGAGGAGGCGCCCCTGGATCTGATGGAAGAAGCGGCGCAGCGAAAACCCCGAGCCGTTGGGGTCGTCCGCGTCGGGGCCGCCGCCGAGCACGACCACCTCGTCGTCGGAGCCGAAGACGAGCAGACGCAGGCGCGGTCCGTCGTCGCGCGGGCGGTAGTCGGCGCGGACCTGATAGTCGTAGTAGCGCGGCACGGTGGAGAAGCTGACCGAGTCGCCGACGATCCCGCCGAGGATCGCGTCGACCCAGGAGCGGCGGAGCGCGACGCCGAGCGTCCAGTCTTCGGAGAGCGGCACGGTGACGAGGCCGGCGGCGTGGTAGACGTTGACGTCGAGGTGGCCGTGCACGCCGGTCGGATCGAGGTCCTTCAGGGTGACGTCGACGATGCCGCCGATGGCATCGCCGAAGCCGGTGGAGAAGCCGCCGGCGCGGAAGTCGATGTCGTCGATCCAGGCGTCCTGCACGACGGAGTAGATGTTGCCGAAGTGGTAGAGCTGAAAGAGCGGCAGGCCGTCGATGAAGAGCTTGGTGTCCTCGGGCGCGGTGCCGCGCACGGCGAGCTCGCCCGCGCCGGGGCCGGCGGCGGCGGGGCGCGCGACGCCCGGCAGGCTCTCGAGCACCTTGAGCGGATCGCCGGAGGAGCCCGGGACCTCGCGCGCGCGCTCGACCGGGACGCGGATCCGCGCGGCGTCGGTCACGGTCGGTCCACGCAGGACGCGCGTGCGGAAGTCGGCGAGCGCGTCGGGGTCGATGCGGAGCGTGACCGAGCCGGGCACGCGCACCTCGGCGGCCGCTCCCTGTCCCGACACGAGCGGGATCTCGACGCGCGCCGTGCCGGCGGCGACGTCGCGGAAGGCGAAGCGGCCATCCTCGTCGGTCAGGGTCTCGCGCTCGCCGTCGAGGAGCACGGCGACGCCGGCGACGGGGCGGCGGGTGCCGCGTTCGAGCACGCGGCCTTCGACGCCGCGCGCGACGGTCGGGGTCGGCGCGGGGTCCCTGCGGTCGTAGCGCAGCTCGAGCGAGGCCGTCGGCTGGCCGAGCGTGACCGGCACGGTGATGCGCACGGCCAGCGGCTCGCCGCCGCGGGTGGCGGGGCTGATCCGCGCCGCGGCGAGCGCGTCCAGCGCGATCTTCGCGATCGCGGGATCGGTCCGGGGGGCGCCGGGCGGGTCGGCGAGCGCGAGATCCTCGACGGTGCCGTCGGCCTGGACGGTGAGCTGGACGAAGACGACGACCGGCACGTCGCGGCGTGCGGGGAGCACGCGCGGCAGGTCGAGCGGCGCGAGGAGCCGGGGCGGCGTGACCTCGTCCGGCGTAGGTGGCGGCGCGGGCTCAGCGGCGAGCGCGAGCGCGGTGAGCGTCGACAGGAGCGCGCTCATGGGCCGTCCACGGTGAAGGTCGTCTCGGTCCAGGATGTGCCGCCGGCCGGCTCGCGCACGACGGCGATGACGCGCACGGGCTCGGGGCGCGCGGGCAGGACGAGGGTGGCGGGCTCCGAGGCGAGCGTGCGCTTGGGATCGAGCGCGCCGGCGGTGAGGTACCAGGAGACGACGAGCTCGGGGGCGAGCGCCGGATCGGCGAGCGTCAGCGCGAGCATGAGCGACGAGGCGGGCGGCGGCGGCGAGGGGCCGTCGTCGGTGCGCGTGATCCCGACGAGCTCGGGGTTCTGTGCGGCGGTGTCGCTCGTCAGGCGCTTGACCGCGGGCAGCGCCTCACCGGTCGCCGGTGCGGCGAGGAGCCAGCCGCTGTCGACCGCGGGCAGGGTCGCGGTGAGCGGGTTGCCGCGGCCGAGCTCGACGGCTTCGCTCGGGCAGCTCGGCGGATCGGTCGGGCGCCAGGCGTCGGCGCAGAACGACCAGTCCAGCTCGGGGCCGACCTCGAAGGCGAGCGCCGAGAGGGTGTGCTCGGCCCCGGGCGTGAAGGTGGCTGGCTCGATCCTGAGCGCGAGCACGCGGGGCGCGTCGAGCACCTCGGCCGAAGGCATGTCGCAGGCGGCCTGGGCGACGATGAGGACAAACGAGGCGCGTAGAACGTTTTGCACGTTTCATACATTGACACGGCCGCCGGGAAAGGCAAGCTCCACGCGTCGCATCCGACGACTCCATCGGCGCTGCCCCGGGCAACGCCGATGGCACGCCCGCGCCCCGCTGGACCAGGTCGCGCACCTCGGCTACAGCAAGACCACTCGAGTCACCCAAGGAGGATCCCGATGAGCGCCAACGTCCACCTGCACATGCTCCCGCCCAGCGTCAACAACATGACCGTGCGCGTCTTCCTGCGCGCCGCCGGGATCGAGCACACCGAGGAGAACGCCTGGGGCAAGACCCGCTCGCCCGAGTTCATGGCGAAGATCCCGGCGCACCTCACGCCGGCCATCGAGGTCGACAGCCACCCGCGCGGCGCGATGTGGGAGAGCTGCGCCATCTGCATGTACCTCGCGAACCTGCACGGCCTCGACGCGCTCTACCCGAGCGACCCGCACCGCCGCGCGCTGGTCGACGGCGCCAACTTCTACCTCACCGGCACGCTCTACCCGCTGCTCGCGCGCGCGACCTACCCGCGGCTGGGCTTCCCGACCTACCCGGGCGAGGTCGCTTCGTGGGAGACCGCCAGCAAGGAGGACAAGGAGGCGGCGCGCGCCGCTTCGGAGAACGCGTGCGAGGAGGCGCTCGAGGTCTTCCGCACCTACTTCGTGCGCGACGGCTTCATCGGCGACGGCGCGAGCCCGACCATCGCCGACATCCGCTTCGCCAGCTCGCTCGAGTTCATGGCCATCGCCGACAAGCCGCTTCCGCAGTGGGCGCTCGACTACCGCGACCGGGTCGAGAAGGCGCTTGGCGACGCCTACACCGGGGTCGCCGCGGACGTGCGAGGCTTCATCGCCCACGTCAAAGGATGAAGGGTCGGCTCAGGCCGCCGGGAACATCGTGACACCCTTTTCGGCGAACTTCTTCTGCACCCGCTGCAAGAGCGGGAAGAGCACGTTGAAGTCGAGGCCGGACTTCACCGCGAGCGGGCCGAAGAGGAAGTCGACGAGGTGCCAGTCGGAGAAGACGTTGAGGTTCGGCGCCATCAGCTTGGCGTAGCGATCGAAGAAGAGGAGCTGCTTCAGGATCAGCAGGAACTCGCTCGGGAGCTTGATGCCGTAGCGGTAGGCGAGCGCCGTGATGTCGGGCAGGATCTCCTCGTACTTGATGTCGGCGAGGTTCTTCTCGAGCAGCGGTGAGTAGACGCGCGCGAGATCGGGCACGAGCTGGCTGCGATCGATCGTCTCGTCGACGGCGCCGATCTCGGTCATGATCTCGGCGAGCGCCTGGTAGTCCTGCGCGGTGAAGGCGAGCACGTAGCGCAGCACCTGGTGGCGCTGCAGCGTCGTGAAGCGGCCGATGATGCCGAAGTCGAGGAGGCCCACCGCGGGGACCGGCTTGCCGTCGATAACGACGCCGCCGGGCAGCATCATGAGGTTGCCGGCGTGCGCGTCGCCGTGGAAGTAGCCGTCGAGCGCCATCGTCATGAGCCAGGCGCGCAGGCCCTTCCTGAGGTAGACCTCCGGGTCGATGCCGGCGGCGAGGATGCCGTCGCGGTCGTCGGCCTTGAGGCCGTGGAAGCGCTCCATCACCAGCACGCGCTCGGTGACCATGCCGTCGACCGGGGACGGCGCCTTGACGTCGGCGACGCCGTACTTCGCCATCAAGACGTTGAACTCATGGAGGTTCTGCCCCTCCATCCGGAAGTCGATCTCCTCGTGGATCGTGCGGTCGAAGTCGTCGATGACGCCGCGCACGTTGGACAGGCGCGCGCCCTTGAAGAGCTTCTCGGCGACCCACGCGCCGCGCCGCATCCACCAGATGTCGGCATCGACCTTGTTCCTGATCCCCGGGCGCTGCACCTTGACGACGACCTCGCGCAGCGCGCCGTCGGCGCCCTTGAGGGTCGCGCCGTGCACCTGCGCGATCGAGGCGGAGCCGAGCGGCTCGTCCTCGAAGGAGGCGAAGAGGCCGCCGAGGGGCTTGTCGAGCTCGCGCTCGACGGTGGCCTTGAGCTCGGGCACCGGGAAGGGCTTGACGCGATCGAGGCAGCGCTGGAACTCGTCGGAGTAGCGCTTGGGGAAGAGGCCGGGGCTCGACGCGATTACCTGGCCGAGCTTGATGAAGCTCGGGCCGAGGGCCTCGAAGGCGCGGCGCAGGATGCGCGGGTTCTCGAGCGGCTCGTAGGGTCGACCGCGGAGGAAGGTCCGCCAGACGAGCTTGCGGATCCCGGTCTGCGAGTAGACCCACGCCCAGAACATGCCGAAGAGCACGAAGGTGATCTGGAACGCGCGCCAGATGATGCGGAGCGCCTTCATGTCTTGATGACACCTTGCGCTGCGAGGCGATCGATCGCGTCGTCGGACAGCCCGGCCTCACGCAGGACCTCGCGTGTGTGCTCGCCCAGCTCCGGCGCCTTGCCCGAGGGCGGCGCTGCGGGGTGGCGCGTCGGCGTGCGCAGGCGTCTCAAACCCTCGGACTCGACGACGAGCCCGCGCGCCAGGTGCAGCGGGTGTGCCGCGAGCTCGTCGGGCGCGAGCACCGGCTCGACGCACGCCTCGCTGCCCGAGAAGAGCGCCTCCCACTCGGCGCGCGTCTGCGAGGCGAAGAGCGCGACGACCTCGGCGCGCAAGGAGGGATCGAACTGGCGCTTCACCCACTCGGGGTGGCCGACCTTCTGGCAGAAGACGAGCCAGAACTTCGGCTCGAGCGCGGCGAGCGTCATGAAGGCGCCGTCCTTGGTGGCGTAGACCCCGTAACAGGTCTGCCCGCCGGTGAGCACGTCGTCACCGCGGCGCGGCGGTGCGGCGCCCGAGCCGAGGTGCGGGGCGAGCGCGGCGGTGAGAAAGCCCGTGACCCCGTCGGTCATCGAGACGTCGAGGAAGCGACCGCGCCCCGTCGCCTGGCGGGCGTGCAGCGCGGCGAGGATCGCGACCAGCGACCAGAGCGAACCGCCGATGTCGGCGACCTGGATCGGCAGCACCTGGGGTGGGCGATCGGCCGGGCCGCCGAGGCCGAGCGCGCCGGCCAGCGCCATGTAGTTGAGGTCATGGCCCGGCGCGTCGCGGTAGGGGCCGTGCTGCCCGTAGCCGGTCAGCGCGCAGTAGACGAGGCGCGGGTTAATGGCGGACAGCGCCTGGTAGCCGAGGCCGAGGCGGTCCATGACGCCGGGGCGGAAGGACTCGACGAGCACGTCGGCCTGCCCGGCGAGCGCGCGCAAGGCGTCGGCGCCCTCGGGCTTCTTGAGGTCGATGGCGACCGAGCGCTTGGAGGCGTTGAGCGCGAAGAAGGCCCAGCTCACCTTGCCGGTCAGCGGCGGCATCCAGCGCAGGTAGTCGCCGCCCTCGGGCGCCTCGATCTTGATCACCTCGGCGCCGAGGTCGGCGAGCACCAGCGTCGCGTACGGACCGGGGAGGAGGCGGCTCAGGTCGAGCACGCGCAGGCCTTGGAGCGGCTGGGTCTCGAGTGACATGGCCTCCTCGGAGTGCCGGGCCGCCGGAAGGGCGGCCCCTACGGAGCGATCGCCAGGCCCGCGCGGTCGATCGCGGTCGATCGCGGTCGGGGGTTCAGGCGAGGATCTGCTGGAGCTTCATCGCCAGGCCGAAGTCGCCGTCGACCTGCACCTTGCCGAGCATGAACGCCTGCATCGCGTCGAGCGAGCCTTCCTTGATCGCGACCAGGTCCGGCCCCTCGACGGTGATCGTCACGTCGCCGTCGCCCTCACCCTCGCGCACCTCGACCCCGCGGCAGTCGACCACGTAGGTGCCCGCGCCCTCGCCGGTGACGACGAACTTGAAGGCGCCGTCGATCTCCTTGCTCTTCGCCGGATCGGCCTTGAGGCGGCCGTCGATTTCCTGGAACACGTCCTTGACGCTGCTCATCTCGTCTCCTTCGGGCGACCCTCCGTGGGTCGGCCCACCCTGCTATCACGCGCCCGCGGAGAGCGTCAACGCACCCAGGCGCCGCAGGCGGACGTGCACCGCCTCGGCGGCGCGCAGCGACATCGCCATGATCGTGAGCTGCGGGTTGGCGCCGATCGGGCCGGGCATCACCGAGCCATCACAGATGAAGAGGTTGTGTACGTCGTGGGTCTCGTGGGTCTCGCCGACGACCGAGCGCAGCGGGTCCTTGCCCATGCGGCAGGTGCCGAGCGGGTGATAGGCGGTGAGGTCGAAGTGGCGCGCGCGCGCCGGGTGGCGCTCGAGCGCCTCGATCTCGCGCAGCGTGCGCACGACCTTCGCGTGCGGCAGCGGCGTGCGGATCTCGCTCGCGCCGGCGGCGACCATCACGCGGCAGAGCGTGCCGAGCGCATGGCGCAGGCGGCGCACGTCGTGGTCGTTGACGAGGTAGCGCACGCGCGGGCGGCCGTCGCGCCCGAGCGTCACGCGCCCGCGCGAGGTGTCCTTGATCATGAAGCCGAAGCCGAGCCAGTGGCGCGCGCGCTCGACGAGATCGACCCACTCGCGGCCCCACTCCTGCATCATCGCCGCGGTGACGTCGAGGGTCGCGTGCGCGCCCTCGAACATGATGCCCTCGTCCTGGAGCTCGTGGATCCCGTAGCCCTGCGGGACCGTGCGCCAGCCGTCGACCGGCTCGTCGAAGAGCGAGACGACCCCGAGCGCGGGGTGGATCGAGAGGTTCTTGCCGACCTCGCCCGAGCTCGAGCAGAGGCCGTTCTTCAGGAGGAGCGTCGGGGTGTGCAGCGTGCCGCATGCGAGCACGACCACGCTCGCGCGCACGTTGACGCGGACGGGACCGCGCGGTCCCTGCGCGACGCCGCTGACGCCGACCGCCGTGTCGCGCTCGGTGAGCACGCGGTCGATCGCCAGGTTGGTGAAGAGCTGCGCGCCGCGCTCGAGCGCCTCGGGCACGTACGAGATGTTGGTCGAGCGCTTGGCGTCGGTCGGGCAGCCGAAACAGCAGAGCCCCTGACCGTCGCAGCCGGGGGCGTTGCGCGGCAGCGCGCCGTGCTCGTAGCCGAGGGCGCCGGCCCCGCGCGCGATGAGGGCCTGCGCCTTGCCGAGCGCCGCGTCGGACGAGGGTGCGACCCCGAGCGTCGCCTCGACCGAGGCGTACCACGCGTCGAGCGACTCGGGCGCGAGCTCGGACAGGCCGGTCTGGAAGACCCACTCGCGCAGCGTGCTCTCGGGCGCGCGCAGGCAGGTGCCGGAGTTGACGAGCGTCGTGCCGCCGACCCCCATGCCGACCGGCAGCGGGATGTAGGTGTTGCCGAGCGCGTGCGTGGTCGCGCCGTCGCGGTAGAGGCGGCGCATCATCTCGAAGGCGCGGCCGTTGAAGTCGCTGCGCGTGAAGTGCGGGCCCTCCTCGACCATCAGCACGGCGTGGCCCTTGTGGGCGAGCGCGCGCGCGACCGGCGCGCCGCCGGCGCCGGTGCCTACGACGACGACGTCGCACTCGACGGTGTCGCCGTCGCTGAGCGTGGCGGCGTCGACGATCTGCTCACGCCAGCGCATGCGCTCGGGTTTCTTCGGCGGCTCGACGCGGTAGCGATGGCCGAGCTCGGCGTGGATCGTCGGGTCGTCGAGCCAGGCGAGCTTGAGCGGCATGAGCAGGAGCCTGAGGCCGACGTGCATCGCCTCGTTGTCGTCGAGGCTCGCCAGCGCGGCGGTGCGGCGCTCCGGATCGAGCTCCGAGAAGCGGCGACGCCAGCGCGGCAGCGTCGCGAGCTCGAGCGCGCTGAGCATCGTGCGATAGCGCTCCATCACCGACGGCGGGAAGGTGTGGAGCAGCTCCTGGAGGCGCGCCAGCGCTTCGGGCCCCACACCCGGCAGGCGTTGGCCGGCCGGGATGGCGACCTCGGCCAGCGCCATGAGCGTCGTCTCCCAGCGCGCCTGGGCGCTCGCGACACCAGGGGGCGTGGCGCGGCCGGCCTCGAGCGCACGCCGGGCGGCGGCCTTGCGACGCACCTCGAGCGCGATGCGGCCGCCGTCGCTGCCCGGCACGGCCGACGCGAGGAACGCCGGCAGGTCGGCGGTGTCGAAGAACATGCGCCCCTCCGAGAGCGCGCGCCCACCTTCGTCGCGCAGGGTGACCGGCATGAAGGTCATCGTCGCGAGCGGTCGCCACGGGCGCGGGTGCTTGGTCGCGTCGAGCCAGAGCGCGCGCCCGTCATCGGCGACGAAGTGGATCTCGTAGTGGATCGAGCGGAGCCCGCTCGCGATCGCGATGATCCCCGTGCACTCGACCTCCTCGTGCGTCCAGGGCGGCGCGCTGACGACGCCGCTCACGCGGTGACGCCCGGCCGCCTCCTCGATCGCCTCGACGGTGAACGCGACCTTCCGCGCGTGTCCGTCCGGGTCGGTGAGCTCGCCTCGCATCGTCTCGACGAAGCGCGGGAACATCACACCACCTCCCGGCCGGGCTCGACCTCGCGGCGCAGGAGCTCGAAGGCGCCGCCGTGCGCGCTCGTGCACACGAACGGCTCACCCCCGCGCGGGCGCACCTCGAGGTGCACCTCGGCGAGCTTGGTGTTGAAGCAGTACGCCAGCGAGCGATCCGGGTTGTGGTAGCCGAGGCAGGCCATCGGCCGCCCGGCGGCGTGCATGCGCAGGCGCGCCCAGCCGTCGGCGCCGCGCAGGGTGACGCTCCAGCGCTCGTCGCTGATCTGGGCCTCCTGGCGCCAGAAGTCGAAGATCGCGTCGAAGCGGAAGGTGCGCGTGCCGCGCCTCACGACCAGCGCCGACATGCGCGGCGTGGGTCGGCCGGCGAGCCGGATCCTGCCGCTGAAGCCTTCGACCATCGTCTCGGGCGCGCCGTCGCCCGCCGGGAAGAGGCACTGCCCCCAGGCGTACTCGAAGGCGTGCTCCTTGCCCCAGTTGTGGCCCTGCATGCCGTCCCAGCCAGCGAGCTCCCAGCGCTCGCCGAAGACCTCGAGGCTCCCCGAGAAGACGAGCCACGGATAGGGCGTGAGCAGCTTCGAGCGCGGGAACGGCCCCTCGCGCAAGACACGCGACGGGAAGATCGAGAGCGGCGCGGCGACCGCGCCGGGCCCGGGCGAAAAGCCCAAGTCGAAGCGGGCCTCGCCGCTCGGCGCACGCATGGTCCCGCGCGCGTGCCCCTGATCGGAGAGCGCGATGAGCCAGTCACCGACCGAGATGCGCGCGCCGAGCTCGTCGCCGACGAAGGCCGCCTCCGACCACGGGTGCGTGTGTTTGGCGGCGAAGACGCGCTCGCGCTCGCCATCGAAGGCGATGAGCCAGGTCTCGGCGACCGCCTCGCCATCGAGCGGCGCGAGGATCGTCGCCTTGAGCCAGAGCGCGCGCGCCCGCGTCGGATCGTTGGCGCGCAGGAAGTAGCTCTCGACGTGCCCACGGCCGCCGTCGTAGCGGCATGCATTGGCGGCGGGCTCGCGCAGGTGTGGGAAGCGCTCGGACAGGGCGGTCAGGACGGAGGTCATGAGGTGCGGGTAGCAGATCCGCGCGCCCGTAGCAATACAGCGCCTTCTCAGTCACGAATTTCACCACGGTCCGCGCGCGCACCTGCGCAGCCCCCCGGGGCTCTCACGCGCCAGGCCGCGCTTGCATCGGCCGGCACGACTGGGATAGCTGCACGCCATGGACGCGCCTGCCCCATCTGCCGCCAGGACCCTGAGCCCGCGCCTCGCGCGCACCTTCGCGCGCCTCGCCACCGAGGGCAGGAAGGCCTTCATCCCCTACATCACCGCGGGCGACCCCGACCTCGCCACCACGGCGGCGATCATGGACGCGCTCGCCGCCGGCGGCGCCTCGGTCATCGAGCTGGGCGTGCCGTTCTCCGACCCGATGGCCGACGGCGAGGTGATCCAGGCGGCGATGCTGCGCTCCCTCGCCGCCGGCACCACCTTCACCAGCGTGCTCGCCCTGGTGCGCGACTTCCGTGCGCGCTTCGACACGCCGGTCGTGCTCTTCGGCTACCTCAACCCGCTCTATCGCCACGGGCTCGAGCGCGCCGCCCGCGACGCCGCCGACGCCGGCGCCGACGCCTTCCTCGTCGTCGACCTGCCGCCCGAGGAAGCGCACGAGCTGACCACGCATCTGCACCGCGCCTCGCTCGACTTCATCGCGCTCTTCACGCCGACCTCCTCCGCCGAGCGCGTGCGCACCATCGCCGCCGAGGCGAGCGGCTTCGCCTACTACGTCTCGATGGCCGGCATCACCGGCGACGCCCTCGCCGATCTCGACGAGGTCGAGCGCCGCGTCGCCGAGGTGCGCCGGCTCACGGGCCTGCCCGTCGCGGTCGGCTTCGGGATCCGCACGCCCGACGACGCCGCCAGGGTCGCGCTCTTCGCCGACGGCGTCGTCGTCGGCTCGGAGCTCGTGCGTGCGCTCGCCGCAGTGCCTCCCTCCGAGGCCCCGGCGCTCGCGCTCGCCTTCACGCAGCGCATGCGCGCCGCGATCGACCTCTGATCCCGGCGGCGCCGCACTCGACTCCGGTCACCTGACGCAGATGGCGTCGATCTCCACGAGCACGTCCTTCGGCAGGCGCGAGACCTCGACCGTCGCGCGCGCCGGCCGATGCGCCCCGAGCGCCTCGGCGTAGATCGCGTTGACGACCTGGAAGTCGTCCATCGACTTCAGGAAGATCGTGCAACGGCAGATCTCCTCGACCTCGTGCCCGGCCGCCTTCACGATCGCCAGGAGGTTGTGCATCACCCTCCGCGCCTGCGCCGCCACGTCACCGTCGACCACCTGGCCGCTCATCGGATCGATCGCGATCTGCCCGGAGACGAAGGTCATGCCGCCCGCGCGGATCGCCTGTGAATAGGGACCGATCGCCGCCGGTGCCTCGCTCGTCGAAATGATCTCGCCCATCGCTCGTGCTCTCCTGCCAAGGGCCCCACCACGGTGCGCCGCCTTCGTATCACGCGCTGCGTTTTTTTTGACCGCCTCCGGACGGCCGCTTAGCTTGCGCTTCGAGAGCTCGCTCTCTCGATCCGGAGACACGACGGATGCACACTTCACGCGCCCACACCGCTCCCAAGCTGGAAGCCTACCTCTCGCTGACGCGTCGCCTGCAGGGCGCGCGCGCCTCGGCGGACGCTTACCGCAGCGGGCGGCACGGCGCGCTCGTCGCATCCATCCAGGCCGACGCCGAGCCGGCGCACCCGCGCGACCCGCACGTCGTCCTGCCGTTCCGGCCGCGCTGAGCGCCGCGCCCCCGCCGCCGACGGGGGCGCGCGCCCACCGGCCTCCGCTCCAAAGAGCTGCGACTGCGCAACCCATCCTCCCCGACACCGATGCGTAGTCGCAGCTCTGCGGTCTCTCTCTGCACGCAGCCCGACAGCCCCAACCCGGCGGTATCGACCCAACCATGCAGCTCAGCCGACTCCTCTCGCGTCACCGTCGACGCTCCGATCCCGGAGATCGCGCGGATGTGCCGGTCGTCGAGCTCGACCGTTGGCAGCTCACCGGTCTCACCTTCGTCGTGCTGCTCATCGCCGTCGGCGGCTTCGCGGTCGGGCGCGCCACCGCCCCCGAGCCCACGCCCGCGCCGAGCCCCATCGCCCCCATCGCCGCGCGCGCCACCCTGCCGACGGCCGCCAGCGCGCGACAACGCCAGATCGCGCTCGCCCAGGTCTGGCCCCCGACCCGCGGCATCGATCAGAGCCTCGCCCGCCCGATCGCGCCGCCCCTGCCGAGCGACCCGACCGAGCGCGCGCGCGCCGAGGCGCACATGCAGCTGCAGGCGGTGCGCTCGCTCGGGCTCCGCGAGGAGCCGTCGCCCGCCGTCACACCTCCCGGCGTCGTGTCCGCCGTGACGCCCGACCCGGGCGCGGCGCCGACCCACGGCGGCTTCACGTTGCAGATCTCGCTCTTCGACACGCAGTCCGCCGCGCAGGTGATCGCGCAGGAGCTCGAGCGCGCAGGCGCCGCCGTTCGCATCCGCCAGGTCCGCACGACCGACGGTCGCGGGCTCTTTCGCGTCGAGGTTGGCGACTTCCCGACCAGCGAGAGCGCGCTCTCGTTCCAGCGCCGCTTCGAGCGCGACACCGGCTACTCCGGCGTGCTGATCGCCCTGTGAGCGCCAGCGCGTGGCGTGCGCGCCACCGCGTACGACGCGAGGTCGACGCTCGAGGGTGAAGGCCGCGCCCTCCGCGGGGTTTCGCCTTGTGGGCGATGCCACTCGGCGGGCGCGACCCTCCACGCACGCACTTGGGTCCCGCACCCCGAGAGCGACACGTTGCTCGCGGCACAGGTTCGATGTGGGGGATCGTGCCTGGCCGTCACCGCTCGTTTAAGGGACCGCTTTGACCCAGGTCAATGGTCAATGCGATCGAGAGATCTTCCCTACGTCTGACACGCGCTCGGCGGCGCGTGGACACCACGCTCAACAGCTCGTGTTCACGACGCTTTTCGCCCTGGCCCGCGGTGACCCCGACCGCTCCGTCGCGTTACGATGCGAGGCGCTGAGCGAGCATTCAGTCACGCACCGCGCGCCGCCGCGGATCACGACTTCTTCTTGCCGCCCTTGCCACCGGGCTTCTCGGGCGGCTCGACCGCCAGGATTTCGCCGGTCTCCGGGTCGCGGATGATCCCGAACTCCTCGTCGGCCAGCTCGCGCGCCATGCCCTTGAGCACCTTCTCGCGCACCTTGGCCTCGGCCTCGGCCTTGGCCTTCTGATCGTCGATGAAGGCCTGCTTCTCGTCGCGGATCTTCTGATCCCACTCGTCGTAGACCAGCTCGCGCTCGTCGTCCTGGTCCCACACCACGGCGTCGGAGATCTCGTCGAGCCGCTCGCCCTTGCCGCCCTTTTCGCGCTTGAACTGCTCTTTGTACTCGGCCTCGTAGTCGCGCTTCTCGAACCCTTCTTCGTCGACCTCGCCCTCGGTGATGCCCTTCTTCTTGGCGATCATCTTGCGCTGCACTTCCAGCCAGCCGTCCTGATCGATCTCGATCACCGAGATCTTGCGCAGCGGGCGCCGCCCGAGCTCATCGAAATCCTTGAGCTTGTAGAACCCGCGCCAGAGGATCTCCACCGCCGGCTGCTTGGGGTCGTCGAGGTCGAAGAGCAGCTGGTCGATGCGCAGCGGCATGAACTCCGGCCCCTCGCTCATGTCGATCGTCACCGTCGGGTGGATCCCCGGCAGCTTGAAGTACAGGTTCCCTTCGGGCGTGAGGTTGGTGAAGTACACGTCCTCGTCGCCGCGCACCTCCTTGACCTGCATCTTCGGGTGGGCCTCCTGGAACGCCAGCGGGTTCATCAGCGGCACCTCGAACTTCTGGAGGGCCTCGATGATCGGCTTGTCGTCCGGATCCTCCTCGTCGTACTCGTCCTTCAGCTTGTCGTGGGCCTTCTTGATCTCCTCGATGTCCCAGAAGTACGCGCCGAAGTTCTTCGCGCGCGGGTAGGCACCGATCGAGTACACGCCCCACCCCGCCGGCACGCGCAGGTTGTCGAGGTCGATCTCGACCAGGTCGACGAAGATGTTCTCGGGATCGAGGAGGTTGTTGGGGTCCTCGATGTTGGGGAGCGGCACCTTGTCGACCGCCTCCTCCATGTGTGAGGCGATGAAGCCCTTGCCCGCCAGGTTGGTCGGGTACGGCATCATCGGGATCTCGGTCTGCTCGGGCGCCTTCTTCTTCTTCCGCTCGGGGCGTGCGCGGATGTACTTCGCCGCCCAGCTGTCGTCGGAGATCTCGATGTCGCCGAACTCGGTCGCGCGATCGCGCAGCGTGCCTTCCTCGTCCTTGAGCTTGCGCGCCTCCGCCTTGGCGCGCGCGTCCAGCTCGCCGGAGAACTCGTCCTCGAGGTCGAGCTTCGAGATGTCGAGCATCGAGGTCGCGCCGTCGGCGCCCGAGAAGAACTTGGCGTTCGGATCCTCGGGCTTTTCCTCGGCCTCCTCCTCGCCCTCGTCGCCGGCGTCCTTCTTGGCCTGCGCGGCCTCGGCGGCCTTTTGGGCATCGGCCTCGTCGGCGGTCTCGGGCATGTCCTTGCCCAGCCGGTAGGCCGAGACGACCTTCATGCCGTCGTCCTTGGCCTCATCCTCGGCGAGCTTCTTGGCGGTCTCGTCGTCGAGCTTCTGCTCGCCGCCGCCGTCCCCGAAGGCCTTGTCCGCCAGCTTGGCCGCCTTCTCGTCGCCCTTGGGCTTTTCCTTTTCCGGCTTCTTGTTCTTCGCTTCCTCTTCCTTCTTGAGCTGCTCGAGGATCTCCTTCTTCTTCTCGCGCCGCTCCTCGACCACCTCGGCGATGACCTTCTGCTCCTGCGCGATCGCCGCCACGTCCGGCGTCTGGATGAGCTTGGCCCACCCGCCGTAGGCATACTCGTAACGCAGCGGCAGCTTGGCGATCGGCTCGGGCTCGGAGAAGTCCGGATCCGGCCAGATCCACGCCTCGCCCTTGGCGATGTCCTCCGGCGTCAGCCACTTCACCGGCGGATACCAGATGAGGTGCCGATCCCCGATGATGCGCAGCTTCGACTCGAGCAACTTCGGGATGCGCATCTCGACGTCGAATTGCGGCACCGGTTTGCCCCCGGGCGCATAGGCCGTACCGCGCACGATGATGTCCACGCGCGGCTTCTCGACCCAGATCTCGCCGGGCGCTCGCATGCTCACGTACGGCGGATCACCGTCGTCGTAGGGCTCCTGCATGAGCGTGACCGGCGGCGTCACCGCCGGCCTGCAGGTCGCGCTCATCATGTCGACCTCGAAGCGTCGCTTGATGATGACGGCGACACCGTGCTGCCCGTTGCACTTGCGCCCCGGGATCCAGAAGCCTTGCCAACCGTGTTGCTCGAACTCGGGCACGCTTCCCCCCGCTCGTTGTCAGTCGCAGAGCCCCAGCACGAAGGAGGTCGCGCGAGCCTCCGAGACCCCGCAGGTCCGCGTGAGCTTCGGCTTGCTGGCGTCGTCGCCGCCGACCTCTTCGTCGCCGCACTTGTAGAGGAGATCCGAGAGCAGCATCATGAGCTGCTCGTAGCTCTGCCGCATCGGCACGAAGGCGCGCACGCGGCCCGGGTGCTCGTCGAGCCACGCCTTGAGCTGCGTCAGGTCCGCCATCGTGCCGAGCTGCACGGTGTCGCCCATCACACGCTCGGCCTTCTCCTCGTCCCAGGTCGTCTGCGCGACGCGGATGCGATCGGCCCGGATCTCGAGGTCGAACTCGTCCTTGCGCCCGGTCGGCGGATCACCCACGCGCCCGACGACCTTGCACGCCGTCGTCGCGCCGTCTTCCTTGAACTTGTAGCCGATGTTCGGCGCGTCGTCGGAGGTCGGCACCCGCACCTTGAGTGCCGCCAGGCGCATCGAGTCGTCGAGGCGGCGACGGCCGAGCAGGAAGACGTCCTTGACGCCGCTGCCCTCGCCCAGCTTCGCCGGGATGGCCTTGAGCACCTGGAAGACGGTCGAGGTCGGCGTCGCGCCCGCGAGCTCGACCACCACGCGCTGGTAGTCGATGCGATTGCCGGGCTTGTCGCGCAGGTCGACCAGCATCTTCTCGAGGTCGGCGGCGAGGTTGTTCGGGACCTGGCCGGTCCACTTGTCGGCGAGCTTGACCTCGGCGTCGGTGAGCGCGGTGATCCCCGTCTCCTCCGAGAAGGTCAGCGTCACCCCGCTGCGACCGCCGATCGCCGCCACCGTCGAGGGCAGCACCAGCGTCTCCTTGAAGACGAGCGGCGTCGCGATGGCCTGGTCCATCGCCTCGGCGAAGCGCTTGGCGACGTCGTCGAAGATCTTGGCGCGCTCGGTCTTGACGCGATAGCCCTTGGCCCAGCCGGAGAGCTTCTCGACGAAAGCGCGGTCGACCAGCGCCGCGCGATACTCGTGGGGCACGCCCTTGCACTTGTCCTTGAGCGACGGCTCGAGGAAGCAAAGGCGCGAGACGTAGTCGCTCGATCCCTCACCCATGCGGCGCGAGATCCCGAAGGCGACGCCGTACGCAGGGTGCATCGCGTTCCACGCCATCTCGCGGTTCTCGATGTTCGAGAGCTGCAGGTAGCTCGCCGCGTGCACGAACCACTCGTCGAAGCGCGCCTCGTCGGAAAACGGCGGCTCGACCCACTCCCAGCCCTTGGTGGTCTTGATCTTGTCGTCGGCCTCGGACCTGGCCCGCGCGACCGCCGCCCCGAAGTTGTCGATCGACGTGAGGTAGCGCGAGAGCGTCGTCGCACCACTCCAGTACTCGCCGACATCCTTCAGATACGAAGCACCGACCAGCGCCGCCGGCTCGGCCGGCGTGCCGAGCACGCCGATCGTCGCGCCCGGCAAGGGCTTGGCGCTCTTGGCGAGATCCTGCAGCGCCTTGCCGTCCGTGCGCGCAGCACCCGCGCGCCGCCAGATCATCATCGGGTGGTTGTCGCCGTCGAACTTGGCGTCGGGCGCCGGCAGCGACTCGGTCATCGCCTGGTTGCGCGCGATCTCGATGGCGTACACCGCCTCCTTGGCGGTCTTGTAGCGCTTGTCGCGCGCCTCGAAGAGCTTGGCCTGCAGCCCCGTGTCACAGCCGGCGACGGGCCACGCGAGCGCAGTGACGAGCAACGCCCCGAGCCCCTTCGACGTCGTGCGCAAGGTCGTCGACGCGAACGTGGCGCGCGACGTGGAGACGGCCAGGGGAGCGGGCGCGGTCGAGCTTCGCAGGGACTGTTCGGCGGTATCAACGGACATCGGCATCTCCGGCTGGCGAGGCCTGGGAGCCCGGGACTATCGACGTGGCCCGGGTGGAAGTCAAGCGTGCTTTGAGGGGCCGGGCGCCCGCCTGGCGAAAGGCGGAGCTTGATCAGGGGGCCCCCGCGGCGGGCGCTCCGCGGCCGGTCGCGGCGCCTCGTCGGACCCGGGTTTGCGGCACGGCTCGCCCCTGCGGTAGACTCCCGCAGCCGTTCAGTCCAGGCCCAGGACGACACATCCTTTGCAGAGCCACGCCGTCACCGCCGAGTTCTTGTGCCCCGAGTGCGAACGCGTCTTCGTCAGCGGTGACGAGCGCTGTCCTTATGATGGCACGCGCCTCGTGAACCTCGGCGCCGGCCTCGCACCCGGCACGGTGATCGACCAGCGCTACACGATCAAGCGCCTGCTCGGCAAAGGCGGCATGGGCTCGGTCTACGTCGCGCGCCAGCACTCGATGGACCGCGACGTCGCGATCAAGATCATGCACCACCGCGCCGACGGCAACCACGCCTCGGTGCAGCGCTTCTTCTGGGAGGTGCGCGCCGCGCGCCGCCTGCAGAATCAGCACACCATCACCGTCTTCGACTTCGGCCAGACCGAGCGCGGCAGCCTCTACCTCGCCATGGAGCTGCTCAAGGGCACGACGCTCGGGCATCGCCTCTCGATCGACGGCCGCCTGCCGCCGGCGACGGCGGTGCGCGTGGCGATGCAGGTCTGCCGCAGCCTCGAGGAGGCGCACGGCCACGGCATCATCCACCGCGACCTCAAGCCCGAGAACATCTTCCTGTCGCACCGCGCGGGCCATGCCGACTTCGTCAAGGTCCTCGACTTCGGCGTCGCCAAGTTCCTCGACCCCGAGGGGTCGATCCCGCTCACCCAGACCGGCACGGTCTTCGGCACGCCGCGCTACATGAGCCCCGAGCAGGCCAACAGCGAGCAGGTCGACGCGCGCTCCGACCTCTACGCGCTCGGGATCCTCATCTACGAGATGGTCGCCGGCAAGGTGCCGTTCGCCGAGGACAACCCCCTGGAGATCCTCTACAAGCACGTGCACACCAAGCCCGTGCCGCTGGCCGAGGCCGCACCCTGGGCCGGCGCCGACAAGCACCTCTCCGACCTGGTCGATCGCCTGCTCGCCAAGCGCCGCGAGGACCGGCCGCCGTCGGCGCAGAAGGTGCGACTCGAGCTCGACGCCATCCTGCAGACGATGCCCGACAAGGGCCCGCCGCTCGAGCTCGAGCCCCCCGACGAGTCGCAGATCCCGCCGATCCCGCTGATGACCGCGACCGGGCACGGACTGACCGACACGCGCGACGCGCTGGAGCAGACCGGCTCGCTGCGCACCTCCCTGCCCACGCCGGCGCTCGGCATGCGCGGCCTGCGCAAGGACGGCAGCTCGGCGCCGCGCCTGGTCGGTCGCCGCGGCGAGCAGCAGCGCGGGCGCAAGTGCCTCGACGACGCGCTCAAGAACGGCACGCCCAAGTTCCTGTGGATCGCCGGCGAGAGCGGGCTCGGCAAGCGCCGCTACACGCGCTGGCTTGCCGAGGTCGCCCAGAAGGAGCTGCGCGCATCGGTCGCGCGCGGGCTCACGGTCGGCGGCTTCGACAGCGGTCTCGCCGAGATGCGCGCCGCCTTCGACGATCTGCTCGGCACGGCGCTGCTCGAGCGCGCCGCCCTGCGCGAGCGCATCGAGGAGCACCCGGCGTTCTCCGATCGCATCGAGCGCGATCTGATCGATGCGCTGGTCGCGTTCCTGCGCCCGGCGATGTCCGGGTCGGCGCGCGCGGTCCACGCCGCACTGCACGAGGGCGTGGACGAGCGGGGCGGCCCGAGGTCCGAGCCTTCGCAGCCCGAAGGTCCCGGCGCCGACCCGCTCGCCGACGAGGCCTCGCGTCGCCACCTCTTCTCGGCGCTGCACCGCCTGCTCCTGCGTCTGACCAAGATCCAACCGCTGATGGTCGACTTCGGGCTCCTCAACAACACCGATCAGATGACCATCCGCTTCCTCGAGTACCTCGCCGCGGTCCTGCCGCAGACGCCGGCCAAGCTCGTGCTGGTGCTGCGCGTCGACACCGACAACCTGCGCCGCCATCAGGTCTTGCGCGGCGTGCACGAGCTCGTCGGCTGGAAGGGCAACGCCGACCAGACCCTGCACGAGCTCGTCTGCCTGCAGCGCCTCGATGGCCCGGACTTCCTCGAGCTGGCGCAGACGATCGGCCGCGGCTTCGGCCACCTCTCGCCCTATCTATTATATCTGTCAGGCGGCAACCCGGCCGACGCGCAGGAGCTGGTCGAGGCGATCGAGCACAACCCCGACCTCCTGCGCTCGGCGCGCACCTGGAACCCGATCGGGCAGCGCGTCGTGCTCGCCAACCTGCCTTCGACGATCATCGATCGCGGCGAGCGTGCGCTGCTCACGGCGACCACGCGCCTGGGCGACTCGAAGGACTCGCAGACCGTGCTGAGACACGCGGCGCTGCTCGGGCTGAGCTTCGACGTCGCGGTGCTCGAGAAGGCGCTCGAGCGCGGCGAGCGACCCGAGGTGCTCGACGCGGTCGAGCACACCCTCGACGCGCTGGTCAACGCCGGGGTGCTGCACGAGGACCGCAGCGGCGGGAAGTTGCGGTTCGATTCCGGGATCCTGCGTGAGCTCATCCTCTCGCAGATCCGGAGCCCGCGCGCGCTCCGCAAGCTGCACGCGGTGATCGGCGAGACGCTCGAGGCGCTGCCCGATCGCGACGCGCGCACGCACGAGCTCGCCAACCACTGGGAGGCGGCCGAGGAGCACGAAAAGGCCCTGGGCTATCGCCTGACCGCGGCGCGGCGCGCACGCCAGGCAGATCACAAGGACGAGGCGCTGCAGGAGTTCGCGCTCGCGCTGGAGACGCACGCGCGGCTCGGGCCGACGGCGCGCGGCGACGCTGCCGAGCGCGAGATCCTGCTCGAGCTCGGGCGGCTGCGCTTCGAGCTCGGCAGCTTCGAGCAGTCGGCGGAGAGCTTCAAGACCCTGGTCGAGCGCGCGTCCGCGCTCGGCGAGGAGCGGCTCATCGCCGACGCGGAGCTCGGCCTGGCCGAGGTGCAGGACGCGCTGGCCGAGTACGGCGCCGCCTCCGAGCTGCTCAAGTCCGCCGCCGAGCGCTATCGCGCGCTGAGGCTGCCGGTCGACGCGGCGCGCTGCGAGCTCAAGCGCGCTGCGAGCCTCGAGCGGCGCGGCATGGCCAAGGCGGCGCGCGAGGGCTACGAGGCGGCGCGCAAGGTCTTCGCGCAGCATCACGACTCGCGCGGGATGGCCGACGCCTATCACGCGCTCGGCCTGCTCTCGCTCAACGAGGGGGACGCGGCCGAGGCGCTGCGCCAGCTGCGGCGGGCGGTCGACGTGCACCGTCAGCTCGCGACCGGGCTGCCACACGGCAAGGTGCTCTACGATCTCGCGGTGGCGGCGGCCGAGCGGCGCGAGCATGTGCTGGCGCTCGACGCGGCGACCAAGGGCCTCGAGATCTTCGACAAGGAAGGACATCGCGTCGGCGTGAGCCAGTGCCTCGGCATGATGGCGAGGGTCCTCCTGATGCAGCACCGCCCCGCCGAAGCGCGCCCCTTCTTCGAGCGCGCCCTTCGCATCCGCGAGGACCTCGGCGACCGCCGGGGCGTCGGCGAGGCGGTCGCCTCGCTCGCGCACATCGCGCTGTCGCTCGATCAACCCGAGCGCGCGCTCGAGCTCGCGCGCCGCGCTCGCGAGATCTACGCCGGCGTCGGCGAGTTCGTCGGCGCCGCCAGCGCGCTGCGCACCATGGGCGTCGCCGAGAACGCGCTGCGCCGCTTCGAGAGCGCGCTCACCCACCTGCGCGACGCGGTCGCGACCTATCGCGGCCTCGGCAAGAAGGACGCCGAGCTCTGCGTCATCCTCGAGAGCCTCGCCGATTGCCAGCAGTCGATGGGCCTCGCCAAGGACGCCCGCGAGACCCTGAGCGAGGCGCTCGCCGTCGCCCGCGAGCTCCAGATCGGCCACCACGTCGCCCACCTCGAGGCCCGCCTCCGCGCCGGCCTCCACTGATCCCCCCACCCCCGTGCCCGTGCCCGTGCCCGTGCCCGTGCCCGTGCCCGCCCCGCGCCCGTGCCCGACCTCGGCACCCACCCCCGTGCCTGCACCCGCCGCGACACGATCCCCGCGTCCCTGACACCTCAGTCGGCTGTGACGATTTCCTACACACTCCTCGCCAGCCCGCGCACATGCGCCCCCCCATGACCTTCGATGCTCCGCGCGCACACCGGTCGCTGGCATAGGGATTGCTCCACGTGTGTTCGACAAACACTCCCGCCCGCACGGGAGTGCTCTCGGCCGGTCCGCTGAAGACCGTTCTTACCGGGAACCCCAGCTCCATCGTCCCCCGAAAGGAGTGACGGCCTTCGGGCGACGATGGAGCTGACCTTTTTTCGGGGCGGGTCACGTCCCGAGCGACGCCGCGATTGTCAATGCGCGACGACGGGTGTCTCCTGCGTGCGACAAATCGACGCGGCGGCGCGCTCGCGGCCCGACGTCGATGACAAGATGACATCGTGCGCGCGCACACCGCTCGTGCGCACGCACACGGCTCGTGCGCTCGCACACGGCCGAAGGAGGAGCCCGCATGAGACACGTGCTCGTCGGCGCCGGCGCGGTCGGGATCGCCTATGGGTGGTTCCTCGCGCGCGCCGGTCAGGAGGTCGCCTACCGCGTCAAGCCCAGGCACGCCCAAGAGCTCGCGGCCGGCACCAACGTCTATTTCCCGAAAAAGCGCGGCGTGCGCGAGCCGATCCGCTTCGAGGGCTACGAGGTCCTGACGAGCGACGACGAGGTGCGCGCGCGCGGCGCGGACGTCGCCTGGCTGTGCATGTCGGCGACCGCGATGCGCGGCCCCTGGCTCGAGCCCTTCCTCGCCGCGCTCGGCCCGGACACGACGCTCGTCATGCTGACGCCGGGCGCCGAGGATCGCCGCTACCTCGCCGAGCGCTTCCCCGAAGAGCGCATCGTCGCCGGCCTCATCACGCTCGTCGCGTGGCAGTCCCCGCTGCCTGGCGAGCCACCCCACCCGCCCGGGATCGCGATCTGGCTTCCGCCGCTGACCCGGCTCCCGTTCCGCGGCCCGGCCGCGCGCGCGCGCGCCGTGGTCGACGCGCTCAACGGCGCCGGCGCGCCCGCAGGGGCCCCGAGCCTCCCCAGGGTCGCCAAGTTCGCGGGCGCCGAGCTCACCGACGGCGGCTCGCTCGCCAGCGGGATCCTCACGACGCACATCAGCGCGCTCGAGGGCGCGGGCTGGACCTTCGCCGGCCTGCGCAAGAGCCCGCTCAAGAAGCTCGCGAGCCAGGCCTCGCGCGAGGCGATCGCCGTGCTCGCCGCGCTGCAGGGCCGGCGCCCGCCGCTGTCACGCGCGCTCGTCAGGCCGTGGACCATCCTGCCGGCGCTGCGCCTGGCCGCCTGGCGCGTGCCCTACGACCTCGAGGTCTACTTCCGCTATCACTTCACCAAGGTGCGCGACCAGACCGCGTTCTCGATGCGCGAGCTCGAGCGCCTCGGACACGACAGGGGCATGCCCGTCACGCACATCAGCGCGCTCACCCGAGCCGTCTTCGTGGACCTCGCCGAGCCGCGCGAGCTTGAACCCACGCCGGAACGATGATATCGCCCGCCGGCTGCAAGGTAGGATGACAATGCGCGCGGCGATCGGGATCATCGGAGGCAGCGGCCTCTATCAGATGGAGGGCTTCGAGGAGGTCGAGGAGGTCTCGCTCGAGACCCCGTTCGGCGCCCCCTCGGACGCGCTCGTCGTCGGCCGCCTCGACGGCGTGCCGGTCGTCTTCCTGTCGCGCCACGGCCGCGGTCACCGCGTCGCGCCGCACGAGATCAACTACCGCGCGAACATCTGGGCGCTGAAGTCGCTCGGCGTGCGCTGGGCGCTCTCCGTGTCGGCGGTCGGCTCCCTGCGCGAGGACATCCACCCGGGCGAGCTGGTCGTCGTCGACCAGTTCATCGATCGCACGCGCACGCGCCCCTCGACCTTCTTCGAGGATGGCATCGTCGCGCACGTGCAGGTCGCGGACCCGGTCTGCCCCGTCTTGCGCGACGTCTTCGAGCGCGCCTGCGCCGCGGTCGTCGGCCCGGAGGGCGGCTGGCACCGCGGCGGCACTTACGTGTGCATCGAGGGTCCGCAGTTCTCGACGCGCGCCGAGTCGTTCCTCTACCGCAGCTGGGGCGCGTCGGTCGTCGGCATGACCAACCTGCCCGAGGCGCGCCTGGCGCGCGAGGCGGAGATCGCCTACGCCACCCTGGCGATGGCGACCGACTACGACTGCTGGCACGACGGCCACGACGACGTCACCGTCGACCAGGTGCTCGCGGTGATGCGCGCCAACGTCGCCAAGGCCCAGCAGGTCCTGCGCCGCGCCGTCGCCGCCATCGCCGACGCCGGGCCCTCGCCCGCGTGGGACGCGCTGCGCTTCGCGATCATGACCGCGCCCGACAAGATCCCGCCGACGGCGCGCCAACGCCTCGCGCTCCTCATCGATCATCGCCTCTTCCCGCAGGAGTCCCGCTCATGAGCCTCGTCGTCGTCGGCTCCGTCGCCTATGACAGCATCGAGACCCCGCTCGGCGCCCGCACCGACATGCTCGGCGGCTCCGGCACCTTCTTCTCGATCGCGGCCTCGGCCTTCACCAAGACCTCGCTCGTCGCGGTCGTCGGCGAGGACTTCGCCAAGGACGACCTCGCGCTGCTCGAGTCCCACGGCGTCGATCTCGCCGGGCTCGTGACCGCGCCCGGTCGCACCTTCCGCTGGGGCGGCCGCTACCACGACGACATGAACTCGCGCGACACGCTCTTTACCGAGCTCAACGTCTTCGAGAGCTTCGAGCCGGTGCTCTCGCCGGCGCAGCGCGAGTCGGGCTTCGTCTTCCTCGGCAACATCCAGCCGAAGCTCCAGGACCACGTGCTCGAGCAGGTGCGCTCGCCGCGCTTCGTCGCCGCCGACACGATGAACCTGTGGATCAACGTCGCGCGCACCGAGCTCTGCGACGTGTTGCGCCGCGTCGACGCGCTCTTCGTCAACGACGAGGAGGCGCGCATGCTCACCTCCAAGCGCTCGGTCGTGCTCGCGGCCAGGGAGATCCAGGCGCTCGGCCCGAGCCTCGTCGTGATCAAGCGCGGCGAGCATGGCGCCATCGTCTTCAACGACGACGACATCTTCTACGTGCCCGCCTACCCGCTCGAGCGCGTCGTCGACCCGACCGGCGCGGGCGACTCGTTCGCCGGCGCCTTCGTCGGCTATCTCGAGGCGACCGGCGATCTCTCGCCCGAGAACGTCCGGCGCGCGGCCGTCGTCGGCAGCCTCATGGCCAGCTTCTGCGTCGAGGGCTACGGCGTCGAGCGTCTCAAGCGCATCGATCGGATCGCGGTGCGCGAGCGCTACCAGGCGTTCGCCGAGCTCGTGCGCTTCGGCGCGCTCGACGTCTGATGAAGCGCCTCCGCAAGCGCGCGACGGCCCCCCCGCCGACCCCCGAGGCGGTCCGGCGGCGCATGCTCGGGCAGGCGGTGATCGATCGGGTGCTGCAGGTCTCGGGCCCGCTGGTACGCCCGGCCGGCGCGAAGCTCGAGACGCTCGTGCTCGACGCGCTCGCGCGCCCGACGCTCTCGCGCACGATCGAGCGCCTGGCCGATCTGCACCTGCCGCGCCCGCTGATGCAGCGCCTCATCGACGCATGGATCAAGGCCTACGACGTCGACATGAGCGTCGCCGAGATCCCCGCGGCCGGCTTCGAGACGCTCGACGCGTTCTTCACGCGCCGGCTCGTCGCGGGCGCTCGCCCGATCGACCACGATCCGGACGCGCTGGTGAGCCCCGCCGACTCCGTGCTCAAGAGCTTCGGCGAGGTCGACGCGCGCGGGCGCGTGCCCGAGGTCAAGGGCCGCAGCTACGACCTCGGCGCGCTCCTCGGCGACGCCGCGGCCACCACGCCCTTCATCGGCGGGCACTACGGCGTCTTCTACCTCTCACCACGCGACTACCACCGCGTGCACGCGCCGATCGGCGGCGTCGTCACGCGTGTCGACCCGATCGACGGGCTGCGCTACCCCGTCAACGCGCTCGGCGTGCGCCGCGTCGAAGGGCTCTTCGTCAAGAACCGGCGCACGGTCTTCATGCTCGAGAGCGAGCACGGCCCGATCGCGCTCGTCATGGTCGGCGCCACCAACGTCGGTCGCATCAGCGCGTCGGTCCAGGCCGGCGAGCGCATCGACCGCGGCCAGGAGATCGGGATCTTCCACCTGGGCTCGACCGTCGTGCTCGTCACCCCACCCGGCTCGGGCTTCCGCTACGAGCGTGTGCACGAAGGCGAGTGGGTCAGGATCGGCCAGGCGGTCATGACGCGCGGCTGACCAGCGAGCAGGCCGAAGGCCGTGGCGAGCCGTGTCGGATCAGATCACTCGCCGAGGACCTTGACCTGCGGCTTCTTCGGCGCACTGCCCTCGTCCTCGTCGAGGAGCTTGACCGACGGCTTCTTCGTCCCGTCGCTCGCGCCGCCCGGCGTCGGCTTGTCGTCGAGCAGCTTGACCTGCGGCGACTTCGGCGTGGGAGGGGTCGAGACGTTGTCGGTCTTGGGCACCTCGGGCTTGGGCACCTCGGGCTTGGGCGCCTCGGGCTTGTCCTGCGAGAGCGCCTGCAGGAGCTTGTTCGGGTTGTTCGAGCGCGGGGTCTGCCGCGGCGCGGGCGCGGGCGCGATCTCGCCCCGGGGCCTCGGCGCAGGCGTCGGTGTCACCGCGGCCGGCGCGGGCGCGAGCACGATCTTGCGCGCGATCGGCGCCGCGCCCATGCGGGTGCTCGCGTCGATCTCGACGATGGCGTTGACGTAGCCCTCACGCTCGAGCGTGAAGACGTGGCGTCCCGCGTCCACGCTGAGGTCGAGCGGCGTCGGCCCGTGGATCGTCAGGCCTTCGCTGACGATCGCGCCCGGGGGCTCGCTCTCGATCTTGACGGCGACCTTGACGACGCGCGGCGCGACCGGGACCTCGGACAGCGCGTGCCCCGCGAGCGTGCCGGCGGTGGTCGTCGGCGTGGCCTCGGCCGGCGCCGCCTCGACCGGCGGGCTCGTCGGCGCCGTCGCGCCCGCGCGCGGATCGGCCGACTCGGCGGGCGCGGGCGCGGGCTGGGTGGGCACGACGCCGGGCTGACCGGCGGCGGTCACCGCTCGCGCCGGCTCGGTCGCCGGGTCGAGCGCGCGGTCCTCCGCAATCGTGTCCTCCGGCGCCGGGCCGTCATCGCCCGGGCCGATGAGGTGCATCGTCAGCGCCACCGCGCCGACACCGACGAGGAAGGCGCCCGCCAGCACGGCGGCGATCCCGAGCCGGCGCCGGCGTCGATCGCCGTCGTTCTGGGCGCGGTTGGGCTCGGTCTCGGTCGAGCGCGGCACCTCGGGCGCGACGGCCAGCGACGAGCGACCGGCGGGGTGCCGCACCACGGCCGCGCTCAAGAGGTCGCGCGTCGTGGAGCCGACCGGCGCCGGGTAGGACTGCGGTGAGGGCGCTACCGTCGTGGCCGGCGCGTCCGCGGCCGGCGCGCCGAGCGCGGGTGTGAGCCCCACCGACGCCAGCGGCAGGTCGGGCGGCAGCGCGAGCTCGGCGTCGGGCACGCTCGGGCGGCTGCGGTGCAGCGCGCTCGGCAAGGGCGGCGGCGCGACCGGCGCGGCGGCGAGCGCGGCGGGCGGCTCGGCCGAGGGGGCCGGCGCGACGGCGGCCGGGCCTGGCGCGGGCTGCGAGAGCGTCCACATGCCGCCGGGCAGCACCGTCGGGATCCCGGCGTGATCCTGGGGCGAGGTGTGCTTGAACGAGACGCGCGGTCGCACGCCGCGGCGCAGGCGGTCCTCGGGCAGATCGATGGCGGCCAGCGCGGCGCGCATCTCGGCGGCGTTCTGGAAGCGTTGCTCGGGGCGCTTGCAGAGCGCCTTCATGACGATCGCCTCGAGCCCGTCGGGGAACACGAGGTCGGGCCGCACCTCGATGAAGGTACGCGGCGCCTCCTGCAGGTGCTTCTGGTAGAGCTCGTAGCGGGTCTTGCCGTCGAAGGGCAGGCGCCCGGTGAGCATGCGGTACATCACCACGCCCAGCGAGTAGAGGTCGGTGCGCCCGTCGATGCGCGCACCGACGACCTGCTCGGGCGCCATGTATTGAGGGGTGCCGCAGACCTGTCGCTGCTCGGTGACGAGATCCTCGAAGCCGTCGGAGCTCGCCTCCTCGACCGAAGGCGCGTCGGGATCCTCCTCGACGTACTTGGCGATGCCGAAGTCGAGGATCTTGACGTGCAGCGGGTCGTCGTTCTTGCGCGACAGGAACAGGTTGTCGGGCTTGAGATCGCGGTGCACCGCGCGCTGCGAGTGCGCATGCTCGAGCGCCTGCAGCACCTGGTCGGCGACGTGCAGCGTGTCGGGCGCGGACATGCCCTCGGGCCCGAGGATCTCCTGGAGGACCTGGCCGTGCAGGTACTCCATCACCAGGAAGAGCTTGCCGTCGTCGGTGCGGCCGTAGTCGTGCACGACGGTGCAGTTGGGGTGATTGAGGTTGGCGGCGATGCGCGCGCCGCGGGCGAAGCGGCGGGCCGCGGCTTCTTCGGCGGCGGGCAGGACCTTGACGGCGACGACGCGCTCGGTGCCGGTCTGCCAGGCCTTCCAGACGGTCGAGTCCATGCCGCCGATGCCGACGAGCTCACGGATGCGATAGCGCCCGCCGATGAGCTGGCCCGCGAGATCCTCGATCACGCGTTGCCCGTCCGCGGAGCATCGGGTTCGGTAGCGCGAGAACTTCTCGCCGCACTGTGAGCAGATCCAGGTCACAATCGCCAAACGTCCCCAGTCACGTCGTATTCTCGGTCCTTGCGCGCCGCGTAACCCCACCAGCGCCTATCGCGTCGGCCCGCAGCCCGGGAGCGGCTCGGCCGACACAACGGCGTCGAAATCATACACGTCCTGGCCGTCGTAGACGACCCCGAGGTTGGAAACAAGTTGTCGGCCCGGATCGAGGCGCCACATTTCGATTCCTGAAGCGGCTTCACCCAACGCCGCATCGAAGTCCAGTGGACCGCTGACCCCGTTGACGTCGACCGTCGTGCTCGCCCCCACCGAGAGCTCGGACAGCGCTGTACCGAAATCCGCCACGCCGAGCGAGATCGGGGTCCCTTTGGACAGGCGCGCCAGCCCCTCGGCCAGCGCGCGCCCGTCGGGATCGGTCACGCCCGCGCCGCGCGCCGCCGCGTAGGCGAGCGCGATGAGGTAGGCCGCGTCGTAGGCGTTGGCGGAGTAGGTCGGCGGCGTCGCCCGGAACTGGCCGTCGTAGGTGAAGGCGAAGGCGTCGAAGAGCTCACCGCTCGGGCTCGCGGGGAAGGTCCCGACCACCGAGCAGAGGATCGCCGGGTCGGTCACGCCGGCCTGGTTCGGATCGGTGCCGGTGAGCGCGGTGTCGCGCATGCCGTCGGTCAGAATGAAGGAAAAACCGCTGCCGTTGGCGAGGTTGAGGAGGTCGATCCCATCCTGCACGAAGCTGATGAGCACGATGGCGTCCGGGGAAAAGCCGACCATGTCGCTCAGCGCGCGCGACTGCTCCTCGACCTGGAGGGTGCCGCCCTGGTCGCTGTAGGTGCGGTTGATCAGCGTCTCGGCGCTGCAGGTGAAGCGCCCCGAGGCGCAGAGCTGAGCCTGGATCGCCGCCGCGAGCCCGTTGCCGTAGGCGTCGTTGCGGTTGATGATGCCGATCTTGGAATAGTTCTTCACGAGCACGTACTCGGCGATCGCCCGGCCCTGCACGGCGTCCGAGGGCACGGTACGCCAGAGCAGGCCGTCGTCGGTGAGGTTGGAGATCGCCGGCGAGGTGGCCGACGGGCTCATCATCAGGACGCGCGCGTCCTTGGCGACGCGGTTGAAGGTCTCGATCGTCACCCCGGAGGCGCCGGCGCCGACGATCGCGTCGACGCGCGCGACGTCGACGAGATGGCGCGCGGCGCGCTCGGCCTTGCTCGGGTCGGTGCCCGAGTCGCACGAGACGACCCCGAGCTTCTGGCCGAGCACGCCCCCCGACTGGTTGATCTCGGCGACCGCCAGGCGCACGCCGTTCTCCATGCCGTCGCCGAAGGCGCCGAGCGCGCCGGTGCGAGGCAGGAGCGCGCCGAGCGTGATCACGGTGCCGGGCTGGGCGGTGCGCGGATCCTCGCCGAAGAGGCGATCGCACAGGCCGGTGATCGCAGCACCGGTGGCGTCGACGCACTGCCCGTCGGCGCAGGTGGCGCCGACGCCGAAGCCGGAGCAGTCGCTCGCGCGCGCGCAGCCGAGGTCCTCGAGGAGCGCCTTGGTCACGCAGAAGCCCGTGTCACACGTGAGCCCGCGCCCGTAGGCGAGGCAGTCGTCCTCGACGGCGCACTCGTCGTCGAAGTCGAGCACCGCCGAGCAGGCGCCGGCGGCCCCCGCGACGAACGACGCGACGAGCCACGGGCGACGCGTCACAGCGTGCCCCCGACGACGAGCGCGGCCCCGCCCGGGATGACGCGCGGCTCGACGTGCAGGGCCGACGGCGCGGAGGAGACCGGGGCGACGCCCGTGCGCGCGGGCTCGGCGCCGGCGTCGACGATCATCCAGATCACTCCGGCGCCGATGGCGGCGATGCCGGTGCCCATCAGGAGGTCGGCGATCAGCGCCTCGGTGCGTCCCTGGTCCTGGAGGGAGCGCTTCTCCGAGACGCTGCGCGCGGACTCGAAGTCGCTCTGGGTGCCGCTGGCGACGAAGGCCATCACCACGCCGCCGACCAGCAGACCACCGCCCGAGGCGGCGACGACCCAGGGCCCGAAGTTCGTCTCGCCCGGGGGCGGCGGCGGCGGGGGCTCGAAGGGCGGCGGGTCCGGGAGCTTGTCGCCGTCGGCCTTGAGCGCGGCGATGCGCGCGCGCGCCTTGCTCTTGAGATCGGGGTCGGCGTCGGGCGAGGCGGCGGCGCGGTCGTAGTAGTTGATCGCCAGCTCGGGGTCGTCGAGCCGCCGGTCGTAGATGAAGGCGACGTTGTAGAGCATGCTCGCCGCGGGGGCGGCCTCCCAGGCGTCGAGGTAGAGGCGGATCGCGTCGGCGTAGCGCTCCTCCGAGAAGGCGACCTCGGCCTGCGAGGAGAGCCACTCGGCGCGCGCGGTCGGATCCTCGGGCGCGTCGGCGGCGGCCGGTCCGGCCGACAAAGCGGCGGCGAGCGCGGCGACGACGACGGCGCGCGCGAACCTGGAGCTGGTGCGGATCATGTGGTTCACCCGGGCCGATACCTTAGAGTAAGTCGGCCACCTCCGCAAAGAGTCCCACCGGGACGACCCGCGGCGCCGAAGGCGGGCGGTCAGCGGGCCGACCTGCGCGGCCGACGGCGATACAGGAGGAGCGAGATCCGGTGGAGCGCGGTCGCGAGCAGTGCGAGGAGGCCGCCGCCCGGACCGCCGGTGCAGCCGCCGTCGCCGTGGGCGCGCAGGCCGTCGTAGGGGCTCGGGTCGCAGGCGTCGCCGAGACCGTCGAGGTCGAGATCGGCCTGATCGGCGTTGGGCACCGCGACGCAGTTGTCATCGATGTCGAGGACCCGGTCGCCGTCTTGATCCGGCTCGGGCTCGGGCTCGGAGTCGTCGCCGACGAGGGTGGCCGCGCAGGCCTGCTCGGTCACGTTGCCGGAAGGATCGCGCGCGATCGCGTCGAAGCGGGCCTCGAGCCGCGCCGCGGGGTTCACGGGGTCGAGCGCGGGCACGGCGCGCACGATGACGGCTTCGCCGCTCGGGTCGAGCGCGATCTCGCAGCCGGGCGCGGGTGACTCGGCGCCCGCGTCGTCGACGCGCACGCAGCGCACGCGAGCGAGCTCGAGGGTCGCGGTGCAGGCGTCGCTGGCGGTCGGGCGCAGGAGCGCCGGCGCGGAGAGCGGCGTACTCGGGGTGTTGCACGCGAGCGCCGGTGGCGTGACGTCGCGCACGGTGAGCCGGGTCGTGCAGCGCGCGTGCTCGCCGCGGTCGTTGTCCGCCTCGAAGACGACCTCGGTCGTGCCGATCGGGAACGCGTCGGAAGCGGAGCGGGCGCTGAGCGTCGGCGCACACAGGTCGAGGACCTGCGCGCTGAGCGCCTCGGGGTGACCGCAGACCTCGGGCGGCGCGTCGAGGGTGAGCTCCGGCGAGCAGCTGATCGTCAGGCCCAGCGGCGCGCCGACCGTGACACGCGTGCGGCAGGTCGCCGCATGCCCTGCCCCGTCGATGGCGACGAGCGCGATCTCGCGCGTGCCCGGTCCGACGAAGAAGCCGACGTCGCCATCGGCGAGCAGCCCGTCGGGCCCGAAGACGTCGACCGCGTCGCCGTCACAGGCGTCGGCGACCGACCACGGGATCCTGACGAGCGCCCCGCACACGCCGGGGTCGACGGGCAGGTCGAGCGCTTCGGGGCACTGCAGCACCGGGGGCCGCATGTCGGCGACGACCACCGTGGTGACGCAGCTCGCGCGGTTCGAGGCGGCGTCGGTCGCGGTGTAGGTGACCGCGGTCTGGCCGAGCTCGAAGCGCTCGGGCGCGTCGTCGGTGACGGTGACCGGCAGTCCGCAAGCGTCGCGCACGCTGGGCTGACCGAGCTCGACCGTCGCGCCGCCGGCCTCGCACTCGACCGCGCCGCGGAAGACCGGGCAGGCGATGAATGGTGGCTCATCGTCGCTCGGGCAGTCGACGCAGCTGGTCGCGGGAACGCTGCTCACGAAGGCGTGCGCGCGCGCGTCGTCGAGGTCGGCCTCGCCGACCAGGCGCCCGTCCTGCGCGATGGCGGCCGCGGTGGCGCTCGCGCCGCCGAGCGTCGGCAGGGCCTCGCTGCCGCGCACGAGGTCGAAGTAGAACGCGCGCCGGGTGGCGCCGAAGTGCAGGGTTCCGCCGAGCATGCCGCCGTCGCCGAGGCCCGCGAGGGTGACCTCGTGCGCGCCGAGCGGATCGACCGCGTGCGGCGCGCCGTGCTCGTCCCAGATCAGCGCGCCGACCGTGCCCCAGGCGGTCGTGCCGAGCCCGCCGAGCCAGCTCGAGGCGCCGAGGTGCGTAGGGTAGGACTCGCCGTCGAGCGGGGCGCCGAGATCGACCATGCCGCTCGCTTCGGTCCACGCGAAGGCGTGCACCTTGCCGTCGGCGCGCTCGCTCCAACCGACGACCCGACCGGCGCCGTCGATCGCGGTGGCCGCGCTCGAGGCCCCGCCGAGGGTGCCGAGCTCGACGGCGGCGCCGACGAGCGGGAAGAGCGTGGCGCGCACGTCGCCGTTGGCGCCGGGACGGGTGCCGACGCCGACCCCGGCGAGATCGACCGCGAGCGCGACGCCGGGGCCGAGATCCTCGAAGCCGGCCGCGCGGCTCCAGCGGAAGGCGTGGCGGGCGCCGGCGAGATCCGTCGCGCCGCCGACGATCCCGGTGTCCGAGAGCGCGAGCACCTCGTGCGGACCGAAGGCGACGGCCGCCTCGGCGACGCCGCGCGCGTGATAGCTCTGCGGGGCGCCGCCCGCAGACACGCCCGAACCGGCGAAGTGGCCGCTCGGCGTCGGTCCGACGATCGGCACGGCGGCCGCGTCGCTGGCGTCGCAGCGCCAGGCGTCGTCGACCATCGCGCCCCCGGCCTCGTCGATCACGGCGACGAAGACCGCGCACGAGCCGGCAGTGATGCGCACGCCGACCGCGTGGCCGCTCGCGTCGACCCCGACGGCGAGCGCGTCGTCGGCCTCCGGGCTGAGATCGAGCGCGCGGCCGGCGACCCAGGCCGCGGCGTGGCGCCGACCGTCGGCGGTCTCCGCCCAGCCGACGATGCGCTCGCCGGCGATCGCCAGCGCGGCCGAGCGCTCGCCGCCGAGGGTGCCGAGATCAGTGAGCCGGATCGGCACCGGCACGTCGCCCGGGCGTACGGGGTAGTCGCAGACGCCGGTCGCCGGGTTGCAGGTCGCGGGGAGCTGGCAGGCGTCGGGATCGGCGCAGGTGCGCGCGACGCCGCGGCAGGCGCCGGCGGCGCAGACGTCGCCGTCGGTGCAGGCGTCGCCGTCGTCGCAGGCCCCGCTCGGGGCGGGCTCGCGTATGCAGCCCGCCGCCGGGTCACAGCGGTCGATGGTGCAGGGGTTCTCGTCGTCGCAGTCGGTGAAGCGGGTGGCGCGGCAGACCCCGGCGAAGCACTCGGAGGTCGCGGTGCAGGCGTCGCCGTCATCGCAGGCGGTGAGATCGGGGCGCGGCGCGCAGAGGTCGACGACGAGGCCGCCCTGACACGCCGTCACGCCGCTCGCGGCGCAGTCGCCGTGGCCGCAGATCGTCGTGAGCGGCGGGTAGTCCTCGTCGAGCTGGCCGTCGCAGTCCTCGTCGAGCGCGTTGCAGGTCAGGTCGCGGGCGGCATGGAGGCCGTTGGAGTGGCGGGCGTAGTCGGCGAGCTCGCAGGGGCGCCAGTCGCCGTTGACGCAGTGCGCGGCGGATTTCGTCGCGCCCTGGCAGACGCCGTGAGTGAGCTCGCAGGCCTGGTCGGTGAGCAGGCTGTCGTCGGCGGCGTCGATCAGGCCGTCGCAGTCGTCGTCGAGCGCGTTGCACACCTCGCGCGTCGGGGCGCCGGGCGTGCAGCTGTCGGTCACCTGGCCGGCGACGCAAGCGGTGAGCCCTTCGCGCGCGCAGGCGCCGACGCCGCAGGTGGTGAAGGTCGCGGCGTAGCCCTGGTCGGGCTGGCCGTCGCAGTCCTGGTCGACCGCGTCGCAGGTGTCGTCGCGCGGATCGTAGAGGCCGCCCGAGTGCGCCTCGTAGGCCGACGCATCACACTCGAGCCAGCGGCCGCCCTGGCAGAGGTCCGCGGTCTTGGCCGCGCCCTCGCAGACGCCGGCCTGGAGCTCGCAGGGGACGAGGATGAGGTCGGCGTCGGCGGCGTCGATCGCGCCATCGCAGTCGTCGTCTGCGCCGTTGCAGATCTCGGCGGCGTCGACCGGGGTCAGCGTGTGGCTGCACCCGAGGAGCGGCGAGCAGGCGTCGACCGTGCACGGGTCGCCGTCGTCGCAAGAGAAGACCGGGGCGTGCACCGCGTTGGAGAGCTGCGGTTCGACGCCGCTGGCGGCGATGGCGGCGCTGTTCCAGATCAGCGCGCCCGGCGCGATCGAGGGCGCGAGGGTGAGCGTGTAGGTGAGGTCGCCGTTGGCGCCGGGGGCGAGGTCGCCGACCGACGCGGTGATGGTGCGGGTGGTCGGGTCCCAGGTCGCGCCGGGTGGGAGCGTACCCGGGGTGAGGCCGGGCTGGAGGTGGTCGGTGACGACGACGCCGGCCAGCGTGGTGGCGCCGCGGTTGGTGTAGCGCAGGGTCACCGCGAGCGCGTCGTCGAGCATGGCGCAGCCACCGTGGAACGATTTCTCGAGGCCGAGCGCGCCGTCGCAGTCGATCCTGAGCGGCACCACCGCCGAGCGCGCGGCGACGGCGCCGTCGATCTCGACGAGCGCGACGTTGGTCGTGATCCCGGAGTTCGTGGGCGAGGTGGTGCGGTAGTCGAGGGTCGCGATCTCGCCGGGGGCGAGCACGTCGATGGTGAAGACCAGGATCGGCGCGCCGCGCTCGTCGCCGCGCGCGGATGGAGAACTATGAATAGATCCGGGTAGATAGTCGAGGCCGGGGGCGAGCGCATCGGTGATGACGAGGCCCTCGGCGGGCGCCTCGCCGCGGTTGTGCACGGTCAGGCGCCAGTCGATCGGCTCGCCGCAGGCGAGGTGGCGCGAGGCCTGTTTGTCGATGTGCAGGCCGGCGCCGACGGTGACGCTGGCAAAGGGCGCCTGGGCCGGGCAGGTCGCCGAGTTGGCTGGCGAAGCGATGACGACGCGGGCGACGCCCTCGAGGGAGCTCGGCGCATCGGCCAGGACGCGCACGGCGAACGCTGCCGCGCCGCTCTCGCCGGGCACGAGCGGACCGGGGATCGCCCAGATCACCTCGTCACCCTGCACCTGGCCGCCGCCGGTGACCGAGCCGGGGATGAGAGACGTGCCCACTGGGATGGTGGCGGCGATGGCGACGTCGCGCGCCGGGCCGGTGCCGCGGTTGTGATAGAGGACCTGGTAGGTGACGGTGTCGCCGGGGGCCGCGCTGCCGTGGGTCGGGAAGACCTCGGCCAGCACGCGGCCCGCGGGTCCCTGGACGGTGCTGCTGGCGCTGTCGCGGTCGTCGGCGTCGTTGACGTCGACGGCGCTCGCGACCTCCGCCGACAGGGGCAGCGTGACGCCGAGCGCGTCGCAGTCGTCGATCAGCGCCTCGATCGCGATCTGGCGGTGGGTGGTCGCGTTGCCGTCGGGATCGAAGCCCGGCCAGGTCCAGCGGAGGGGATCGACGTCGCTGGGCGTGAGCGAGATCGCGCGCACGACGAGGCCGGCGGGCAGCGTGGTGCGGAGCGAGACCTCGCCCGCGCTCGGGGCGTTGCCGTCGTTGCCGAGGGTGACGAGGATCTCGAAGGGCTCGCCGACGCGCACGGTGGGTGGGGCGCTGAGGTCGACCCAGAGGTTGGGCAGCGAGCCGACGATCGAAGTGGCGCTGGCGCTGTCGTCACCGGGATCGCAGTCGATCGATCCGCTGCTGACCACGGCCGACGCCGAGTACGCGAGGCCACCCTGGGCGTTGAAGATCGTGACGTTGCCTTCGAGATCGACGCTCTCGCCGGGCGCGAGGAGCGGCCAGGAGCGCACGAGCACCTCGCCGGGATCGGCGTTGCCGTCAGGCAGGCGCAAGGTCGCGGTGACGTCCTGCGCCGGGCCCGGCCCGGCGTTGGTGACGGTGGCGAGCCAGGTGAGCACATCGCCGTAGGTAGCGACGCCGCGGTCGACCTCGAGCGTCACCGCCACCTCGGCGGGCGCGACCTCGTTCGTGACGACGGACGCGTTGTTGGCGGTGGTGATCTCGGGGCTGCTGGTCGTGATCACGGCGGTGTTGACGAGCTCGTCCTGGCAGCGATCCGGGGTCTCGATCTCATAGCCGAAGCTCGGGTGGCGGTCGCTGGCGAAGCTGACGTCCCAGCGCTCGAGCGCGGGGCCGCGCCCGCCGGTGCAGCCCCAGATCGCCGGGCGGTCCCACGGGTTGACGACCTGGGCGACGACGAGCGGGCTCGTGGCGCTGGTGGCGATCGCCGGGTCGGAGTTGTAGAAGATCCTGTCGGGATCGGGGATGAGGTCGAGCGCGCCGCCCGGCCGGTAGACGAGGTGCACGCGGAGGCTCTCGGGGCCGTAGTAGCCGGAGAGCACCGGGCCGGCGACGTGAACGCCGCGCGCGTCGAAGAGCGGGGCCGAGCCACCGTACGGGTTGTAGAGGCCGCCGAGGAGCGAGCCGTCGGGCAGGACCAGGCGGCGCGCGACAGGGTGGCGCAGGTCTCCGTCGGGGAAGGTCCAGGCGACGAGCACGGTGGTGGTCCCGGTCGCCAGGTCGCCCTCGGAGCCGTAGGCGATGATCAGCGGGCCCTGGGTGACGGCCTGCACGAAGGTCGCCCAGTGCACGCCGTCGGGGAGCGGCAGGGCGACGGGGTCCCAGCCGCCCTGGCCGTCGGGGATCTGCAGGGTCGGGTGCGGCGGACCGCTGCGCTGGGACATGCCGCCGACGAGGCCGAAGCGCAGCCCGCCCTTGTCGCGGCCGCTGACCTGGTTGGCCGCGGGCCAGCCGCCGTCGTAGGGCGAAAACGAGGTGAAGCCGGGCGGCGGGGAGAAGCGCACGATGTGGTAGTCGCCCTGGGCGTCGGGCTCGAAGATCGTCGGCTGGCCCGGGTCGATGCCGGGGCGGTGCGCAATGCCGAAGACCAGCGGCAGACCGGTCTCGAGGTGCGGCACCTGCGAGGCGGCGTAGGCGGTGCCGAGGTATTCGCGCGGGAAGGGTTTTTCCGGCTGCCAGCTGAACCGGCCGGTGCGGTGGTAGAGCACCGGCTGCGAGCCATCGTTGTCGCCGGCGTAGCCGACGATCAGGCCGTCGTGGCCGACCGCCCAGTGCTGGAGGCCGAGGTAGAGGTCACCGGCGGGCGGATCGAGCACGACCTCGCGCAGGCCGGTCGTCGCGTTGGCGTCGTCCCAGACGAGGACCGTATGGCGCGATGGGTTGTCGGCGAAGAAGAGCGTGAAGTCGTCGCCCGAGGCGTAGGCGGTCTGGAGCGGGCGGTCGGAGCCGGTCACGGCGTCGGCCCAGACCCAGCCGTGCTCGGCATAGGGCGAGTAGAGCCAGTAGCCCGAGCGCGACTGCCCGCCGGGCGGCGTCGACTGGCCGAAGACCGCGTAGGGCGCGTAGTTCTCGGCGGTCGATGACGACTGGGAGCTGACGAAGCCGTGGGGGCCGAGGCCTTCGAGCAGGTGGCCGTCGTAGGTGTCGCGGGATTCGTCGTAGGTCCAGGCGGCGACGCGGCCGCTCTGCTCGCTCAGGAGGGTGATGTTGCCGAGCAAGTGCTTGCCGTCGGGCGAGGCCGCGACGGCGATGCCCGGTTGGTCGGCCGGGCCGGGCGTGACGAGCGCGTAGGGCACCAGGCCCTCGTCGGGGTGCGGGCGCCAAATCGTGTTCCAGGGGAACTGGCGGCGGTAGGAGTAGCCGAGGTAGTAGCCGAGGTACTCGTAGAGGACGCCGCCGCGCTCTTCGTGATAGCCCTTCACGTCGAAGCGCACGGCCGGGATCGGGGTGAGCTCGGCGCTCGGGTCCCAGACGGTGGTCATGCCGTTGATCTGGCCGACGTAGAAGTCGCAGGCCGGGCGTTGGGCGGCAAAGCGCGGGCGATCGAGGTGGGTGCGAGCGCCGGAGAAGAGGTTGCCGGCGAGGTACTCGGCGGTGTCGAGCGGCCGCGGCGTGAAGGTGAAGGCGTCGCCCTGGCGCGTCAGCTCGAAGGCGACGAGCGCCGTGCCGCCGAGGCCGGGGTCGTAGTGGTTGACGGCCAGTCGGCCGTCGAAGGTGAACTCGTGGGGGTAGGACCCATAGAGGCCGGACACCGGCACCAGCTGATAGAAGTAGCCTTCCCCGCTCTCGCGCTTGGCCCAGACGACGGCGTGCTCGTACTGGCCGATCCTGACTTGGCCCGCGTAGATCGAGTCATCGGCTGTACGCAGAGACAGCCGTGAACCGGAGGCGTCGTCGGGGATCGGCAGCCAGCTGAGCGCCCAGCCGTTGGCGCCACGCTCCCAGACCAGCGAGCGGTTGCGCCCGTCGCTATGCCCGCCATCGCCGGCGATGAGGTCGAGCTCGTTGGCGAAGCTCTGAAGCATCCAGAGGAGCCCCTCGACCGCGGGGAAGTCCTCGCGCACCCACGCGCCCTGCGCGTAGCGCCAGTGCACGATCACCGAATCGCCGCTGCGGTCGCCGTAGATCGAGCCGTCGGCGAAGATCCACTGCGGCCACGGCGCGCCGCGGTCGGTGTCGTAGGGCAGCGGCTCGAGCGCCCAGCTCGCGCCCGCGCCGCGCCAGGCGACCGGGAGCTCGCCGCCGCCCGCGCGCTGGCACATGCCGATCACCAGCCCGTCGTAGGCGCCGCGTGAATCGCAGGAGGTGGTCTCGGGCAGCAGCGCGAGCGCGACGTCTTGCCAGGCGCCATTGTCGTCTCGGTACCAGTGATAGACGCGCACGGCGTCGTCGCCGAAGAGCGTGAGCTGCACCGGGTCCCAGTGCCCGAGCCAGATGTCGCCGGACGGCGTCGCCGAGTCGGTCGGCAGGCTCTGGAGGGCCCAGCCCTCGCCGTCGCGATCCCAGACGACGGGTCGCCGGAGGCCGCCCTCGAGCACGCCATGGCCGGTGACGAGATCCTCGGTCAAGAACCAGCCGACCTCGACCGAGCTGTAGTCCCCTGCCGGCAGGTGGCTCACCTCGTCCGGCGACGCGAGCGGCTTCCAGACCAGCGCGTCGCGGATCCTGGGCCCATAGCGGAGGTCATCGTTGGTGATGTTGAGGAAGACCTCGCCCTTCGAGGTGCACATCGTCGGCATGCCCGGCGTGCTCGAGAACGTGCTCGGGCGCGCGGTCGGCAAGGGCATCGGCGGGCCGTCCTGGAGGTCGCAGCGCACCCCGCGCCCGCTCAGGTGCGCGCGCAAGACGAGGCTCGGGTGCGCGACCGGATCGATCGTGAGCGGGATCGCGCCCGCCTCGTCGGGGAGCGCGCCGGCGATCAAGACCTCGCCGGTCTGGCCGTCGAGCACATCGATCGCGAGCTCGCCGAGCGCGGCGCCGCTCTGCGCGACCAGCACGCGCGTCCACTCGACGACGCGTCCGGCGTCGGCCGCGGGCAGGACCGGCGAGGTGTAGCTGCCTTGGGCGACGGCGTCGGGATCGGCGATGGCGATGCCGTTGAGCACGGCGTCGCCGGTCCCGCCGCCGAGGCCGACGGCGTCGCGCCCGGGCAGGACCGCGGTGCCGTCGAAGGTGCCGAGCGCCCACTCGGGCTCGCTGTCCTGGGCGAAGGTCGCGTTGGCCGGCGCCGGCAGCGCTTCGTCCCAGACGAGGCGCAGCGCGCGCACGGCAGCGTCGCGATCGCCGGCGTTGCCGCGCGGCTGGTAGGACCAGGTGCCGCTGCCGTCGTCGAGCTCGAGGCGCGCGTCGGCCGGCAGGTCGGAGAACGAGCCGAGCACCAGGCGCGCGCCCTCGGGCAAGAAGTCCTCGAGCGTGACGTCGGCGGCCGGCGCGGCGCCGAGGTTGTTGTAGGCGATCTCGTAGCGGATGCGCTCGTCGGCTCCGACGGCGCCGGTCACGCTCGCGCGCTTGTGCACGAACGGATCGGGGCGCACGACCAGCGTGGCGCAGGTTTCGGCGTTGTTGTCGGCGATCTCCTCGGGCTTGTCGGCGAAATCGACGGTGGCGCTGGCGGCCTGAACGACCTCGGCGCCGCTGGCGATGTGTGATTTCACACGGCCGCGCAGCGTCAAGACGGCGCGGCTGCCCGGAGCGAGCCCGACCTCGCCGTAGAAGCCAGCGCCGGCGGCCGGCGCGCCCAGGGTCCAGCCGCTCGCGCCCGCGACCCAGGCCAGCGGCGCGCCCAGCGGTCGGCCGCTCGGGTCGATCGCCGCGCTCGGCGCGCCGGCGGCGCTGAGGATCACCGCACTCGCGCCGTCGTCGCCGGTCGGGTCGAGCCAGCTCGGCGCGCTGTAGTCCAGGCGCAGCCCGAAGGCGGGCACCGTGCCGGTGTTCGTCAGGGTCATCACCAGCGAAACGTCGTCACCGGGCAGCACGCCGGGGAAGGCGCCAACCGGATCGCAGGCGAGCCGGAGCGAGATGTCGACGCCGGGGGTGCGCGTCGTCACGCTGTCGCTGTCGTCACTCGGGTCCTCGTCGACCGCCTCGAGGAGGTGGGCGAGCACGGCGTTGTCCACCGCGGCGCCCGCGGGCACGAGCACGCCACCGGGCGCGACGAGTGCGACGTCGACGAAGACGTCCCACGGGCCGGCCATGCCCGGCACGTCATCGCTCGCGATGGCGAGCCAGCGCACCTCGGACACGGCCAGGGGCGTGTCGCGCCAGCCGTCGGCGCTCGGATCGGGCCCGAAGGTCGGCGGCGGTCCGTCGAGCGGGGCGTCGTGGAAGTAGACTCGCTCGCCGTGGGTGACGACGTGCCCGAGGTAGGTCACGTCGACGGCGCCATCCGGGGCGGGGATCGGGTGGTCGTAGAGGCGGTCGATGATCACCATGGGCCCACTCGCCTGGCGGCTGGAGTTGCCGTAGCGGATGCGATAGCGGATCGCGTCGCCCGGCAGGGCCTGCGCGGGCGCGAGCTTGTCGACGTAGACGTTGGGGCGCGGCGTGCGCAGGGTCACCGACGCGGTGTTCGGATAGGTGAGGTCCTCGCCGGTCGTCGTGGCGACGTCGACGCGGTTGGTGAAGGTGCGCGCCGCGGGCACGCCTGCGCGGACCCTGGCGCGGAAGGTCAGGGTCACGTCGCCCGACTGGCCGGGGAAGCGACCAGGTGCGCCGCCGTCTTTGCCGAGCGCGTTGCCGTTGGCGAGACCCCAGCTCAGGACCTGGCCGGCGACGACCGGATCGGCCGGGCCGAGGAAGCCCCAGCCCGAGGTGGTCACGAACGTCGAGCCGGGCACGTACTCGAGCTCGTCCGGCAGGGTGTCGACGATGCTCACCGCGTCGGCGGCCTGGTTGCCGCGGTTGGCGACGACGATGGCGAAGGTGACGAGTTCGCCGGCGACCGGCTCGGGTTGGTCGACGAGCTTGCGCACGCCGAGATCGGGGTTGTCGACGAGCACGCGGCATGCCGTGAAGAGGGTCTGGCTCGCGCCGCCGTCCTGGCTCTCGGCCGTGGCGGTGCCCGAGAGCGTGACGAAGGTGCCCGTCGGGACCCCGGGCGCGACGGTCAGCGTGATCGAGACGGAGCCGCCCTCGAGCGCGATGAGCGGGACCTCCTCGGAGGGGTGGATCGCCAGGGTCGGTGCCCAGGTCAGCGTCGCGCCGGAGAGCGTCGCCGGCACCGCCAGGGTGCCATAGCGCGCGGCCGCGACGGCGTTCCAGTCGTGTCGACGCCCGATGAGCGTGACCTCGGGTGGCAGGGTCTCGACGACGCGCACGCGGTAGTCGTCGTTGCTGGAGTTGTTCACGTAGCCGAGCTGATAGGTGAAGCTCTGCCCGACCGAGACGACCTCGGGGCAGCCGCGGGCGAGCTCGAGCGAGGGATCGAGGGCGACCAGGGTGCGGACCTCGTTGGAGATGGCGGCCAAGAGCTCGTGCGACGTCACCAGCGCGGTGTTGGGGATCGAGATGTCGCCTTCGCCCGGATCGTCGAGCACGGCGACGCGGTGGCGGACCGCGGCGGCGGAGCCGACCGGCAGCTGGGGCGGATCGAAGGCGGCATGATCGACGAGGTAGGCGATCCAGCGCGGCTGCATGCCGTCGGGCGCGCGCACGGTCTGATCGGGCATGACGACGCCGGGTACGAAGAGGCCCGAGCCGCGGATGAGCGCGTCGCTCCATGCGAAGTCGGGGTCCCGCAGGGTGCTCGGCAGAAGCGGTGGCGCGGCGGACGAAAACCAGACCGCGCCGCCGTCTTCGGGGAGCTCGGACCAGAGGAAGCGGGTCTCGTCGGGCACGCGGTCGACGATCCAGGTGCGGGTCGACACGGTGTCGCCGGTGTTGATCCAGGTGAGGCGGTACTCGAGCTCGGTCCCGGGCGCGGCGACGCCGAGGTTCACCGCCTTGGCGACCTGCAGGTAGGGGTTGCCGACGGCGCGGGCGCTTGCGGTGGCGGTGGCGGCGATCGGACCACAGACGTCGTCGCGCGCGGCGATGCGCGCGGTCATGCCGAGGTCGGCGTCGCTGACGTAGCCTGGCGGCAGGTGCAACATCACGCCGATCGTGCGCGTGGCCTCGGGCGCGATCGACGAGTAGCGCACGCTGAGGCGGTCGGGCAGCTCGCTGAAGTCGAGGCTCGCGCCGGTCGCGTCGACGGCGACGAAGTCGAGCGGGGTCTCGACGCCGTTGATGCTGGTGCGGGGCAGGTCGAAGGCGACGACGACGTCGAGCGCGGTGTCGGTCTGCACGCCGCCGGACTGCACGTTGGGCAGGATGAGGGTGTAGACGAGCTCGCCCGCGCTGCCGCGCACCGGCGGGGCGACCTCGATGCGCGCGTGCTCGAAGCTCGGGATCGTCGGCCGGACCTGGGTCGGCTCGTGATCGACGTGCCAGGCGGTGATCCCATCGCGCGGCACAGGCTGGTGCTCGCCGACCGGGGTGTAGGCGTAACTGTTGAATAAGGATTGGTTTTCAATCGTGGCCAGCGGGCAGCCATCGGCGGGCAGGTCGACGAGCACGTTGACCTGGGCGACGACGGTGTGAGGTGTGCCGGCCTCGTCGGGGAAGTAGGCGGAGGTGAGCTTGGCGACGGTGAAGGCGACCCAGCCGACGGTGGCGGGGTCGTCGGGCGGGGTCGTGGTCCACGAGCCATCGAGCGCGCCGGTCGTGACGTCGACCCCGGGAGGGTCGTCGGGTGCGCGCTCGCGGTCGCCGAGGTGATAGTAGACCTGGCCGGTGACCGCGGAAGGGAGATGGGCCGAGACGAAGGTCGTGCCCGGAGGCACCCGGTCGATCATGAGGGTGTCGTCGAGGGCGGAGGCGCCGTTGTTGCTGGCGCGCAGCAGATAGGTCAGGGGCTCGCCATAGCCGACCGCGAGCCACCAGGCGTCGTCAGCGGCGGCCGAGGCGCCGCCTTCGCCTCGGATCTGATCGCCCTTGGCGTAGAAGCCGCTCGGGGCGTTGGGGATCCCGATGACGACGCGGTGGTGGGATGAGGCCGACTCGATGTGGTGGGCGCTGGTGAGGTGCGCGGTGTTGTCGAGGATCGTGCCGTCGGCGAGCTCGTGAGCGGGGCGCAGATCGAAGGCGTAGCGAAGGGTGGCGCGCGCGCCGACCGGCAGCGTCGCGAGGCGCCAGAAGATCGCGTTGGCGGGCACGACGATGCCGTCGACTTCGGTCTGGGCCGTGGTGAGCTCGCCGCCACCTTCGATGATGAAGTCGCCGAGCTTGGCGGCGAGGAGCTCGCTGACGTCGTCCCAGACGACGGGCTGGTGGTAGGCCTCGGTGCAGGTGGAGGGAGGGTCGAAGAAGTTGCCGAGGTCGAGCTGGTAGCCGAGGCGCTGGCCGGCGTCGATGTGGGCCTGGTCGTGGATCTTGAAGGTGTTGACGGAGGTCTTGCGGATCCAGGGCGCGGGTGCGGATCTTACGATAGTGGTGGCCGGGGGTGCGGTGGCGAGCGCGCTGTTGGCAGCGCGTGCGGCCGCGATGGAGGTGTAGATCGTGCCGTGGGTGGTGCCGGCGGGGGCGCGCACGGTGTAGCTCAGCTGCAGGGTGCTGCCGGGTTTGACGTCGCCGAGGTGCCACACGACGGAGTTGGCCGGGATGGGCGCGCCGTGGGCGAGCGTGGGCTCGGTGACGAAGGTGCCTTGGTGGGAGGCGCCGAGGAAGGAGAGCGCGGTGGGCTCACCGAAGGGATCGGCGGCGGCGGTCGGCAGCGGGGCCCACACGATGAGGTCGCTGGCGCGGACGAGCGAGACGGCGGTGCGGACCTTGTAGAGGTGAGTCTGGCCGGAGCATGGAGTGGCGGCCGCCTCCTGGGAGACGCGCACGAGCGCGCGCGGGTGCCAGGTGACGCGCAGGGCTTTGACGCGTGGGCTCAGGGTGATCGACCCGTGGGTGGGATCGGTGAGAGTGCGGGTGCTCATGGTGACGGACACGCGGCCGGACAAGGCGCTGGCCGGCACGGTCGGGTCGAGCTGGGCCATGGCGGTGTACCCCGGGTCGTCCGAGGGGGAGAGCGACAACGGCCCGTAGCTGACGCCGTCCGAGCCGAGGAAGCGCACGGCGAGATCGCTCGGATCGATAGCGTCGTAGGCGAGGTAGATGCGGCCCCAGCGCTCGAAGGAGAGCGGGATCACCGGCACGGTGGTGACCTGCGCGTCGACCTCGCCGGTGGCGACGCGCACGAGCTGGGCGAGCGGATCGTGGTGGTAGCGGAAGCTGAGATCGGCGCTGATCGCGATCCCGGCGCGGTCGCTGAAGGTGTCGCTCCAATGGCCGCGATCCTGGTCGACCTGCGGCGCGGCGAGCGCCGGGCAGGCCTGGGCGAGGAAGAGCACGAGACACGTGGACCTGGTCACGGCTTGACCTCTCTGGGTTCGAGGGGCGAGCGGCCGCGGCTGTTGACGGAGTGCGACCCGGAGAATGGGGGGAACCCGAAGACGGTATCAAGATGGCGACCCGCGCGTAAACAACGGGAACCGGGTGAGTCGCGTCGAACGAGCGAAGGGGGCGGATGCGCGGGTGGGGTCACGACGAAGCCGCGGGCGCGGCGGCAGGATCGCAAACCGGTTGCGCTCTGACGGGCTGCGTGGCGCGGCGTCAGTCGGCGCGGCGGGTGACGGTGGCGACCGCGTTGTAGTCCGGGATGCGCGAGACGGGGGAGCGGCGGCGCGGGTCGAGGAGCGCGTTGCCCTCGGGCCAGTGCACCTGGAGGCTGCCCGGGGCGACCGGGGCGATCCTGACGCGGCCGGCGACGCTGCCGAACTCGTTGCTCAGGGTGATCGGCGCGCCGTCGGCGAGGCCGAGGCGCTCGGCGTCGCTCGGGCTCATGAGCACGTGGTCGCGCGCGGCGCCGGTCAGGCGATCGACCTCCTCGTGTACCATCGAGTTGAACTGCTTGCCGCGGCGCGAGGTGACGAAGAAGGCGCCGGGCGGCACGCGCTCGGGCGGCAGCGGCACGGGCTGGAGGCGGGCCTTGCCGGTCGCGGTCGGGAAGCGCCAGCCGGCGCAGAGGTGGGGCCCGCCGTACTGGACCTGATCGCCCTTCTGGGCGAGGGTCTCGATGCCTTGATAGAGCGGCACGACCTCGGCGATCTCCTGGCGCAGTGCGGCGGTCGAGGGATAGGACAGGCGCTCGGCGAGCTCGGGGCGCACGCGGCGCGCGAGCTCGAGCAGGACCTCGCCCTCCCAGCGCGCGTCGGGGATGCGCGGGCCGGGGATCTCGGGGCTGAAGATGATGCGCCGCTCGGTCGAGGTCTCGGTGACGCCGCCGGGGATCTCGTAGCGTGTCATCGCCGGCAGGACGAGCACGGTCTCGGCCGGATCGATGAACATCTGGCGCGTGAGCACGAGGTCCTGGTGCACGCGCAGCGGGACCCTGGCGAGCGCGGCGCTCACACCCCTGGGGTCGGGCAAGACGTCGACGAAGCTGCCGCCGATCGACCAGAGCAGATCGAGGGCGCCGGCGTGGGCGAGGTCGATGAGCTCGGGCGCGGTCTTGCCGGGCGCCTCGGGCACGGCGAAGCCCCAGCGCTCGGAGAGCGCGCGGGCGTGGTCGGGGGTGATCGGCAGGCCGCCGGGGAGCGCGGTCGCGTAGGCGCCCATCTCGGCGCCGCCCTGCACGCCGGAGTGGCCGCGGATCGGCATCATGCCCGAGCCCTCGTGGCCGACGAAGCCCTTGAGCAGGCCGAGGTTGAGGATCTGGCGCACGGCGTCTTCGCCGAAGTCGTGCTGGGTCATGCCCATCGACCAGACGAAGACCGCGCGGCGGGCGCCGCCGACGAGGGCGCCGAAGGCCTCCATCGCGGCGCGGGGGGCCCCGGAGCGGCGCTCGAGCTCCGACCACGAGGCGGCCTCGACGGTGGCGCGCAAGGGCTCGAGGCCCTCGGTGTGCGCGGCGAGGAAGTCGGCGGCGACGAGACCGGCGGCGAGCATGTGCTTCATCGCGCCGGCGATGAAGGCGATGTCTCCGCCGGGAGACACCAGGAAGGTGTCGGTCGCGAGCTTCGTGCCGAAGAGGGCGGACTCGACGACCGAGGGGATCCAGTAGCGGAGCATGCCGGGCTCGGCGAAGGCGTTGACGATGGCGACGCGCGTGCCGGCCTTGCGGGCGAGATAGAGGTACTTGGTGGCGACGGGCTGGTTGTTGGCGACGTTGGAGCCGAAGAAGACGACGAGGTCGGTGCCGATCCAGTCCTTGTAGGAGCAGGTCGAGGCGCCGACGCCGAGCGCGTCCTTGAGGGCGTAGGTCGAGGGCGCGTGGCAGATGCGCGCGGCGTTGTCGAGGTTGTTGGTGCCGAGCGCGCGGATGGCCTTCTGGGCGGCGTAGTAGGTCTCGTTGGGCAGGCCGCGCGCCGTGAGGTAGAAGCCGAGGCGCTCGGGGGCGGACGCCTTGACCTTGTCGGCGACGAGCGCGAGCGCGTCGGGCCAGGGGATAGGGACGAAGCCGGGGTCGCCGGCGCGGCGCACGAGCGGGGTCGGGATGCGGCCGAGCGCGCGCAGCTCCTTGTTGGTCGCGGTGACGAGCGGCCCGAGGTCGGTGACGACGCCGGGGTCGAAGGCGGGCATGGTGTTGAGGCGGAGGAGCCGCAGGCGGATGTTGCAGAGGTGCACGCCGGGCTGGGTCCAGTCGCGAAGCCCGGTGGTGCCGAGCGCGCAGCCGTCGCAGACGCCGTCGCGGAGGATGCGCCAGGCGAAGCGGCGGGCGCCCTTGTTGTCGCGAAAGGCGCGCAGGAGCTCGGCGAAGTTGTTGGGGCGCTGCAGGCCGACGCCGAAGGGGCGCCAGCTCGCCCAGAGCGAAGGGCGCCAGAAGCGCTTGGGTTTGCGGAGCGGCATAGGCGCGTGCACGATGCCGGAGGAGGGCGCGATGGTCCAGGGGTGCGAGCGTGGCTGAGCGCGGCGCAGGCGAGCGCGGCGAAGGAGGCGAGGGCTTGCTCGGCGCGGTGCTGGCGGGTGGGCGCTCGGCGCGCTTCGGGGTGGACAAGAGCCGGGTCGAGATCGGCGGGGTGGCGCTCGTCGAGAGGGTGGCGCGCGTGCTCGGCGGGGTCGTCGCCGAGGTGGTGATCGTCGGCGGAGCGGCGAGCGAGATCGACGAGCCGGAGCCGGGCGCGGGGCCGCTGCAGGCGGTGGTGGCGGCGCTCGAGGAGGCGCGACGGCGCGGGTATCGGGGCGTGGTCATCCTGGCGTGTGACCTGCCGGCGATCGATCCTGCGACGGTGGCGAGGCTGGCAGCGCCGTTGGGTGAAGGCATGCTGGCGCGGGTGCCGCGGGTGGGCGGGCGCCTGCAGGTGCTGGCGGCGCGCTACGAGGTGGCGGCGCTGGAGGTGCTCACGGCGGCGTGGCAGGCGGGCGAGCGCAGCCTGACCCGGGCGGTTGCGGGGCTCGGCGCGGGGCGGGTGGAGGCGCACGACGGCTGGGAGGCCGTGGCGCTGTCGGACGCGGACACGCCGGAGGCGTTGCGAAAGATCCTGCGGTCGATCGGCGCGCCGGTGGCGGAGGTCGAGGTCGTGCGTGAGCCCGGGGGGGTGCGCGAGGTGGACGAGGTCGCGCGCGAGGAGCCGCTCGAGATCGTCGTCGACGGTGCGCCGCTGGCGGTGCTCCTGCGCACCCCGTCCGGGGTCGAGGACGACCTCTCGCTGGCGGCGGGGTTTCTCCTGGCGGAGGGGGTGATCGAGCGGCGCGCGGACCTCGACGCGCTCGGGCCGTGTGAGGATCCGGCGGCCGAGCATGGCGAAAACCGGGTGCTGGTGACGCTCGCGCCGGGGGTCGAGGCGCCGGCGGGGGCGCGGCGGGCGTTCGTGACGGGGGCGTCGTGCGGCCTCTGCGGCAAGCAGGCGATCGCGGACCTGGCGCGGCGACTGCCCGAGCGGCGCTGGGGCGCGCGGCCGGAGGCGGCGGCGATCGACGCCATGCAGGCGGCGGTGCGGGCGAGGCAGGCGGGCTTCACCGCGACCGGCGGGCTGCACGCGGCGGCGATCTTCGAAGCCGAGCGCCTGGTCGAGCTCGCCGAGGACGTCGGGCGGCACAACGCGGTCGACAAGGTGTTCGGGCGTGCGCTCAGGCGGGGCGAGCTGCCGCTGTCGGGGCGGTGCCTCTGGGTCTCGGGGCGGGTCTCGTTCGAGCTCGTGCAGAAGGCGCTCGTCGCGGGGGTCGACGCGCTGGTCGCGGTGGGCGCGCCGACGGCGTTGGCGGTGGAGCTGGCGCGGAATGGGAGGCTCTGGCTGGTCGGCTTCGCGCGCGACGGGCGCTTCAACGTGTACGCGGGGGCGTGAGGGCGAGGCACCAGCCGTCGGGCGTCTCGGCGGCGAGCTCGTCCTCGGCGAGCTTGATGAGGTGGGCGAGCGCAGAGCGGCGGGCGAGCGGCAGGAGCGGCGACGCGAGCTCCGGATAGGCGGCGCGGGTCAGCGCGTCGAGCGAGCGCGGCTCGGGGCCGAGCGCGGCGAGGACCTGCGCCTCGCGCTGCGCGCGGTGGGCGAGGTAGTGCGACAGGTGCGCGGTGACCGCCGCGGCTCCCTCGATCGGCGCGCCATGGGCGGGCACGAGGAGCTTCGCGCCGAGCGCCATGAGGGCGCGCAGCGAGGCGAGGTAGCTCGCCATGTGGCCGTCGGGGGGATCGACGATGATCGTGCCGATGGTGGCGACCATGTCGCCGGCGATGAGGATCCCGCGCGCGGCGTCGTGCAGCACGATGTGGCCGGAGGCGTGGCCGGGCGTGTGATGTATTGTAAACGTGCCGAGCTGCTCGCCGGGCTCGAGCGCGCGGTCGACCTCGAGCACACCTTCCAGGAGAGCGGCGGTGCGGGCGTGGGCCCAGATCGGCAGGCCGGCCCGGGACGCCAGCCACGCGGCGGCGCCGACGTGGTCGGCGTGGTGGTGGGTGAGCACGATGGCGCGCGGGGTGCGCCCGGCCGCGGTGCGGGCGTCGAGGGCGGCGAGGAGGGTCGAGCGCTCGGCGTCGAAGGGCGTGGCCGGATCGACGATGAAGGGCGCGTGCTCGGCGAGCACGGTGTTGGTCGCGGTCGCCGGCGGCAGGGTCGGCGTGCGCAGGGCGAAGACGTCGAGGTCGGGCGCGGGAGACCAGGCCGGAGGCGGGGACGCGGTGGAGACGAGCGCCATCGGGGCGATGATAGCGACGCGGCCCGTGATTGGCGAGACCGTGGTGGTTGGGGTGACGGGCCCGAGGGAAATCGGCGCTTGACCGGCGAGGGCCCCTTTGCTACTCGAACGCCCCCGCCCGCCAGGCCGGCGAGTGCGAGCGATGGCGACGTCGCGAGCGCAGACCGGGCACCGGGCGACCCGAAGGAGACTCGCGATGCGTGCCTGCGACATCACCGGAAAGACTGTTCACCTCGCCAACAACGTGTCGCACGCGCAGAACCGGACGCGGAAGCGCCAGCTCCCGAACCTCCAGGAAAAGCGCGTGTGGGTGCCGGAGCAGAGCCGCTTCGTGCGCCTGACGCTGTCGACGCGCGCCATCCGCACGATCAACAAGATCGGGCTGCGCGCGGTCTGCCAGCAGTTCGGCGTCGATTATGACGCGCTCCTCAAGAACCGGTGAGACGGTCGGCGCCTGCGGGTTGATCGCGCTGTTGTCAGCGCAGGCGCTCCTCGCATGTGCGGGGGCTGCGTTTCGGGAGCACGGCCCGGCGACCCTCGCGGCCGGTGGTGGTGGGCACGCTGCGGCCGAGCGGCGCGCATGGGCACGACCGTGGATCCGCGTGCTGCCGGCGGAGGTGTTGGCGGGCAGGCCGATCGCGTTCACCGTGCTGGGCCACGAAGCGGCCGAAGAGAGTTGGCGACTCAGGCTCGGGCCGGAGGCCGGTGAGCCGGTGGTGCTCGACTACCGGGTGGCCGGGGGCGCGCGCCTGCCGATCGAGCCGGGCGAGCGCCTGTGGTTCAATCAGTCCTCGCGGGGCGCGGGCCTGGTGGTGCGCGACGCCGAGGGGGCGCTGCGGGCGCTCGTGTCGATCGATGGCGAGCTCGCGGAGGTGGTCGAGGCGACCGTGACGCCGAGCTTCGAGACGGAGCGGCTCGTCTATTCGGAGCTCGTGGCGTCGCCGTCGGGGTGCGTCGTGGCGATCGATCATCACGCGCTCGAGGTGCGCCAGGACGGGCAGCGGAGCTATGTCGCGCCCGGCTCGGTCACGCGCGTCGAGGTGCCGTCGCCCGGCGGCGTGATCGCGATGAACCTGTACGCGCTGGACGTGAGCCGGCCCTCGCCGCGACGGTTGGAGCGCGAGGACCCACGTTGTCCGACGCCGGCGCACGTGAGCTGGATGGTCGTGCGGGCGCCGTGACCAGGGCCGCAGAGCGTGTCGCAAGGTGCGGGTGCTTGACCTGGCGACGGGGGCGACGATAGCTCTTGGTCGTGCTGCGATTGAACAAGAAGACCGAGTACGCGCTCCTGGCGCTGCGGTCGCTCGCGCGCGCGAGCGATGCCGCCGGCGGCGAGGCTCGGCCGGCCGGCGTCGTGACCGCGAAGGCGATCGCGCAGCGCTATCAGATCCCGGAGATGTTGCTGGCCAAGGTGCTGCAGAAGCTGAAGCGCCACGGGATCGTCGCGGCGGCCAAGGGAAGTGGGGGCGGCTACAGCCTGGCGCGCGACCTCGGCGGCCTGCCGCTGACCGACGTGCTCGCGCTCTTCGACGAGCACAAGACCCTGGTCGAGTGTCAGGACGACGACGGCGGCAACTGCCAGCAGAGCGCGCATTGCGACATCAAGGGCCCGCTCGAGGTGCTGAACGCGGCGGTGATGGAGCCGCTGCGCAAGATGAGCGTGCGCGACCTCTTCGTGACGCGCGTACGCGGCGGGCAGGGTCCGTTCGCGGGGCTCATCGGTTGAGCGAGGCGCGCGCAGAGTCGAGCGCGCGCCCGGTGATGCGGCGGGCGATGAAGAATGCGGCGACCAGCTCGAGGAGCTGGGCGATGAGGACCCCGGCCACACCGACGGGCAAGGCGCGACCCGAACGGAATCCGCCAGCCAGGCGCAGGCCGTGCTCGGCCGCGCGATAGAGCCAGCGCGCGACCGGGCCGTCGAACCCCACGCGGCTCTCGACCTCGGCGGCGAGCCGCCGGTCGGCGTCGGCGGCGAGGAAGTCGACGCCGCTCGCGGCGATGCGCGCGCGCGCATCGGGCGGCAGGTCGGCGGTGGCAGCCGAGGCATTGTGCTCGGCGAACGAGAGCCGGTTGGCGCGCAGGTGGTTGAGGTCGTCGAAGCCCTGCAGCGCCGACCACGCGAGCACCAGCGCGAGCGCGGTGACGGACGCGGGGACCCCGAGCCCGAGCCACAGGCCGAGCACGGCGAGCACCCAGCCGAGGGCGACGCCGGCGACGACGGCGAAGAGGCCGATCACCCAGAAGTGCCAGGAGAGGATACCGAGCGCGACCCCGAGCGCGGCGGCCGAGGCGAGCATCGCGACGCCGAGGAGGAGGCGGCGTGCGCCTGGGCCGAGCGTGAGCGGGCGCGCGGAGGCGTCACCGTCATTCACGGTGACCCCCTCATGCGAGCTGCTGGGTCTTCTGCTCGAGCGTGCGCCACATGAAGGCCTCGACGTAGGTGCAGTGGTCGACGAAGCCGAGCTTCTCGTAGACGCGCTTGGCGCTCGTGTTCTTGCGCTCGACGTTGAGCGCGAGCAGCGCGACGCCCTCGCCCGCGAGCTCGCGACAGAGGTGCGCGGTCGTCGCGGTCGAGAGGCCGCGGCCGCGGTGATCGGGGTGGGTGACGATGTTGCCGAGCGCGGCGAGCGAGTCGCTGCGGCTGACGATGTGCACACCGGCCAGGGCGACGAGCGCGCCTTCCTCGGTGCGGATGCCGTAGTAGTGGCCGGTCGAGAGCTGATGGGGCTCGAAGAAGCTGTCGGGGTAGTGCTCGGACAGCGCGATGATATCGCCGGTGTCGCGGTGGCTCACGCGCTCGACCGGGCGGTACCCCGGCCGCGGCGGCGACACGCGATCGAGCGTGAGCTGACTCGAGCGGAGCGCCATGCGCACCATCGGTCGCACCTTCTCGAGCGTGAAGTAGCGATCGATCACCTCGAGGTGATCCGGTGGCATGTGCACGTGCGCGCGCTGCGGCAGCTCCAGGATGTGGTTCTGGAGGATCGCGCTCACGCCGGTCGCCGTCCCGTGCGTGAGCACCACCGGCGCGGAGAGCCCGGTGTAGACGAGGAGCACCGCGCGATCGCCGTGCTCCTGCCCGGTACCATCCGGCACGTCCGGATCGCGCGCCCCCTCCGAGGCGATCCACCACGCGCAATACGGCGCGTAGATCGGGTCGAGGTCACCGAGCATGTAGGCCGTCGCGAACGGATCACGGGCCAGCAGGCGGCGCACGCGGACGAGATCGGCGGGATGTTCGGTCTCGAGCATCGTGGACATTGCGCTCCTCACTCTCCGCCAGGGTCCGCTCTCGCGCACCGCCCCCGCGGCACCGGGCGGTAGCCCACGGGCGCGCGGTCTCGACGACGGCTGCATGGTTAGCACGAGGCCGACCCAAGTCCACCCCCACCCCGAGCTTGCCGAGAGGACCCGATGCGCGTAGAGGCGCCACGTGAAGATCGCGGTGCTGGTCTCGGGTGGCGTCGACAGCTCGGTTGCGCTGGCGCTGCTCGCGCGTCGCCGCCCCGAGGTCGACCTGCGCGCCTACTACCTCAAGGTCTGGCTCGAAGACGAGCTCGCCCACCTCGGCCACTGCCCCTGGGAGGACGATCTCCGCCACGCGCGCGCGGTGACCGATCACCTCGGCGTTCCGCTCGAGGTGGTCCCGCTGCAGACGATCTACCACGAGCGCGTCGTCGCACACGCCATCGCCGAGCTCGCCGCAGGACGCACGCCCAGCCCCGACCTGCACTGCAACGAGCGCGTCAAGCTCGGCGCCTTCCTCGACGCGATCGGCCCCACCTTCGATCGCGTCGCCACCGGCCACTACGCGCGCGTGCTGCGCCACGAGGCGCGCCCGCGCCTGCACGCCGCGGCCGATCCGATCAAGGATCAGACCTACTTCCTCTCGCGCTTGTCCCCCGAGCAGCTCGCGCGGCTCGATCTCCCGCTCGGTGACCTGCACAAGCGCGAGGTGCGCGCGGTCGCGCGCGCGCTCGGACTGGCCACCCAGGACCGCAAGGACAGCCAGGGGATCTGCTTCCTCGGCAAGATCCGCTACCCGGAGTTCGTGCGCCACCACCTCGGCCTGGCGCCGGGTCCCATCGTCGATATCGACAGCGGCGCCGCGCTCGGTAGCCACCAGGGCCTGTGGTTTCACACCATCGGGCAACGCAAGGGCCTCGGACTCGGCGGTGGGCCGTGGTTCGTCGTCGACAAGGAGCTCACGAGCCGCACGCTCTTCGTCGCGCACGCCGAGCGCGTCGCCGCCCACCAGCGCGCCGACTTCGAGGTCGCCGACCTGCGCTGGCTCGCTCCACCCGCCCTGCTCACGGGCGCGCTGCGCGTCAAGCTCCGCCACGGCCCCGCGAGCCTCGGCTGCACGGTCGATCACGGGCGCGAAGGCCGCCTGCGCGTGCGCCTGAGCACCCCCGATCCGGGGGTCGCGCCGGGCCAGTTCGCGGTCTTCTATCGCGACCTGCCCGACGCGCCCCCCGAGTGCCTCGGCAGCGGCGTGATCCAGTGAGCGGCGCCGTTGCCCACCCTCGCGACATCAGAACGGGATCGCGTCGGCGAACCCCGCCCCGAGCCCGCGCGTGCTGCGCCCGTCACCCGCCGCGTCATCCCCCTCCGCCGCGCGCGGGACCCCGTCGCGCTTCCTCCCGAGGAAGCTCACGCGCGACGCCGAGATCTCGTGCTTGGACAGCTTCTTTCCGTCGGAACCCTCCCACTGGTTGACGACGAGTCGCCCCTCGATCAGCACCGGGGCCCCCTTGCTCAAGTACTTGAGGCAGTTCTCCGCCTGCTTCTCCCAGACGACCACCGTGTGCCAGTCGGTCGCCTCCGCCTGACTCTTGGTGTCCCAGCGGCTGGTCGCCACGTTGAACTTGCACATCAGCTTGCCGCTCTGCGTGCGCTTGTCTTCGGGATCGGCACCGAGGTGCCCGCCGATGATCACCGTGTTCACCGAAACCATGTCATGCCTCCTTACGCCGCCTCGAGCTCGGCCTCGGCCGACGACAACGAGATCCCCGGCTGCGCGTGCGCCATCACCGTCGCCCGCATGCGCTCGAGGAGCCCGGGGTTGTCGATGAGCGCCTGGCGCGCCTTCTCGCGCCCCTGGCCGACCCGCTCGCCCTCGAAGCCGATCCACGCGCCGGACTTCTCGACCAACCCGTGCGCGATCCCGATGTCGATGAGCTCGCCAGCCTGGCAGATCCCGCGCCCGAACATAACGTCGAACTCGGCGCTCTGCCACGGCGGCGCCATCTTGTTCTTGGCGACCTTGACCTTGGTCCGCGCGCCATACGGCTTGCCGTCACCGTCCTTGAGCATCGTGCCCTTGCGGATCTCGAGCCGCACCGAGGCATAGAACTTCAGCGCGTTGCCGCCGGTCGTCGTCTCGTTCGAGCCGAAGATCACCCCGATCTTCTGCCGCAGCTGGTTGATGAAGATGATGCAGGTGCCGGTCTGGTTCGCCGCCGCGGTGAGCTTGCGCAGCGCCTGCCCCATGAGCCGGGCCTGCAGCCCGACGTGGCTGTCGCCCATCTCGCCCTCGAGCTCGGCGCGCGGGGTGAGCGCCGCCACCGAGTCGACCACGATGAGCCCGATCTCCCCGCTGCGCGCGAGCATCTCGGCGATCTCCAGCGCCTCCTCGCCCGACGACGGCTGGCTGATCACCAGGCGCTCGAGGTCGACGCCGAGCCGCGTCGCGTACACCGGATCGAGCGCGTGCTCGGCGTCGATGAACGCGGCGTGCCGTCCGAGGCGCTGCGCCTCGGCGATCGCGTGCAGCGTCAAGGTCGTCTTGCCGGACGACTCCGGCCCGTAGATCTCGACGATGCGGCCGAAGGGGAGCCCCCTCACCCCGAGCGCCAGATCCAGCCCGATCGAGCCCGTCGAGAACACCTCGATCTGATTGTCGGCCTCGCTGTCGAACGCCATGATAGTTCCCTTGCCGAACTTCTTCTCGACCTGCGAGACGACCCCCTTGATCCCCCCACCCTTGCTCTTGTCCGCCACCATTGCCACTCCTCCCGACCCCGACACGGGGTCTCTCTTCGGCGCGCCAGGACCTCCCCGCCGCGACCCGATCTGCTCTCATCCGGCGAGGCCCGCGCCTCACGCGCCGGCGCGCACCCGCTCCCCCGCCTCCCGCGCGCCCGCGACCAACCCGCGCCGCAGGGATAGCGCCTCGGCGAGGTGCGCCCGCTCGACCCGCTCGGCGCCGGCGAGGTCCGCGATCGTGCGCGCCACGCGCACCACGCGATGCCACGCCCGCGCCGAGATCCCGAGCGCGTCGGCCGCCTTCGCCAGGTAGCGCGCCTCGACCGGCCCCAGCGCCGCGACGCGCTCGATCCCCTCGAGATCGAGATCGGCGTTGAGCACGACGCGCTCACCGACCCGATTGCGCGCGCTCTGCACCGCGCGCGCCGCCACGACCCGCGCCTGCACGCCTGCCGAGCCTTCCTCGTGCGCGCTCGCCGCCAAGACGTCGCTCGCCACCGGCATGAGCTCGACGTGCAGGTCGATCCGATCGAGCAGTGGCCCGGACAAGCGCTGCTGGTAGGCGCGCACCTGCGCCGGCGTGCATCGGCACGCGTGGCGCGGGTCACCGAGGTGTCCGCACGGGCACGGGTTCGTCGCCAGGACCAGCATCACCGCCGAGGGGAAGACCAGGCTCCGCCGCGCCCGCGCCACGGTGACGAAGCGGTCCTCGATCGGCGCGCGCAGCGCATCCAGGCTCGAGCGCCGGAACTCCGCCGCCTCGTCGAGGAAGAGCACGCCGCGGTGCGCCAGGCTCACCTCGCCCGGCATCGGCGGGTTGCCGCCGCCGATCAAGGCCGCCTCGCTCGCGGTCGGGTGCGGCGCCCGGAAGGGCGGCGTGCCCACGAGCCCCGCGCCTCGCCGCGTCAGCCCGGTGATGCTGTGGATGCGCGAGACCTCGAGCGACTCCTCCAGCGTCAGCGGCGGCAGGATCCCCGGCAGCGCCCGGGCGAGGAGCGTCTTGCCGCACCCCGGCGGCCCGACGAAGAGCAGGTTGTGCCGCCCGGCAGCCGCCACCTCCAACGCGCGCCGCGCCGCCAGCTGCCCGCGGATCGCCGCGAGGTCGACGCCGCGCGAGCGCGCCTCGCATACGGCCGGCGCGCCCGCGATCGGGCTCAGGGTCGCCCGCTCCTGCAGGTGTTCGACCAGCTCGACCAGGCTCCGCGGCGCGAGCACCGTGAGCCCCTCGATCGCCGCCGCCTCGCTCGCGACCTCCGGCGCCACCATCAGCACCCCGTGGCCGCCAGCACGCGCCGCCTCCGCCGCGCTGATCGCCCCGGGCACCGGCCGCACGCTGCCGTCGAGCCCGAGCTCGCCGAAGAAGACCGCGCGCGCGACCTGCTCCTTGGTCAGGACGCCGAAGAGGACCAGGACCGCGACCGCCAGCGGCAGGTCGAGCGCCGTCCCGTGCTTGGGCAGATCGGCCGGCGCGAAATTGACGACCAGGCGCTCCGGCGGCCACTCGTAGCCCCCCGCACGCAGCGCCGAGCGCACGCGATGCCGCGCCTCCTTGACCGACGCCGCCGGCAGCCCGGCGATGTCGATCCCGGGCAGCCCGTCCTGGAGCCCGACCTCGACCTCGACGACGATGCCGTCGATCCCATGTAGCGCCACCCCGTGCGTCGTCACCGTCACCGTGCCTGCCTCGTTCAGCGGTCGCGGCACTCCATCGCAAAGCCGATGCCACCCGCGCCCCCCGCCTCCCGCGCGCCCCGGAGCCGGTTCGCCATGTCGCAGGTGTCCCGCCACGAGACACTCCCCGGGACACTCGGGACACGTCCCCGGCACCCTGCGATTGGACGCCGCCCGAATCGGTGCGAGTCTTCGGCCATGAGCGCACGCCCACTCTCCGACGTCGTCACCTGGCTCGACCAGCTCCTCGATCCGACCCGCATCGACGACTACGGCCCCAACGGTCTGCAGGTCGAAGCCTCGCCCCGGGTCACGCGCATCGCCACCGGCGTCACCTCGAACCTCGCGTTCATCGACGCCGCCGTCGCCCGCGGCGCCGACCTCCTCGTCGTGCACCACGGCCTCTACTGGAACGGCGCCCCGGCCACCGCCACCGGCGCCCTCGGCCGCCGCCTGCGCGCCCTCTTCGCCCACGGCGCCTCACTCGCCGCCTACCACCTGCCGCTCGACGCCCACCTCGAGGTCGGCAACGCCGCCGGCCTCGCCCGCGCGCTCGGGCTCACGGCCTTGCGCCCCGCCTTCCCCTATCGCGGCACCTCGACGGGCGTCATCGGCACCTTTGCCGACCCGCTGCCCGCCGAGCGCCTGCCCGCCCTCCTGTCCGCCATCTCCCCACGCGCGCTCGTCTTCCCGGGCGGCCCCGCCCTCATCGCGCAGGTCGGCATCGTCACCGGCGGCGCGCCGCGCATCGCCTCGGACGCCGCCCGCCTCGGCCTCGATCTCTACGTCACCGGCGAGGCCTCGGAGTACACCCAGGCGACCGCTCGCGAAGAGGGCATCCACATCGCCGCCTGCGGCCACCACCGCACCGAGGTCTTCGGGCCGCGCGCGCTCGCCGCGGCGCTCGTCGCCGCGTTCCCGGATCTCCCCGTCGAGTTTCTCGACGTCGACAACCCCGCGTAACCAAGACGGTTCTAGCGCACCTCGATCGCGTCGAGCAGCACCGCGGTGTCGAAGAGCGAGTCCCCGCTGTCCTCGACCGACAGGCGCAGGGTCACCGGCCCGCGCCCGGCGTACTCGCTCACGTCGAGGCGCGACTCACGCCACATCACCTCGTAGACGCCACCTTGGTCGAAGGCGATCGACGACGACGTCAGCCCGACGAACTCGCGTCCGCACTGGCAGTTGTACTGCCCCTCGCACATCGCGATCTCCTCGGACCAATAGCACCCGTCTTGCGCGAAGCACGCCGCGTCGCACGCCTGGGGCGCCTCACAGGCCGCACACGTGCCATCGCCGTACGCGCACAGGTCGTCCACGGTGACCTCGACGATCTTCCTGACGCCCCCGCTGCCGTCGATCAGCTCCGCCCTGAAGCGGTCCTGGAACTTCTCGTTCCCGCACCACTCCTTGAACTCCTCGCTCATGAACTTCCACGACAGGGTCAGCTCGGTCCGGTTCTCGGGCACGCAGAAGGTCTGCTCCAGGGTGCCGGTCTCGACCGAGAACCCGAGCCCGCTCGACACGAGGCCCATGCCCTTGCCGCGCACCGGCTGCACCGCCCCGAACTGCGACACCGCGCGCCCGTCGCCCGAGCCGCGCCAGCCGACGAGGCTGCCAGTCTCGAAGTCGCCATTGATCAACCCGGCCGCCAGGAGGTCGAGGTTGCTCGCCCCGAAGAGCCGCCAGAACGTGCCCGGATTCGCCGGGTCCTCGGCGCCGACGAAGAACGCGCCGACCGTGCCGTCCGCGCCCGCCTGCCCGAGCCGCCCGAACAGCTCGAGCGCGCGCTCCTTCGCCCACGCGCTGTCGACCGCGCCCGAGAAGCCGGTCACCGCGCTCGCCCCGCTCGCGTAGAGGCTCGCGGCCAGGCTGCCGTTCCACATCGTGCGACACCCGCCCAGGTGCACGAGGCTCGCCGGGAAGCCGCGCCCCCGCCAGGTCTCGAAGAAGCTCGGCGTCACGGCGTAGCCCCGGTTGGTGATGATCGCGTTGCCCAGGCGCAGATCGACCTGGTTCTCGTCGAGGCAGATCCCCTGGCCGGTCGTCACCGAGTCCGACGCCAGCCCCTTCGTCACCACGCACGTCGAACCGATCGGGCAGCCGCCGCCCGGGCTCGTCGACGTCACCTGGCACGCGATCTCGGTCTGCAGCATCTCGCCGCAGCTCACCGGGCTCCCCGTCCAGATCACCTCCTGCGGCCCCGCGTGTCGCCACCGCCGCCGCGCCTCGTCCACGTCGAGCCCGCCGAAGAGCACCTCGCCCTCGCTGGCGATCGCCACGATCCCGAACGACGCCGCGCCCCTGAAGCGGTCGATCCCCGCCTCGCTGTCCTCGAGCGCGCGGCCCTCGGCGACCTCGTAGCGCGGGCACTCGAGCGCCCCGAGCGCCGCCGCCACCTCCTCGCCTTCGTCGCTGTCCCCGAAGCTCTCCGCCCGCGGCGAGAGCACCAGCGCCCGCTTCGACGCCAGCAGCACCGTCGTCGCCCCGAGCGCGCCCCCGCCCGCCAGCCGCGCCGCGCCCGCCCCCGCCGACCCGCGCAGCCCCGGCTCGTCCAGGACCACCGCCCCGAGGAGGCCGTCCTCGAAGCGCACCCACAGCGCCTGCCCGCCGTCTTCGGCCCGGCCGACCTCCGCGACCTCGGGCTCGGCCGCGAGCTGCGCCTCGACCGCCGCGAGCGTCGCCCCACCCTCGAGCGCCTCGCCGGCCGCGTCGATCAGCGCGCGGTGCTCCGAACAGCTCGCGGACGTCACGCGCTCCAGGCATTCGACCCGCACCGTCGACGAGACCGCCGTGTAGCTCGGCGCGTCGCCCACCTTGACCGACACCCGGAAGAACAGCGGCCCCGGCGCCGGGCACGCATACTCGCGCGTCAGCGTGAAGACGCCGTCCTGTTCGATCTCGTCGCCCGAGGTCGAGACCCGACCGTCGTCGCGCAGCGGTCCTTCGTCCGAGATCAGCGCGCCGTCCGCGTCGACGCGCAAGAGGCGCATCGTCTCGCGATCGGCGGTCGCGAAGCGCGACGCCTTCATCGCGAAGACCAGCTCCGACGGGGTGCCCACCCACAGGAAACGAGGCCGCACCTCGAGCGCCTCGTCGAAGCGGAACGACGGGTTGTAGGTGACCACGATCGTGTCGCTCACGCTCCGCGTCTCGTCCGAGGCCGTCACCTCGATGCGGTTGTCCCCGGGCGCGAGCTGGATCGCCTCCGATCGCCAATAGGTCGCCGGCGTGATCACCCCGCTGGCCGCACCCGAGCGCCACGTCATCTGCCGCGCGTCGCCGAACAGGATCCCCGACAGCACCACCGCGTCGCCGATCGCCTCCGCGACCCCCATCGCCCCCGGCGCCAGCACACGCACCACCAGCCCCTGCGCCGGGTAGCCGGTCGTGCTCGGCCCCGCGTCGACCTCCGCCGGCGTCGCGTCGGTCTCGGCGATCGCGGCGTCGGTCTCCTCCGTCACGTCGCCAGGGACGACCGCATCGACCTCTTCGCCCCCCGTCGCGTCATCCACCTCGGCGGGGCTCGCCTCCCCGGTCCCATCCGGGACCGCGCTCGTCTCGGTCTCCTGGAGCGCGTCGCCGTCCCCGCCGCCCCCCTCGTCGCCGCCGCAGCCGTGACCGACCAGCCACGCGACCGCCAGGGTCGCGGCCACGCCCCATCTCCGAGCCCACGTCATCACCGACCTCTCAGCGCCGTTCGAAGCTTCGATCACCGAGGTGCAGGGTGACACCGGTCACGCCATAGACCAAGTCGAACCCGAGCTTGTCCTTGGGTCGCGTGCATTTCGACGGGCAGGTGCACAGGATGTTGTCGCCGTCGTCGCCCTCGAGCGTCGCCTTGCGCCCCGAGACCCGCCCCTCGAGCTTCCACTGCGTGACCCACTCCCACCGGTCGGCCCCGTCGCAGAAGCGCTCGGACCAGCTCGCCAGCGGCAGCCCCTGCGTCGTGCGCTCGATGAAGGTGCCGTGGACCTTGCCGTCGCGATCGACCTCGAGCTCGAGGCGCTGCACGACCGTGCGATCGCGCTGCTTGAACGGCGCCGTCTCCCAGTGGCCCGCGAAGTCGCTCGGCGCGATCGTCTTGCCCGGCGCCTTGTCCTCGCTGCTCGCCGGCGCGACGACCATCGTACCCGGCCTCACGAAGACGCCGGTCGAGTCCTTGAGCTCGAACCCCGACGCCGCGATCCGCAGGTCGAAGCCGCGACGCCGCGTCTCGACCGTGCAGCGCGACGAGCAGGTGCAGGTCAGGATGCGCGGCGGCTCGCGCGACAGGACGACGTTCTTGCCGTCGATCTCACCCGAGACGCGCGCGGTCGTCACCATGCGGAAGGTGTCGTTGCCGCCGCAGCTCGTATCGATCCACGACGAAGGCGCCGGGAACCAGACCTCCTCGAAGAGCTCGCCCTGCACGGTGTTGCCCTTGGTCATCAAGTCGAGCGTGCGCTTGACCATCCGATCGAGCACCTTGGCCTCCGGCTGCTCCCAGGTGCCGTCGATGCCCTTGTCCTGGAGCCGCTTGGGCTTGGGCGCCGGCGTCTTCTTCGCGTCGCGCTCTGCGGCCGCGCGGCGCTCGGCCTCATCCTCGGCTGCCACCAGCGCCTCGGCCTTCCGCCTGGCCTCGCGCTCCGCCTCGGCCCGCGCCTTCGCCTCGCGCTCGGCCGCCAGCCGCTCCTCCTCGGCCAGCCTGCGCGCCTCCTCCGCCGCCTTCTTCTCCGCGGCCGCGCGCTCACGCTCCTCCCGCTCGGCCGCCTTCTTCGCCTCCTCGGCCGCCTTCTTCTCCGCCGCCGCGCGCTCACGCGCCTCCCGCTCGGCCGCCTTCTTCGCCTCCTCGGCCGCCTTCTTCTCGGCCGCCGCCCGCGCCTTGGCCTCGCGCTCGGCCGCCCGCTTCTCCGCGGCGCTCGCCTTGTCGTCGGCCGCCGCCCGCTCGCGCTCCTCGCGCTCGGCCTGCCTCTGGGCCTCCTCCTCCGCCTTCTTCGCCTCCTCCGCCGCCCGCTCCGCCGCGATCCGCTCGGCCTCGGCCCGCTCCCGCTCGGCCTTTTCCTGCGCCGCCCGCTCGGCCGCCGCGCGCTCGGCCGCCGCCTTGTCCTCGGCCGCCGCGCGCTCGGCCGCCGCCTTGTCCTCGGCCGCACGCTCCGCCGCGGCCTTCTCGTCGGCGACCTTCTTCTGCGCCACCTCTGCCGGCGTCGGGCCCGGCGCCGCCGGCGGCGGCCCGCCGTGCTCGGCGTCGATCACCTCCTGCAACTCGCCTATTTCCTTGATGATCTGCCGCACGGCGTCCGACCGCACGCTGTTGTCCTTGCGCGCGATCCCCTCGAGCATCGCCCGGCACTTCGGGCGCATGCCGCGCATGAACATGCCGAAGGCGTCGTCGCGCTCGGGCTCGCGCGCGATCGCGCGCTCGAGCCAGTCACACCCCGAGAAGAGCGCCTCCTCCTCCTTCGAGGCCGCCTCGGCTGCCGGCGCATGAACGACGCCGACCGCGAGGTTGAGTGCAACGGCGATTACCGCGTTGAGTGCAACGATGATGGCGAGTCTGCCGACCATGGGGTGAGCTCCGGCGAGCGGTGGGGGCTGCGATTCGGGGTCACGGTCTACACATGCCCCGGGCCAGGTCTCAAGCCCGAGGTGACGTGGCGCCGGGATTTCCTCCCAGGACCGGGCGCCCGGCGTCGGCCGCGGGGATCGCCTCGAGGAGCACGAGCCCGATTCGGCGATCATCGGTCGCATCACCGGAACCGAGATCGAGCGCGTGGCCCCCATCCCGCTCCTCGATCCGCCCGATGAGCGCCTGGTGCGCCTCGCGCAGGCAGATCGCCGGCCCCGCGAGCCCATCGATCCAGAGGTAGAGGCGCTCGTCTGGGCCCCAGCCCGCGACCGTCGCGGCCGCCCCCTCCGCCCGCGGCACGAGGGGCAGCACCCGCTCCCCGAGGAGCCGCACCGTGGGCTCGGGCGAGTCGAGCCCCGCCACCGCGCGCACGAAGAAGACCGGACCGTCGCTCTCGACGTAGGCCCACATGCGCCCGACGCTCAGCGTGACCTCGCCGTCGGCGCGCACGGCGACGCCGCGATGAAACATCGCCTGCACCCGCGGGTTGTCGACCGGGCGCCCGTGATAGAGCCAGACGCCCTCTCTGCTCAACGCGAGCCCGCTCTTTCGTCTGAGCGCCTCGAGCCACTCCGGATCCATGTCGTCCCCTTTCGTGCTTGCCGACCCTCGGGAGCCCATCATATACCGCCGGCCGTGACGACGACCTTCTCTCCGGGCTTCGCGCGCGGGCTCCTCGACCTCGACGCCGTCGCGATCGTCCGGCAGCTCCAGGCCCAGGGCCACGAGACCTACTTCGTCGGCGGCTGCGTGCGCGACCTCCTGCTCAGGCGTCGCCCCAAGGACTTCGACGTCGCGACCGACGCCCGCCCCGAGGAGCTCAAGCGCATCTTCGGGCGCCGCTGCCGCATCATCGGGCGACGTTTCCGCCTGGCCCACGTGCACGTCGGCTCGCAGATCTACGAGATCGCCACCTTCCGCGGCCTGCCCGACGATCAGGAGATGGCCGAGGACGACTCCGGCTTCGTCGTGCGCGCCAACACCTTCGGCACCGCCTTCGAGGACGCGAAGAGCCGCGACTTCACCGTCAACGGGCTCTTCTACGATCCGATCGGTGATCGCATCATCGATCACGTCGGCGGCACCGCCGACGTCGAGCGTCGCCTCCTGCGCACCATCGGCGAAGCCGACAAGCGCCTGCGCGAGGACCCGGTGCGTCTCCTGCGCGCGATCAAGTTCGCCTCGCGCCTCGGCTTCGGGATCGACCAGCCGATCCTCGAGGCCGCGTCCGCGACCGCGCCGCTCATCGCCACCTGCCCCGCCGCCCGCGTCGCCGAAGAGATCTACCGCATGAGCGAGAGCGGCCACGCCCGCGCCGCCTGGATCTGGATGCGCGAGCTCGGCGTGCTCGACGCGCTCCTGCCCGAGATCACGACCTCGATCGGTGACGGCCCCACGCTGCCCGAGCCGATCCTCGCCTGGCTCGGCGAGCTCGACCGCCTCACGCGCGCGCACGGCACGCTGCCGCGCGAGGCCACCTTCGCCCTCGTCGCCTGGCCCTTCATCCTGCGCGAGCTCGACCGCCGCGACGACGCGCCCAAGCTCGCCTGGGGCCGCTTCGCGCTCGACGGCGTGCGCGAGCTGGCGGTGCGCCTCTCCGTGCCGATCCGCCACCGCTACACCCTCGCCGGCATGGCCGACGTGCTCAAGCGCCTCCGCCAGGCTCCGCCGCGCCGCCCGAGCCCCAACCACCTCAGGACCTACGGCGTGCCGCTGGCGCTGACCGCGCAGCGCATGACCTTCCTGCAGACGGGCGAGGGGCGCGAGGCCTACGACCTGTGGGCCGCCGAGCTCGAGCGCCTCGGCCTGTGGGCCGCCCCCTTCGAGCCGCGCCAGGACGACGACGACGGCGACGAGCGCGGCCAGGGCCAACGCCGTCCACCGCGCGGCGCGCGCCCGACCCCGGCGCCCATCCTACCCGTCGAGCCGATCCACGACGAGCGTGTGCTCGACGAGCTCGTCGAAGAGAAGCTGCGTGTCGCCGCCGATGCCTCGAACCCGCGGCGCCGACGTCGTCGGGGGCCACGGCGCGGCAACCGCACGACCGACGAACCTTGAGCTCGCGGCTGCAGCGCGCGGTGGGGCCGGCTCGAGCGAGCTCGGCCCCGACGCCGTCGTCTACTTCGGATCGACCTGAGCGACGATCGCCTTGCCCTCGGCGCGCGGCCGGACCGACATGTGGCCCATGTCGTTGAGCGCCTCGAGGTCCTTGATCAGGGCCTCGCACCAACGCTCGATGTAGGCGTTCTCGCGCCCGCGCAGGCGCATCACGAAGCGCACGCGATCGCCCTCCTTGAGGAACTCGCGCGCGTGGTTGAGCTTGGTCTCGAGGTCGTGATCGCCGGTCTTGGGACGCAGCTTGATCGTCTTGAGCTTGGCCGTCTTCTGGGGCTTGGCCTTCTTCGACAGCTCATAGCGGTACTTGCCGTAGTCCATGATGCGGCACACCGGCGGGCGCGCATCCGGGGCCACCTCCACCAGGTCCAACCCCAGCTCGGAGGCGATCCGCCGCCCCTCGTCCGGGGTGATGATCCCGAGCTGATCGCCATCGGGGCCGATGACGCGGATCTGCGGGAAGCGGATCTCGCGATTGACGCGGTGCTTGTTCTGCGGTCCGGGAGGGCCGCGCCGATCGCCGCCGTCGCGCTCGCGAAAGCCGCCGCCACCGCCGTAACCACCACCGCCACCGCCGCCGCCGCCGTAACCACCACCGCCGCCGCCGCCGTAGCCACCACCAGCGCCGCCGCCGTAGCCGCCACCGCCTTCGGGTCGTGTCGGCGGACCACCCTCGGGGCCACGTCCGGCGTAGCCGCCAGGAGCGCCGTGGTCGGGTCCGCGCGGTGCGGGACCGCCGCCGGTGGGGGAACCTTCCGCGGGCGGTCGGAGATCCGGCCGGTTCGTCGCGGGATTGACGTGTTGGACCTTGGGATTCGAAGAGTTCGTAATGCACCTCCAGTTGTGCCCTGACGCGGGCGTTGCGAGCGCGCTCGGCGCTCCTCGGCTCGGTGAGCCCCACCGCGCGCTGGCGGTCCGCTCGAACGATACGCTCGCCGAATCGACTGCCAGGGCGCGAACCCGAAGGATAGTGTCCATCCACCGAGCCTGCAAGGCGCCGGTTGTTCCGACGCGCGCGCCGGGCGCGTCTATTACATTCGCGCGGGTGACGCAAGCACGCGGCCGTTGGCCGCCGCGGTTTCAGAAGCGCACGGCGAGCCCACCCGGACCGGGCACGACACGCACCGCGTCGGAGTCGGCGTCTTCGTCGTCGCCCTCGACGAAAAAGAGGATGACGCCGGTCGCGAGCAGCGCGCCACCCGCGACGTAGAGCGCGACCGTCGCGGTCTTGAGGTCGTCGGTGTCGGGCTCGCCCTTCTTGATCTTGTCGGCGGTGATGACGTTGGCGACCACCGCGCCGCCGAGCGTCGCGATCCCGAGCCCGCCGACGACCCAGGTCCAGACGCGACCCGACCCGGTGTCGGCGTCGTCGACCCGGAACGGCCCGACCTCGGTGATGCGTGTGCCCTCGATGTGGCCCATCGCGAGCAGCGTCGGGACGTCGGCGTCCGCGTCCCAGCGTCCGAGCTCGACGCGCGACGGCGCGTGCGCGATCGCGACGCTCGCGCCGGCCAGATCGCTCGCGCGGCTCAGCACCGAGACCAGGCTGGCGGCGTCGCCGTCGGCGGGCGCGACCAGGACCACGCCGCCGGTGGCCGCGTCGCCGCGGGCGGCGAGCATCGCGCGCACCGGCACCCTGAGCGAGCGCGTCGCCGCGCCGATCGTCACGCGCTGCAGCCAGCTGGCCTGCGCGCCGCAGCGGACCTGGAGCAGGTGCTCGCCGCGCGGGACCCCGAGCGGACCGGCCTGCGGCAGGGCAGCGACCTCGGCGCCGTTGACGAAGAGCCTGCACGAGCCGCCGCGCTCGAGCTCGAGCGGGAGCACGTTGACGACCAGCGTGCCGTGCGTTTCGCGGTGCTCGGTGCGCACCTCGTTCCACGCCTTGATCACCTCCGGCGCGTGATCGCTGGCGGTCGGCGCGGCCAGCGGGTAACGATCGAGGAAGGCGGCGATCTGCTGGCGCGCCTCCTTCCTGGGGCGCTTTCTCGCGAGCGTGTTCCGGTAGCGCGTCGCCGCGCCGTCGACGAGCCGCTGGGCGAGCCGCTCGTCCTCGAGCAGCTCCGGCTCCTCGAGCGCGGCCGCGAACGCGCGCTCGAACGCCTCCTCCGAGTCCTGGTAGCGGCCGTTGTAGTGCGCCGCGCGCGCCGCCTTGAGGTCGGCCTCGAAGGCGCTGAGGTCGTGCCGTCGCGCCACCGCGAAGAGGCGCGGGAAGACCTCGGCGATCCGCGCGCGCGCTGCCTCCGGCCCGAGCGTCGGCGTGATGCGCGCGGCCTCGCTGAGCGCGGACTGCACCAGCGCCGACTGCGGCGGCTCGTCGGCGACGAGCAGGAAGAAGCGCCCGTCGGCCGCGCGCGCGGCACTCCCGAGCGTCATCGACGCCAAGACCAGAGCTCCCACCCAACTCGCGCGCATGCGATCCCCTCTCGCCCCAGCAACAGGACCGGTTGTGATGAAGCAACGTTTAACAGCGATCGCGCGCCGCGAAAAGCGCGGTCACGATCTGCCGTCGCCCGAGCGGGGGAGCGTCGCGTGAGGGCCACTTCGGCTTCTCGCCGAAGGTCGTGGCCTGCCGGCTGCTATTGCTTCAGGCGGCCGAGCTGCTCGCGTGCGGTGACGAGGTACTCCTGCTCGGTCGGGAGCTTCTCGGCGACCTCGAGGTAGCGCTCCCAGGTCTTGATCGCCTTGTCCTTGACGCCCTTCTCCTCGTACGCGTAGGCGAGGTTGAAGAGCGCCTGCGGATAGCTGGCGCGCACGCCGAGCGCCTTCTCGTAGGCGGCGATCTCCTGCTCGACCAGGCCGAGCTTGTTGTACGAGATCGCCAGGTTGTACCAGCCCTTGTGATAGGTCGGCGACAGCTCGACGACCTTCTCGTAGGCGGCGCGCTCGGCCTCGAGGCTGGCCTTGCGGCTCTCGTCGTCGCGCGCCTTCTCGGCGACCTTGGCGTGCGCGATGCCGAGGTTGAACCAGGCGTCCGCGAGCTTGTCGTCCTTGCCCAGGGCGCGCTGGTAGGTCGCGATCGCCTGGTCGAGCTGGCCCAGGCGGGCGCGCAGGATCCCCTGGTTCACCAGGGCGTCGACCGCGTCGGGCGCGACCGCCTCGACCCGCTCGTAGGTGGCGAGCGCGTCCTGCAGCATATCCGCGTCTTCATACGCGATGGCCAGGTTGTAGAGCGCCTTCTCGTAGCGTGGGTCGACCTCGATCGCCTTCTTGTACGAGGCGATCTCCTTGCGATAGTCCTGCAGCCGCGCGTACGCGATCCCGAGGTTGTACCAGCCTTCCTTGTACTGGGGGTTGAGGTCGAGGCACTTCTCGTAGGCCTCGACCGCCTTGTCGTACTGCTTGGCCTGGAAGAAGTCGTTGCCGAGCTTGAAGTACTCTTCGTAGTCCTTCACCTCGGCCGCCGACGCGGCCCCCACCGGGAAAAGACCGCCCACCGACGCAGATAGCAGGATGAAGAGCCAGAGCTTTCCGATTTGTCGGGACATGCGGTCAATCTCCGGTCACTACGGCATTCGACTTAGAAGACCCCGGCGCACGATGTCAACGTTGGCGAGGCCGTTCTTCGGCGCCGGTCGGGGCCCCCATCGCGCTGGGCCGCGCAGGCGGGGCCCAGACGGCGACACGCGCGGCGATATTCACGGCGGCGCGTGGACGATCCCCGAAGCGGGCACTATCGTGCGCCCGATGGCGAAACCCACGCCGCGCCGCGCCGCGCTCGCCGCGTGCATCTTCGCGCTGCTCGCGGCCTGCAAGCCCGCCGAGGAGCCGGCGCGCCGCGTGCGCGACGCCGGCCTCGAGGTCGCGGCCGGGCTCCAGCCCCCGGCCGAGTCGATCGTCGTGACCGAGCGCGTCGGCGCGCCGCTCGGCGTGGACCCGATCCCCGAGAGCCCGCCGCCGTCGGGCGACGCCCCGCCGCTCATCGGTGACTTCGGCGCGCCCGACGCGGGCCCCGCGACCGAGGTGACGAGCGCGCCGGGAGGCGACGCCGCGGTCGCCGACGACGAAACCACCCCCGAGGTAACCGACGACGGCGTCGGCGCCCACGCCGCTCGCGCCGATGAGCTCCCCGCCGCGCTCGTCGCCGAGCTGGCGCGCGAGGTGCCGGCCGACGCGCGCGAGGAGGCCCGGCGCCTCAACAAGCTCGGGCTCGACGCGCACCGCAAGCTCTCGCTCGATCTCGCCAAGGACCACTACGTCGCCGCGCTCGAGGCCTTCCCCGCGTTTCCCTTCGCGCGCTACAACCTCGCCTGCGCCTTCGCCCTGCAGAAGCGCGACGCCGAAGCGCTGCATCACCTCGCGGTGCTCGCACACCTCGCCGATCGCAGAGGCGACGAGGTCTCGCGCGATCGCCTCGCCGCCGCGCGCATCGACGCCGACTTCGATCTCCTGCGGGCCGACCCGCGCTTCCGCGCGCTCACCGGCGCGACGGAGATCCAGGTGGGCTGGGCCGCCGGCGCCCAGGCGGCGAGCGACCGCAAGGAGGCTCAGCGCCTGGTCAAGCTCCTCCGCGAGCGGCGCTGGCCGGCGCGCCTGGCCTCGACCCCGTGGCAGCCCCCGGGTGCGCAGAGCGGCGTGCGCGTGCGCGCCGGCGATCCGATCGCCGAGACCACCGCCCGCGCGATCGCCGACCTGCTCCTCGAGCTCTCCGAGGAGGCGAGCCCGCGCGCGTGGCCGATCGAGATCGGCGCCGCGCTCCCGCCCGAGGCCCCGCCGATCGTCGTGCTCGTCGCGCCCGCGCCGGCCACGCCCCCGGCGGCTCGTGACGGGGACGCCGCGCCCGCGGTCCCGGACGACGAGGGTGACGCGGCGCGCACCGACCCGCCGACCCCCGAGCCCCCGGCTGAAGACGCCCCGCCCGCCTCTCCGCTCGAGCCCGCCGCGGCGCCTGCACCCGAGCCCGCCGCCGCGCCCGCGCTCGCCGACCTCCTCGGCCAGCGCATGCGCGCCCAGCGCGCGACGCGCATCGGCGTCGAGCACCACCGCCTCGAGCTCAAGGCGACCGGCTTCTTCACCTGGGAGCTGACGCGCCCCGACGGCGTGCGCAAGCGCCGCACCGGCCGCTGGTCCGGCGCCGGCGAAGAGCTCCTCGTCACCGTGACCCGGGAGACGACCGAGACGAGCGCGCCCGACGACCCGAGCGCGCCGCCGCACGTCCGCGTCGACGACGGGCTCGCGCGCGAGCACCCGCTGCGCCTCGAAGCCGGCGGCGTCGCGCTCGATGGCCTGAGCTTCCAGTGACGCCCCGCGCAGGCCGCGCTTGACGCGGCGCGTCACGAACCCCTACCCTTTCTTCATGTCCGAACCGCTGGCGCGGCGCACCCAAGACCTCGACAACGCCACGCGCGGCGTCGATCTCGTCGTGGTCGGCGGCGGGATCACCGGCGCCGGCGCGGCCCGGGACGCGGCGATGCGCGGGCTCAGGGTCGCGCTCGTCGAGCAGGCGGACTGGGCCAGCGGCACCTCGTCGAAGAGCTCCAAGCTCGTGCACGGCGGCCTGCGCTACCTCGAGAACTTCCAGTTCGGCCTCGTGATGGAGGGCACGCGCGAGCGCCATCGCCAGGCCAGGCTCGCCCCGCACGTCGTCACGCCCCTGCCCTTCTTGATGCCGGTCTACAAGAACGGGCGCCACGGCCTCTTCAAGATCAACCTCGGCCTCTGGCTCTACGACGTGCTCTCGCTCTTTCGCGCGCCGCGCCTGCATCGCCGCCTCTCCGCGAAGAAGACCACCGGTCGCGTACCGCCGCTGCGCGACGCCGCACTCTCGGGCAGCGTGCTCTACTACGATTACCAGACCGACGACGCGCGCCTCGTGCTCGCCAACGTGCTCGCCGCGCGCCGCGCCGGCGCCCTCTGCATCTCGCGCCTGAGCTACCTCGGCCCGCGCTTCGACGACGCCTCCGGCCGCGTCCTCGGCGCGCGCGTCGTCGACCACCTCGATGGCCGCGAGCACCTCGTCCCCTGCCGCCACGTCACGCACGCCACCGGCCCATGGACCGACCACACCGGCCGCCTCCTCGGCGAAGAGGCGCGCCTGCGCCCGACCAAGGGCGTGCACGTCGTCGTGCCACGCACGCGCCTGCCGATCGACGTCGCCGTCGCGATGAGCTCGATCGACGACGGCCGCGTCGTCTTCGCGATCCCGTTCGAGAACACAACCTACATCGGCACGACCGACACCGACTACGACGGCGATCCGGCCGCCGCGACCGCCACCGCCGAGGACGTGCGCTACCTGCTCGCGACCGCCAACCACTTCTTCCCCGAGCTGGCGCTGACGCCCTCCGACGTGACCAGCACCTGGACCGGGCTACGCCCGCTCATCAAGAGCGACGCCGCGACCGCCTACAAGACCAGCCGCGAGCACGAGATCTACAAGGACCCGCGAGGGCTCACCACCATCGCCGGCGGCAAGCTCACGACCTATCGCGCCATGGCCGAGGAGCTCATCGACGACGTCATCGCCGACCTGAAGGCCGACGCCAGGCGACGCGGTGAGCCCGCGCCCGACCTCGAGCGCTGCCGCACGCACAAGGTCCCGCTCGACGACGCCGGCGCGACCCCGCCCGAGGACGTGCTCCAGCGCCAGCTCTGGCACACCCACGGCTCGCTCGCGGAGGCGGTGCGCCGCCGCCTCGCCGAGCACCCGCACGAGGCCGCGCCGATCGTCGCCGACCTCCCCTACCTCACGGCGCAGGCGGCGATCGCGACGCTGTACGAGGACGCGCTCTCGCTCGAGGACCTGCTCGTGCGCCGCCTCCAGGTCTTCTACCGCGCCGCCGACGCCGGACGCTCCGCCGCGCGCCCGATGGCCGAGCTCATGGCCCGCCTGCTCGACCGCGACCCCGCCTGGGTCGAGGCAGAGGTCGCGCGTTACCTCGCCTACGTCGACGCGCAGCTCGCCTGCACCGCGACCGCGCCCGCGCCGGAGATCGCGCCCGCCGGCGACGCGCGCGCGCAGCCACCGCCCGCGGCCCACGCGGGCGCGACGGCATCATGACGTCGCCCCGGGCCACCTCACGTGGCCACCTCACAGGGGTAGCGCACGCGGCCACCTCGCGTTATGGTCACGCCCGCGCGCATTCGGCGCGCGTCATCGGGAGCGAACATGTTCAAGCTCGTGCTCGTCCTGCTCGCCTGCTCGTCGGCAGCGCTGGGATGCGACGACCCCTGTGAGAAGCTCTTCAAGAAGGTCTGCGAGGACCCGGTCTACCTCAAGGCCAACAAGCGCCACTGCGACCTCTTGAACGAGTCCGACCGGCGCGAGTCGCTGCCGAAGGACTACTGCCAGAGCATCCTCGACAGCCTCGCCGAGCGCTGAGCAGCCCTTGTTGAACGAGCGTCGCGAACGCCTCATCGACTTCACCGTCATCGCAGGCGCCCTGCTCATCGGCGGGCTGCTCGTCCTGCAGACGCTCGGCGCCAGCCGCGACCCGGCCAAAGCCCGCCAGGCCGAGGTGCGCCTCATCGAGCAGGCCGCGATCCTGCACGAGGCCAGCCGCGCCCTGCCCGAGGAGACGCGGCAGGCGATCGGGCTCGCGCCGAGCGACGGTGCCCCCGGCACCGTACCCAGGAGCCCGGCCGTCATCGCGCTCGAGGAGATCGAAAAGCAGATCGTCGCGAGCTCACCCTCGACCGAGGCGCGCCTCGTGTGGATCGCGCTGGCGGTCGGCTGGGGCGAGGACTCGCTCGCGCGCGCGCGCATCGCCGAGCTCGCCGCCGACCCCGCCGCGCTCAGCGCTCACCGCGCGACCCTCGATGATCTGCTGCAGCTCGCCAACGGCCGCGGCGCCAACGCGCTCGACGCGCTCGACACCGCCCTCGGCTCACTCGGCGCCTCGCGCTGGCTCCTGGCCCACGTCGGCGCCCGCCACCTCGCCAACCTCGACGACCCCGGCGCCCAGGCGGCCGCGGCCGACGCCGTCGCCATCGCCGAGTCCGCCGTCTCCCGCTGGACGATCGTCAGCGGCCTCGAGATCTTCCTCCTGCCGACGCTCGGC
>WYBB01000266.1 GCA_011526585.1 Deltaproteobacteria bacterium
AACTGACGCTTGGAACGAGCGCCGGCATCGCGAACGAAGAGTCATCAACTGGACCTTCACTCGGGCCGACGCTCGCAAACGCTTCGGGTACCGAAGGCGGAGCACTACGTTGGCGTCAGAGCACTAGGACACCGACACGTGAAGGTGCCGGGCCCGTCGGTGCACGTTCCGCCGTTGTCACACGGGTTGGGAACGCAGTCGTCGATGCAGTCGAGGCCCTCGTCGTACTGTCCATCGCAGTCGTTGTCCTCGCCGTCGCAGATCTCGCTCGTCGCCAGCGAGCCCGGCGCACCCGGCATGGTGCTGCAGGTCGCCGCGTGGCTCGAGATGCACACGACCTCGCCAAGACCGCATACACCGCGGCCATGACACGCCCAGCCGATCGGCAGACCCTCGTAGCCGAAGTCCTCGTCGGTGCTCTCATCGCAGTCGTCGTCCAGGCCGTTGCAGATCTCGGGAACCGGGATGCAGGTCGGGGTGGTCTCCGCTTCGACCGTCTCCGGCTCGGGTGTCGTGTCGGCTACCGTCTCCGGCTCGGACGCGGTGTCGGCTACCGTCTCCGGCTCGGACGCGGTGTCGGCTACCGTCTCCGGCTCGGGCGCGGTGTCGGCTACCGTCTCCGGCTCGGACGCGGTGTCGGCTACCGTCTCCGGCTCGGACGCCGTGTCGGCGACCGTCTCCGGCTCGGACGCGGTGTCGGCGACCGTCTCCGGCTCGGGCGCGGTGTCGGCGACCTCGCTCTCGTCCGCGACGTCCTCCGGGCCCGGTTCCGTCTCCTGCACGACGTCATCGCCGGCGACCTCCGCCGCGTCCACCTCGGAGGGGATCTCGCCGTCGGGCATGCGCTCCCCGTCCGCCTCGGCCTCACCGTCGGCCGTCGGCAAGAGGTCCGCCTCCGTCTCGGCGCTGCCATCGTCTTCGAGCTCGGGCCCGGGATCCTGCTCGTCCGCGATGTCGGTCGCGGTGTCGGCCGTGACGGTCTCCTCCGGGAAGATCTCCGTGACGGTCTCGTGCTCGATCTCCGCCCGTGTCTCCTCCGACGTGTCCGCACCGTCGACCGGCGGATCCGGGACCTCGCCATCCACGGCGGATACGTCGCCGAAGTCGGCGTCCTCGTGGCTGTCCATGGCAGTCTCCTCCGCCGGAAACGGCGCCACGGTCGGACAAGCACCGAGGCAGAGGGTGCCGATCAGAAAGTAGCGGACCACGAGAGCCCTCCATGGTCCCGACCGATCACCGGCGCCAACGCCGGCTCATCGGCCCCGCCGCTGAGCAGCACGATCCCGCTGGTGAGCGCCACACCGCCGATCACGTAAGCGACGATCGCCAGCTCCTGCGTGAGCTCCATCCGCTCGCGGGCCGTGCGATAACGCTCGTGCGCGACCGAGCGCTCGACGCCGGCCGACAGACTGTCGACCGCGGACTCGGCGTCGTCTGCGGCGTCGAACGCCATGACGTGCGCGACCGCGCCCAGACCGAGCGCGACGCCACCGCCGATGCACAAGGCCCATGGTAGGGGCGACGTGGGCTCCGACGGAGGCGGCCGCGACCACTCCCGCGCAACGAAGTCGCCGTCCCATGGCTCCGGCTCGACCGCCGTGACCGGCTCGCGCGCGACGATGAAAACCTCGGCGAGCCTGCGCGGGGTGACATCGAAGGTGACCTCGACCGGCACGAATCCCTCACCGGCCTCACAACGCAGCGCATGCCGGCCCACAGGGAGGCCGAAGGTGCGACGCCCCGCGTCGAGCTCGAGCACGACTCCATCGAGACCTGTCAGATGGCAGCGCATGCCCGCCGGGATCGCGTCGAAACGAACCAGCCCGTGGTCGACCGGCGCCAGCGGCGGCGCACGCGCGACCGCCTCCAGGACGTACGCATCGCGCTCTGGGGTCGGGTCGACGTCGAGCGCGTAGGCCAGGTTGGCGAGCGCCTCCCTGCCTCGTGCCAGCTCCACGGCGATCGCGCCGACCAGCGCCGCGTGGCGACCGCTGGGCTCTTGCGCGAACGCGCGCTCCGCCGCCTCGAACGCACGCTCGTACGCGCCGAGCCGGGCGCGCTCGGTCGCCTGCTCGAAGGACCGCCTGGCCGCGTCCGGATCGCGCGCACCGGCGGGCGGCTCACGACGAAGCACCTCGGCGCGCGCGTCGATCGCGACGAGACACACGCCGATGGCGAGCGCGCACCACCTCATGGGGGTGGCTCGAACGTCGTGCGCCGCTGCAGGAGGAAGCTCAGCACCGTCCCGTCGCCGACCTCGGCCGTGCGCGGGGAGTAGCCGCCGAGCGTCGCCCGCAGGCGCGAGCCCGGCGCCGGGCGCGCGACCTCACACGGCGTGCGCGCGCAGAGCTCACGCCACCTCTCACCCTCGCGCACGGTGATCCTGGCGCCCGCGGGTCGTGACGAGATCGCGAGGCGTGGCGGGCTCGAGACCGGGACGAGCACCTCCGGGGTCGACGTGCTCGCGGTCGTCGCGAGCTCGACGATCATCGCCCGTGCATCGCTCGCCTCACGGGCTTCCGCCGGCTTGGGCGCCGGGAGCGGCGACGCTGCCGTCGCCGGGGGCGGCGCAGTGACCGCCGGCCTCCCAGCCCCCAAGGACGGAGGTGTGGGCTCGGCCGGACGAGGCAGCAGGAACGACAAGGCGACGATTCCCCCCATCACCGTCAGCATCACCGCGCGGGGTCGGGCGCGCGGTCGAGCCACCGGGGTCCTGGCCACGAGCATACGATCGACCTCGGCGAGCGCCGTCGCCGCGTCGGGCGGGCGATCGCCGGGTCGCTTCGACAAGAGCGAGGCGATGAGCGGGCTCAGCCCGGGAGGACAGTCGACGCCGGTCGGCAGCGCGCGCCTGAGCTCGGGCGCGGACTGGTGGCAGTGCATGAGGAGCAGGGCAACCGTATCGTCGGCCGCAAAGGGCGGTTGGCCGGTGAGCATGTGGAAGGCCGTGCAGCCGAGCGCGTAGAGATCCGAGCGCGCGTCGACCGGGAGACCGTGGCACTGCTCGGGGGACATGTACTCCGGGGTCCCCATGAGGACGCCCGGGTGGGTGCGCGACACCTCCGTGCGCGTCGCGCGTGCGAGGCCGAAGTCGATCACCTTGACGTGATCGGTCTCCCCGGGGACCTCCGCGAGGATGATGTTGTCGGGCTTGAGGTCGCGGTGCACGACGCCGGCCTCGTGCGCCTCGCGCAGCGCGCGCAGCACCTGGGCCATGATCGGCAGGACGCGCGCCGGCGCCATCGGCCCCTCGCGCGCGAGCTCCGCCGCGAGCGTATGTCCACGCAGGTGCTCCATCACCAGGTAGGGTCGGCCGTCGTCGGTCACGCCCGAGTCGAAGACGCGCACGGTGTTGGGATGTCGCAGGGACGCCGCGCGCTCGGCCTCGTCCCGGAAGCGACGGGCCTGCTCGGGATCGAGCGCACGCTCGGGGTGCATCATCTTGATGGCGACGTCGTGCCCGGTCACGAGGTGACGCGCGCGATAGACCGTCGCGGTGGCGCCGCGCCCGAGCGTCGCCTCGATTCGGTAGCGATCGGCCAGGGTCGTGTCGATCAAGGTGCTCATGGGCGCTCGATCCCGAGCTTGTCGATGAGCTGATAGATCGACGAGCGGCCGAGGCCGAGCCTGCCGGCGGTGACGCTGACGTTCCAGTCGTGACGGGCCAGGGCGTCGACGAGCACCTGACGCTGGTAGCCGCGCATGATCTCGTGGAACGAAGCCACCGCCTCGGCCGAACCGCCGTCGTCGCGACCGGGGAAGACGTGCGCGACCTCGATCGTGCTCACGCCATCGGCGAAAGCACGGATGGCCGCGGCCTCGATGGCGTTTTCGAGCTCGCGCACCTGTCCGGGCCAGGGCGCGGCCTCGATCTCGCGCAGCGCGTGCGGCGACCACGCGAGCGCACCGAGACCGTGCTCGGCGATCGCCGCGCGCAGGAAGTGCTCGGCCAGGGGGATGATGTCGACGCGACGCTGCTCGAGCGAGGGCATCGCGACCGAGAGCACGCACAACCGATAGTACAGGTCTTCGCGGAAGGTCCCCGCGCGCACCCGCGCGAGCAGGTCGGCGTTGGTGGCGGCGATGAGGCGCACGTCCGCCTTGAGCGCGCGCGTGCCGCCCAGCGGGAAGAAGGTCTTGTCCTGACAGAACTGGAGGAGCTTCGCTTGCGCGACCGGCGTGAGCTCGCCGACCTCGTCGAGGAAGAGCGTGCCGCCCTCGGCGAGCTCGATCTTGCCGGGGATCCTGCGCGTCGCCATCGAGTGGGACCCCTGCAGCGCGCCGAAGAGCTCGCTCTCGACGAGGGTGTCCTGCAGGTTGGCGCAGTTGAGCTCGATGAACGGGCCCGACCTGCGCGCGCCGTTTTGGGCGATGAGGCGCGCCAGCGCGGTCTTGCCGGTCCCGGACGGGCCGGTGATCAGCACGCCGATGTCGCGCGCCGCGGCGCGCACCGCCTCGGTCAGGGCCATCGCCAGCGCGTGGCTCGAGCCGATGAGCACCTCGCTGCCGACGAGGCGCGCGCGCACGCGCTGCGTCGGATCCTGGCGGTCGACAGCGCGCCGCACGAGGGTGGTGGCGATCGGCGTGATGTGTCGCGCGAAGAGCTCGCACAGGCGCACGACCTCGTCCGAGAAGCCGGCGGGGTTGGAGGTGCCTTGCAGGTAGAGCACCCCCACGCTGGCGCCGGCGCCGATCGGCACGCACACGACGGCGTCGATCTGCTGGCTCATCACCGAGGGCGCGCCGACGAAGCGCCGGTCGAGGTGAGCCGCACGCGTCGTGACCGCCCGCCCCGATCCGAGCGCGGTCTGCATGATCGTCGTCGAGAGCAGGCGGCGCACCGACTCGGCGTCGAGCGCGCCGTGCGTCGCCGTGTAGCGGGCCAGCGGCGTGGGGTCGGGCGCGCGCAGCTCGATGTAGCCGAGGGACGCGCCGGACAGGCGCGCGACGGCGTCGAGCGCCTCGCCGACCAGCGCTTGCGGCTCGTCGTGGTGGCCGAGCTCGAGCACCCGCAGGAGGAAATCGCGCTCGAGCGCAACGGCCTCGAGCTCGGGCGGCGTACTGGGCGAGGTGTGCATGTGACAGTCCGTGATGCACACTCTAGTGCTTCGCCGCAGCAATTTTGCTCCCCCTCCTGATGAGCCCAAACGACTTCCGAGCGTCGGCCCAGGTGTACTTCCACTTGATGGGGACGCGGTCTCGATCTCGAACGTCGTTCCATGCCTC
>WYBB01000267.1 GCA_011526585.1 Deltaproteobacteria bacterium
AGCGTGCGGGAAGATGAGCGAGGCGAGATGGCTGCAAGGAGCCGGTCCCCCGACGAGCGAGGTGTACGTGGGTACTCCGCAGCGAGGAGGGGGCCGGCGACGCCGCAGACGCTCGCCGCAGCCATCTTCCCGCACGCTGCTACCGGCCGCGCACGCGGATCGCCCAGGTCAGCTTCGCGAGGCCGCGCAGCACGCGCGGCACGCGCTTGACGAGGTTGATGCTCGGCGGGCGCTTCTCGGCGATGACGATCGGGATCTCGACGACGCGGTAGGCGTCGCGCTCGGCGCGGATCACCAGCTCGCTGGCGAAGAGATCCTTGTCCTCGATGCAGCGCGACACGACCGGCAGCAGGCGCTCGCGGTGGAAGGCCTTGAGGCCGTGCGTGTCGGTGCCCTTGAAGTCGAGCAGCACGCGCAGCATGCCGTTGATGACCGCGGTGCCGAGCTTGCGGAAGGCGGGGCGCTGGTCCTGCGCGTCCTTGTGCGCCTTGGAGCCGACGACCATGTCGCACTGGTCGGCCATCAACAGGTTGAGGGCGCGCGCGTGGAAGCCGACGTCGCAGATGTCGATCTCGTCGCAGAGCACGTAGGTGCCGCGCGCCTCGAGGATGCCGCGGCGCAGGGCCTTGCCGTAGTTGGGCTCGGGGCTGTGCAGGACGCGCACCTGCGGGTGCTTGCGCTCGAGGCCGTAGGCGTGCTCGAGGGTCTTGTCGCTCGAGCCGTTCTCGGTGACGATGATCTCGTAGCTGACGTCCGGAAGCTCCTCCGACAGGCGCACGATCAGATCGTGCACGGCGGTCTGGAGGAGACCCTCTTCGTTGTAGACCGGGATGATGATCGAGGCGACCGGCGCCGGGCCGGCGGGGGTCGGTTCGGTCGTTTGCGATGGGGTCGACGACACGGGCGCTCCTGTCGGCCGTCACGGCGGAAGGCCGCGCGCTTGGCCGGCGCGCCATATATCGGTGCGCCCGAGTCGGTGTCAACGACCATGGACCGGGGTTGTGGTAGGGTCCGTGGCCGACGCGGCGCGCGCATGGTGGCGAGCGGCGCAGGGGAGGTGCGACATGTGCGCTCGCAAGACGGCGGTGGCGGCGGCCACGGTCGCGAATCTCGGGCCCGGCTTCGACGTGCTCGGCCTGTGCCTGGAGGGGCCGCGCGACACGGTGACGGCCGAGCTCACGGCGACCGGGCGGATCGAGCTCGTCGACGTCAGCGGGCCGAGCGAGGTCGTGGCGCGGCTCGGCGGGGCCGACGCGCTCGACAACTGCGCGGGCGTCGCGGCCCGGGCGGTGATCGAGGCGTTCGCGCCCGGGGCGGGCGCGCGGCTCTGGCTCGACAAGGGGTTGCCGCTGGGCTCGGGGCTCGGCAGCTCGGCGGCGTCGTCGGTCGCGGGCGCGCTGGCGGTGGCGGCATGCATCGACCCGAACCTGCCCAAGGAGATGTTGTTCCCGGCGACGCGCGAAGGCGAGCGCCTGGCGACCGGCACGCCGCACCCGGACAACGTCGCGCCCGCGCTCTTCGGTGGGATCGTGGCGTGCCTGCAGGGCGAGGGCGAGAGCGTGGACATCGTGACGCTGCCGGTGCCGCGCGGGCTGATGGTCGTGTGCGTCAAGCCCGACTTCGAGGTCAAGACGGCCGACGCGCGCGCGGTGCTGCCCAAGGAGGTGCCGCTGGGCGACGCGGTGAAGAACCTCGGCATGATGGCCGGGCTGGTCAAGGCGCTGGCCAGCGATGATCTGCGCCTGTTGGGTCGTTGCCTCGACGACCGCCTGGCGACGCCGTATCGCAAGCGCTTGATCCCGGGCTACGAGGACGCTGTCGAGGCCGCGCTGAAGGCGCACGCGCTCGGGGCCGGCATCAGCGGTTCGGGGCCGGCGATGTTCGCGCTCTGTGGCGATCGGGACGACGCGCTGGCGGTGGCGGACGCGATGGTCGAGGCCTTCGAGCGGCGACAGATCCGGGCGCACGCGATCGTGTCGGGGATCGATCGACAGGGCGGTCACGTGGTGTAGGCGCGCGCACCGCGGTGAGCGCGCTCGAGAGATCAGCGCCCGTGGGGACGTCAGGTCGGGCGCGCGGCGACTCTTCACCGTCGAGTGGTCGATGAGACCGAGACGGCGAAGAGGAGCACGACGATGATCTGGTTCAAGATGGTGGTGGTGGCGGTGGCGCTGGTGGTCCCGATGATCGGCGCGGCCAGGGCGATCGAGCTGCGCAACGAGGACCAGCGACACCACCAGGTGCGCATCACCTCGGCGACGATGGAAAAGGAGATCGAGGTCCGGCCGAACACGCTCTCGCTGGTCGTGTGCATCGAAGAATGTGTCTTCGAGGTCGAAGGCGTCGGCGTCGTGACCGCGACCCGCAGCGACGTCGTCACGATCCGCGACGGCAAGGTCACGAAGACGCCGGGGCCGACGCGCGCCGAGACGGAGTGAGCGAGCGCAGCAGCGAGCGCTTCGCTGGACGGGACCGCGCGCTTGCGTTGTGGCGGGCCGCGTCGTAGACCGCGCGCGTCCGCCCAGGCCCGGGGCGCGTCGACGAGGTCATGATGAAGCTCCCGTTCGTGCGGTCGCGTGCGCGCGCCGCCAAGACAGACGCCGATGGCGCCAATCCCCACGGCGTGGTCCTGAGCCCCGGGCTCACGGGCTCGCGCCTCTTCGTCGAGGTCCTGGCCGAGGGCGCGCGGCGCTTCCCCAGGGTCCTGGGCGGGGTGCGCTTGCCCGACGACCAGGGCACCTTCAAGCAGAGCTTCCCCGAGGTGCTGGTGCGCTACGAGGCGCACCGCGCGGCGTCCCCCGAGCGGGTCGAGGTGGCGCGGGCCCTGGCCGCCGCGATGCGCGAGCGGCTCTTCTTCCGGGACGGCGACAGGCTCGTGCCGCTGGCCGAGCATCTCATCGACGATGCGCGCGCGCACGAGCCGGGTCTGCGCGCGATCGGAGGACGCGGCGAGCCGCGCGGCGAGGTGGTGATCCCGTGGCGCGGCGCGACCTATGGTGGCGCGGATGGGGTCGACGCGATCGCGGAGGCGATGCGCGGTGCGCACCTGATGACGGACGACGCCAGGCGCGGGCTCGGTTGGGTCGCGCGCGAGCGGCTGGGGGCGACGGCGGCGGGGCTGGACCTGCGCGGCGAGCGGTTCGCGCTGCTCGGAGCGGGCGCCGAGCTCGCGCCGACCGAGCTCCTGCTCGCGGCCGGCGCCGAGGTCTTGTGGATCGATCGCGCGCCGCCGCCGGAGCGCTTGCGCGGGGGAGACTACGCGGGGCGGCTGTGGGTGATGGACGGCGACGGCGCGTGTGATCTGCTCGCCGCGCCCGAGCGCGCGCGGCAGGCGATCATCGCGTTGTCGCGTGCGGGTGATGGGGCGCCGGTGCACCTCGGGCTGTATGCCTACGCGCCCGGCAAGGGGCGGGAGCTGAGGCTCGCGGCGGCGATGGACGCGATCGCGCGCAGCCTGCCGCGCGGGGTGGTGCGCTCGGTCGCGCTATTGGTCTCGCCGACGACACCGGGCGAGGTGCAGCCCGAGGATCGGGCGGCAGCGGAGGGGCGGCGGTCGCGCGCGGCGCGGTGGAAGCGCACGCTGGAGCGCGCGGGCCTCTTGCCGCCCAACGCGCACGAGGTGGTCGGGGACGTGGCGATCGCGCGGTCGATCGTGTCGCTGCAGGG
>WYBB01000268.1 GCA_011526585.1 Deltaproteobacteria bacterium
ACCGGCAGATCGCTCGCGATCGGCACGAGGATCTCGTAGGTCTTCGAGCCGCGCGCCGGGATCGCCTCGAGCGGGTAGGTGCCGACCAGGATGGCGTTGTCGGGCGAGAGCGTCTGCGTCAGCGACAGGTAGATGCGCAGGGTCCAGTCTTCGGGCGTCGGCAGGATCCCGGGGTTGTCGACCGTGGCGGTGAGCAGCACGCTGCCGCCCCAGTAGGTCGACAGCGGCGTGACCTGCACGTCGGTGAGCGCGAGGTCGTAACACTGCGGCTCCTCGTAGCGCATGGTGAAGGGGAAGGCGGTGACGCCGACGTTGTTGTCCTCGTCGCTCTCGGCGATGACGCCGGTGGCGTCGACCTCGCCGATGATCCAGTAGGGGCCGTCGGCCAGGTCGGCGGGCACCGTCCAGGTCTTGAAGAAGCCGAGCTCGAAGCCGGCGGGCATGCTCTGCACGCGCGCGTTCTCCTCGCTGGCGAGCACGATCGGCAGGTCCTCGTCGCGGTCCAGCGTCGGGTCGCTCGAGACCCAGAAGGCGTAGCGGAACTGGCGCGCCTCGGCCTCGCCCCCATTACGCAACCTGAAGGAATAACTGAGGTTATCGCCCTGGGACACCACCAGGCCCTCGGGGATGGCGAGGTTCTCGAGCGCGAGGTCGGGCAGCCGACCGGCGGCCGGATCGACGAGGATGCTGTTGGTCGTCGCGCGGTGGTTGTTCGTCTCCTGGCACTCGTTGACCACGCCGCCCGGGTCGGCGACGACGAAGACGTAGTAGGGCCCGGGCACGACGTCGGCCGGCAGGGTGAAGCGCTCGCCGGCGAGGTCGCGCGAGCTGTCGGAGGTCAGCCCCGAGGCCATGCCGTCGACGACGAAGCCCTCGACCAGCCGATCGAGCCCGGCGTCGTAACGATCGTCGACCGAGAGCGCGAGCGCGACCTCGAAGCTGCCGTCGATGCGGTCACCTTCGTTGCGCAGGCGCCCGCTCTGCAGCGCGAGCTCGGCCCCCGGCGGCACGTCGGTCGGCAGCCGCAGGGACACCTGGTCGAAGCGCAGATCGGCGCAGCCGAGCAGGTTGACGGTGACCACCGCATCGGCGGTCTTGACGTCGCCGAGCTCGTTTCGGAGGTCGGCCTGCAGGATCACCGTGCTCGCGCCCGCGCGGTAGAACGGGAAGCTCAGCGTCGCCTCTTCGCCGGCGAGCACGTCGTCGACGATCCAGCGCAGCTGCAGGCGCTCGAGCTCGACGCCCTCGGCCTTCGCCGCGAAGTCGATCGTGATCGGCGTGTTGCCCGAGAGCGTGCTCGCCTCGATCGCCACGGTGAAGTCCGGCAGGATCGTGACCTCGGCCTCGGGCCCGCTCGTGTCGTCGGCCGGGCGCGCGCCGTCGTCGCCGCACGCGCCGAGCACGAGCATCGCCACGATCACTTCACGGTGGCGGCGTATCGCTTCCATCTCGCCTCGCCCTCTCATGGACCGACCCGCCGGACCCGCTCCGGTCTCGTCGACGCGCGCCGGTTGACATCGCTTCGGCGCGAGCCTACCGCAAAGCTCCGGTCGCTGCCACGGTGGCAGCGCCCCCGCCCCCCGAAGGTGCGATGCTCCCGGCCGACCCGCTCCACGAAGGTGCCCTCACGGTGGTGCGCACGCTGCGCGCCGCGGGCTTCCAGGCCCTCTTCGCCGGCGGCTGCGTGCGCGACCGCGTGCTCGGCCTCGTGCCCAAGGACTACGACGTCGCCACCGACGCCACGCCCGAGGAGGTCATGCCACTCTTCTCGCGCTCGATCCCGGTCGGCGTGCAGTTCGGCGTCGTGCGCGTCATCGTCGAGCACCGCGAGTACGAGGTGGCGACCTTCCGCGCCGAGGCGGACTACAGCGACGGCCGCCGCCCGGGCGAGGTGCGCTGGGCCGACGCGCGCGCCGACGTCTTGCGCCGCGACTTCACGATCAACGGCCTGCTCGAGGACCCGCTAGCGCCCGGCGGCGGCGAGGTGCTCGACTTCGTCGGCGGGCGCGCCGACCTCGAGGCCGGCGTCGTGCGCGCGATCGGGCAACCGCGCGAGCGCTTCCTCGTAGACCCCCTCAGGCTCCTGCGCGGTGTGCGCTTCGCGGCGCGCATGGGTTTTGCGATCGCGCCCGAGACCTGGGAGGCCACGCGCGAGCTCGCGCCGCTCATCACGCGCGTGTCACCCGAGCGCATCGGCGACGAGCTCGATCGCATCGTCACCCAGGGCCACCAGGCCCGCGGCCTCGAGCTCCTCGCCGGCGCCGGCCTGCTCGCGCACGTGCTGCCCGAGCTCGCCCCGCCCTCCGAGCTCACGCGCTGCATCGCGCGCCTCGCCCACCTCGGCCAGTGTGATCCGCACCTCGGCTGGGGCGCGACGCTCTTCGATGTCGCGCCGATGGTCGAGCCGATCGGCACGCGGCTCCGCTGGTCGCGTGCGCGCCTGCGCGACGTCGGCGAGGTGATCGACACCGCCTGGCGCGTGACGCGCTGGCCCGCGCTCTCGCTCGCCGAGAAGAAGCGCGCCGCACGCCGCCCGACCTTCGGCGCCGCGCTGGTCATCGCCGGCGCCGCCGGCTGCCGCGCCGAAGAACACACCGCCCGCGGCGAGGCCGTCGGCTGGGGCCCCGACGATCTGCATCCGCGCCCGCTGCTCGGCGGCGAGGATCTCAAGCGCGCCGGCCACCTCCCCGGCCCGGCCTTCAAGCTCGCGCTCGACGCGCTCGAGACCGCGCAGCTCGAGGGGCGGGCGACGACCGGCGACGACGCCTGGGCCGTCGTGCGACCGTTCTTGTCGTGAGCCCGCTCAGATCCCCAGCCGCGCCCTGAGGGCGTCGACGACCGGGCCGAGCTTCGCCTCGACGCCGAGCGGCGGGTTGCGATGCCGCGCGGCGAGGCCGTCGAGGCGCGCGCTGCCGTCGAGATCGCCCTTGTGGTAGGCGACCTTCGAATCGGTGAACTTCAAGCCGTGCGCGGTCGAGACGACGACGACCCGCTCGTCCGCCTTGATCGTTCCGGCGCCGACGAGCTTCTCCAGCGCAGCCAGCGCCACGCCCGTGTGCGGGCAGGTGAAGAGGCCGGTCCGGTCGGCGCGCGCGCACGCGTCGAGCAGCTCGGCCTCGCTCGCCTGTTCGACCACGCCGCGCGTCGCTCGCAAGGCGCTGATGGCGCGCCCCATCGAGACCGGGTCGCCGATCTGGATCGCCGAGGCGAAGGTCGTGCCCGCCTTGACCGGCTGCACGTCCTCGAAGCCGCTCTGGAACGCGCGGTAGAGCGGGTTGGCGCGCGCGGCCTGCGCGACCGCCAGGCGCGGCAGCGGCCCGTCGACCACGCCGAGCTCGCGCATCATCGCGAAGCCCTTGTAGAGCGCGTAGACGTTGCCGAGGTTGCCGCCCGGCACGACGACCCAGTCGGGCAGCTCCCAGCCGAGCTGCTGCGCGATCTCGATCGCCACGGTCTTCTGCCCCTCGAGCCTGAGCGGGTTCATCGAGTTGGCGAGGTAGATCGGCAGCGCCTCGACGACCTCCTGCACGATGCGCATGCACCCGTCGAAGTCGGTGTCGAGCGAGAGCACGATCGCGCCGTTGGCGATCGGCTGCACGAGCTGCGCGATCGAGATCTTGTCGGCCGGCAGGAAGACGACGGCCGGGATCTCCGCCAGCGCCGCGTAGGCCGAGAGCGCCGCCGAGGTGTCCCCGGTCGAGGCGCAGCCGATCGCGGCGATCTTCGCGAGCCCGAGGCGCCGCATGCGGTTGACCTGCGAGACCAGGACGGTCATGCCCCAGTCCTTGAAGGAGCCGGTGTGGGTGTGGCCGCACTGTTTGATCCACAGCGACGCGAGGCCCAGCTCGCGCCCGAGGCGCGGCACCGGCAGGAGCTGGGTGTTGCCTTCGCCCAGCGTGAGGATGTGCTGCTCGTCGATCGCGGGCAGCACCCACTCGCGCTTGCCCCAGACGCCGCTGCGATCCGGGTAGCCGCGCGCGCCGGCACGCCGATCGAAGAGCTCGCGCCAGCCGGCCCCGGTGCGCGCCTCGGCCAGCGCGGCGAGATCATGGGCGACATCGAGCAGCCCGCCGCCCGGTGCGCGGTAGACGACGGTGTCCAGGCTCCAGGCGCCAAGGGTCGGTTCATCGAAGCTTCGGTACTCGGCCAACACCTTCAATCCTTTGTGGTTCAACGCACCTTCGCGGGTCCAAACAACTTTCTCGACGCGGCTTGTCGAACCGCCCGTCTTCCAATACCGTACCGTAGCCGCTTGCGGGAGGTCTCGATCCCCAAGCAGACACCTCGTGCGCCGCCTGCGAACCGCGCGCGACGAGAGCCCCTCCGGTAACCGGGAACCTGCCTGCAATGAGCGAAACAGAGAACCAACCGCTGCCCCGTCAGTTCGGTAAGTACGTCCTGGTCAGAAAGATCGCCCAGGGCGGCATGGCGGAGATCTTCAAGGCGAAGACCGCCGGCGCCGAGGGCTTCGAAAAAGAGGTGGTCATCAAGCGGATCCTGCCGCACTTCACGGAGGATGAGTCCTTCGTCAAGATGTTCATCGACGAGGCGGCGATCACGTCGAAGCTGCAGCACGCCAACATCGTGCAGATCTTCGACTTCGACGTCTGCGAGGGCAGCTACTACATCGCCATGGAGCTCATCGAGGGCGTCGACCTGAAGAAGGTCATCGACGTCGGGCTCAAGGTGGGTCACCCGCTCTCCATCGCCCAGGTCGTCTGGATCATGATGGAGATCTCCAAGGGGCTGCACTACGCGCACACCAAGGAGTACAAGGGCCAGCCCCTCAACATCGTGCACCGCGACATCTCGCCGCACAACGCGATGGTGAGCTACCAGGGCGAGGTCAAGCTGATGGACTTCGGCATCGCCAAGGCGGCCCAGCGGTCGACCAAGACGATGGCCGGCACCGTCAAGGGCAAGGTCGCCTACATGTCGCCGGAGCAGGCGCGCGGCAAGCCCCTCGACGGCCGCTCCGACCTCTTCGCGCTGGGCATCATGCTCTGGGAGATGCTGACCGGAAAGCGCCTCTTCCTCGGCGACTCGGACTTCGAGACGCTGACGAACGTGCTCAAGAACGAGGCGCCGCCCCCTTCGCAGCTCAACCCGAAGGTGCCCAAGGAGGTCGACGACATCGTCGCCAAGGCGCTCAAGAAGGACCGCGACCAGCGCTACGAGAACGTCGAGGCCTTCGCCCGCGATCTCACGCGCTGGTACTACTCGAACGTCACCGACCTCGAGAAGGAGTCCCTGAAGAACTTCATGCAGGTGGTCTTCAAGGACGAGATCGCCACGCTGGCGGCGCTCAGCGCCGAAGAGCGGGGAATCCACCACCCGGCCGCGCGCCCGGCGACCACCCCGGCCCCCGCCCCCTCGGCGCCCGCCCGCCGCGAGAGCCCGGCGCCGGCCCCGGCCCCGGCCGACGCGAGCTCGGCGCCGACGCTGCTCGAGGGGCAGGTCAGCCAGCAGGCGCTCATGCAGCAGATCCGGCCGGGCTCGCAGCCGGCCACGGCGGCCCCCGCGCCGACCCAGCACGCGACCGGGTCGTACGCCAACCTGCTGCCGCCGGAGAACAAGTCGAAGACGTGGCTGTGGATCCTGCTCGTGCTGCTGCTCGGTGGCGGCGGCGCGGCGGCCGCGATCATCATGACCTCGGGCGGGGGCGAGGCGCCCAAGCAGCCGGAGGTGCCGAGGGAGACCGGGGAGCTCCTGCTCTCGGTGGAGCCGAAGGAGGCCAAGATCACCGTCGACGGCAAGCCGGCCGAAGAGAAGGTGACCGGGCTCGAGGTCGGCAAGAAGGTCAAGGTCGTCGCCGAGGCGCCGGGCTATCAGCGCTACGAGGCCTACGTCACCATCGAGAAGGGCGGCACGGTGCACAAGTTCGCGCTCGAGAAGGAGCGCGAGAAGGTGAACCTCGTCATCGAGGCCGGCGGCGACAACCAGGCGATCATCAAAGTCGACGGCAAGCCCTTCGGCACCGGCCAGAAGATGTACGAGGGCTTCAAGGGCGACACCATCACCGTCGAGATCACGCCGAGCGATGGAGGCGAGGCCATCAAGCGCGAGGTCCTGCTCGACGGCAGGCAGGCGGTCCTGTCGATCCCGGTCGGGGCCAAGGACGCCAAGCTGCGGCTGAAGCTCGAGACCGCCGGCGCGACCGTCACGGCGTCCAAGGGCACGGTGGCGGTCGCCCCGGATGGCAGCATGGCGGAAGTCTCGGGACTCAAGGTCGGCGAGTCCGTCGAGGTGACGATTGAGAAGGCCGACCACGAGGCCCGCAAGGAGAACGTGCTCTTGAACGCGCCGGACGTCGAGCTGACGATCAAGCTCGCCAAGAAGGCCGCGGCGACTCCGACGCCGACCCCGTCTCCCACGCCGACCCCGACGCCGACCCCTGCTCCCACCCCCACGCCGACCCCGACCCCTGCTCCCACCCCCACCGCCAAGGCCAACGGCGCCGTCGCGATCACCGCGCGCCCCTGGGCCCAGATCATGGTGGACGGACGCCCGTCCGGCACCACCCCCAAGACCGTGCAGCTCCCCCCGGGCAGCCACTCGATCACCCTGACGAACGGCGGTCGCACCGTGACCAAGGCCGTCACCGTCAAGTCGGGCGGAACCCACAACGTCTTTCACGACTTCCAGGAATAGCGCGCACCCGCGCCCGCCTGTGGAGACCAAGCAGACCTTTACGTCTGCCGAGGAATCGCTGCGCGCTCCTGCGGTCGCTCGAACACGTCGACCGATGGTGCGCCGCGGCGCTCGCCGAGCGTGCGCAAGAGGAGCGCCCGTGACCTTCGTGGCCATCGGCGATCCGTCACGGTCGGCGTGTGTGCCGCGAAGACTTGGAGCGGGAAACGGGACTCGAACCCGCGACCTCAACCTTGGCAAGGTTGCGCTCTACCAACTGAGCTATTCCCGCGTCGTCCTCATGCGAGCTGAGTGGCTTGGTGGGCCGCTCTGCGCCTCGTCGGCGCCGACGTGAAAGGGCTTGTACTCAAGGCCCCCGAGGGTGTCAATGACATTTTCGGGGACGCTGTTCAGAGGGTGTTTTGATATTCCGCGAGCCGTGATGGATGCTAGACGTCGGAGCCCCGAGGAGCGAGGCCTACTGGTGGTAGGTCGCAGCGACGAGGGGCTCCGACAACGACGCAGACACGCGGCGCAGCCAATATCAAAACACCCTCTCAGGGCGCGGCGACGGCCTGCGGAGCATCCTGGCCGTACTTTTCGACCAGCGCCGCCAGCTCGGGGATCGACTGCTCGACGTGGGCCAGCGCCGAGGGCCGCAGGCGGTGGTAGAACTTCGCCGCGGTCTTGTGCTTGGTCGTCTCGGCGCGCGCGTCGGTGACCGCGATGAGCGCCTCGGACACGCGCACCCGCTCCTGCACGAGGTAGGCGGACAGCGGCCCGGCGACGCGTCGCTCGGCGTGCTCCTTCTCGAAGCCGGCGAGCTTCTCGACCCACTCGTCGAGGAGCGCATCGACCACGCCCTCGACGAAGCGCGGCTTGATCATCTTGACCGAGCTGTAGGCGCCCTTGACCGCGATCCCGGTAAAGCCCTTGGTCGACTTCACGGCGTGGTCGATGAGCTTGACGCAGTCATCGACGAGCAACGGGCGGACTTCCGGGGCCAGCAGACGGTCTGAGATCGATGCCATGGAGCACTCCTTCGCGCCCGGCGCGTCCCGGCGCGAGGCGAGAGCCTTCGCACAAAGGCCGCATCGGTTCCAAAGGTTTTCCGCGTTGACCCACGATCAAACCGCGTCGGGCGTGAGCTTGCGCACCGTCGACTCGATGTCCGTCGGCCTCAGCGCCTGCGTGCTGCGGCGCGTGTTCGTACGATCGCGTCCCAGAGCGCGCGCTCGACGAACGACACCCCGAAGTAGGGCTGTCTCGATCGGAGTGAGCGCCAGCGCAGGCGCTCCAGCCAGGTCGGTGTCGCGGCCGGCGACGCGACGACGCGGTCGAGCGCGCGCATGATCGCCTCGTAGCGCCGATGCCACGCGTCCTGGATGACGCGGCGCGAGACGTCGCCGGCCGCCGAGAGCGACGAGATGTGCGGGTTGGTGTTGATCTCCCAGACACGCACGCGGCCCTCGCGCGTCACGAGGTAGTCGACGCGGCCGTATTCGACGCCGGCAGGCGCGAACACGCGCGCCAGCTCATCCGCGTGCGGGTTCATCACCATGTAGAGCCATGCCTCGTGGAACGCCCCGGGCGTCACCGGCAGGTCGCTCGCCTTGACGACCCAGTCGCTCCCGAACATCAGGTGGCGCGGCGCGACGACCCCGTCGACGATGAACGCCCCGTGCTTGACGTAGCACCCCTCGGGGCGACGCTCGGCGGCGTACTCGCAGGCGATCCAGCCTTCGAGCGCCGCCCCGAGCCCGGCCTGCCGCTCGAGCTCCGCCGCGAGCGCTGCGCGGTCTGCGAGGAGCCCGGTGCGCGCCCCGGCGTGATCGTCGGCGATGCGCAGGAAGACCGGGAAGCGCGCGTCGGGGGGCGGCTCGTCCAACGCCGACCACACGCGGAAGTCGTTGATCCCGGCGGCATGGAGCGCCTCGAGCAGCCCTTGCGGCGCAGCGTCCGGCCCGGCCGGTTGAGCGTGCGCCAGCGCGCCGGGTCGGCCTGGAGCCGGGACCAGATCTCCGCCGCGCGCTCCTCGGTCGCGGGGTCGAGACGCTCGATGTCCGCGAAGATGTACGTGCCCGTCGGCAGCTCGCCCCGAGCGCGCACGATCAGCTCGTCGTAGGTCCAGGGTCGGATCACGTCGCGGAGCGGCGCACCGCTGCCGGCGAGGTACTCGTCGACCGTCTCGCGTCCGGCCAGGGTCGTCAGGTAGACGATCATCGCACGCTCCACTCGGGACATGCCATCGCGCGCTCCTCCGCGCCCGGGGCGTCCCGGCGCGAGGCGCGAGCCTTCGCACACAGGCCGCGTGGTTCCAAGGCCTTCCGCGTCGTTCCGCGACCGATCCGCGATCGTTCCGCGATCGTTGCGCGGTCGATCCGCGATCAATCCGCGTCGGGCTTGAGCTTGCGCGCCGTCGTGCGCGCCGACGGCAGCGCCTTCGAGGGGTCCTCGGGCCAGTGGTGTTTCGGATAGCGCGTCCTCATCTCCGCCCTGACCGCGGGCCAGGTGCGCGTCCAGAAGCTCGCGAGATCGCTCGTCACCTGCAGCGGTCGCCCTGCGGGCGAGAGCAGGTGCATGACCACCGGCAGCCGCCCGCGCGCGAGCCGCGGGGTCTCGGCCAGGCCGAAGACCTCCTGCACCTTGACGGCGAGCACCGGCGGCCCGTCGAGGCGATAGCCGACCCGCGGCGCCGAGCCCGACGGCACCGCCAGACGCTCGGGCAACGCCTCCTCCAGCCGCCGCGCGAGCTCCCACCCGAGCGTCACGCGCAAGGCCTCGCCGAGCGCGCTCGCCGCCTTCTTCTGGAGCTCGGCGAAGCTAGAGAGCCCCTCCGCCAGCGCCGGCAGCGCGGCGCCCAGGAAGCCCTCGCGCTCCTTCGGCAGCCCGAGCGCGGGCTCGAGGCGCGACAGGGTCACCCAGCGCGCCAGGAGGTTCTCGTCCTCGGGCCCGAGCCCGCCGAAGACCTCGGAGAGCGCCGCGCTCGCGCGCTCGACCAGGATCGCCGCGCTCTCCTCGCGCCTGCGGTTCGGCGTGGGCTTGCGCGACAGCGGCAGGTCGAGGAACGTGCGCGTGACGAACGCGAGCACGCGCCGCTGTCCGGGATCCCACACCAGCTCTTCGTCTTCGCGGAGCGCCGCGTGCCCCGCGAGCCACGCCTCGTCGATCGGCGCGTGCGCCAGGATCCGGCTCAGCGCACCTTCGCCGCGGCGCCCGGCCTCGAGGTCCAGCGCGACGATCACCTCGTCGCGCACCCCCTCGGCCGAGCGCCCGAGCCGCCCTCCGACGAGCGCGTAGGACTCGCCCTCGCGCCGCACGCCGACCCGGTCGGCGTAGCCCGCGAGGAGACAGCGCTCGAGCGCGCGCGCCGCCCCACCCTCTCCCGCGCGCGCCCGCGCGCCGGCCTTCGTGCCCGTCTCGACCCGCGCCGCGAGCTGCTTCGCCGCTCTCGCCACATGGGGCGCCGCGCCGACCCGCGCCGCCGCCTCGCCGATCTCGCCCGTGACCTCGCCGCTCTCGAGCGCCGCCGCCCACAGCGCCGCCTCGCCCAGCCGCTCCGGCGCGCGCGCGCCGACCTCGACCAGAAACGCCGCCACGCGCGGGTCGGCCGGCACCTCGGCGATCGCCTTGCCGCGCGCGGTGATCCGCCCCGCCTCGTCCAGCGCGCCCATCACGACGAGGCGCCGCCGCGCGTCCTCGAGCGCGCGCGCATCGGGCGCCTCGAAGTAGCCGAAGCCCAGCGGATCCGCGCCCCAGCTCGTCAGCTCCAGCACCATGCGCGCCAGATCGATCCGCCGGATCTCCGGCGCCTCGAACGGCGTGAGCCGCTCGTCCTCGTGCCGCGTCCAGAGCCTGAGACACGTTCCCGGCCCGAGCCGCCCCGCGCGCCCGCGCCGCTGATCGGCCGACGCCCTCGAGATCCGGCTCGTCTCCAGGCGCCCCGAGCCGACCGCCAGGTCATGGCGCATCACCTTGGCGAGCCCCGAGTCGACGACCGCGCGCACGCCGGGGATCGTCAGCGAGGTCTCGGCGAGGTTCGTCGCCAGCACCACGCGCGGCCGCGTCCCCGGTGCGAGCGCGCGGTCCTGCGCCCTGGCGTCCAGGCTCCCGTGCAGCACCTCGACGTCCCAGCCGCGCCTCTGGAGCGGCTCGCTCAGGCGCGCGCGCGTGCCCTCGATGAGCCGCACGCCCGGCAGGAAACCGAGCACGTCCCCCTCGACCCCGCGCGCGATCGTCTCGAGCACGCCCGCCGCCATGCGCGCCTCGATCTCGCGCGCCGCGAGCCCGACCCCGATCGCCAGCCGCTCGTCCGCGAACGCCGGCTCGACCTCGAAGCTCCGCCCCTCGGCTCGCACGATCGGCGCGTCACCGAGGAAGCGCGCGATCGGCTCGGCCGCGAGCGTCGCCGACATCACGATGATGCGCAGGTCGGGCCGCAGCACCTCCTGCACCTCCTTCAAGAGCGCCAGCGCCAGGTCCGCGTGGATCGAGCGCTCGTGGAACTCGTCGAGCACCACCGCGCCGACGCCGGCGAGATCGGGCGACGCCAGGAGGCGCGCGGTCAGGATCCCCTCGGTCACCACCCGGATCCGCGTCTTCGCCGAGACCTCCTGCTCGAAGCGCACCTGGAAGCCGACGGTCTCGCCGACCCGCTCCGCGCGCGCCGCCGCCATGAAGCGCGCCACCGAGCGCGCCGCCACCCGCCGCGGCTGCAGGACGACGATCTCGCCCGCCGGCACGAGCCCCGAGTCGAGGAGCCACGGCGGCACGAGCGTCGTCTTGCCCGAGCCGGGCGGCGCGACCAGCACCGCGTTGGGCCCACGCTCGAGCGCCGCCGCCAGCGCCGGCAGCGCCTTATTGACGGGCAGGTCAATTCCGTCCGGCGCCCCTGCCCCGCGGCTCCCGCCCGCGCGCACGCTCAATGGCGCGCCTTGAAGTCCCGCATGAACTCCGCGAGCCGCTCCGCGCCCTCGACCGGCAGCGCGTTGTAGAGCGACGCGCGGATCCCGCCGGCCTTGCGATGGCCCTTGAGGTGGTGCAGGCCGGCCGCCTCGGCCTCGGCGACGAAGGTCTTCTCGAGCGCCTCGCTCGGCAGGCGGAAGGTGGCGTTCATGCGCGAGCGGTGCCGCGGCTCGGTCACCACGCCGCGGTAGAAGCCGTCCGATCCGTCGATCGCCGCATAGACGATGCGCGCCTTGTCCTCGTTGCGCGCCGCCATCGCCGCGACCCCGCCGAGCTCCTCGAGCCAGCGGCACACGCACAAGGTCACGTAGATCGCGAAGGTCGGCGGCGTGTTGAACATCGAGTCGTGCGCGTCCTGCACGCGGTACTGCCAGATCGCCGGGATGTCCTCGCGCGCCGCCGCCATCCACGCCTTGTCGATGATCGCGATCGTCACGCCGCTCACCCCGGCGTTCTTCTGCGCGCCCGCATAGAGGAGGGCAAAGCGCGACACGTCGATCGGCCGCGCCAGGATGTCCGAGCTGATGTCGACCACGTGCGGCACCGCGCCGAAGTCCGGCAGCTCGGGCCACTGCGTGCCGTAGATCGTGTTGTTCGAGGTCGTGTGCACGTACGCGGTGCGCTCGGGCAGCGCCACCCCCTCGAGCGCGGGCAGGCGCCGATAGCCCTCGGACTCGCCGCTGGCGATCACCTGCACCTCGCCGAGCGTCCTGGCCTCATCAATCGCCGCCTTCGACCACACCCCCGTGTCGATGTAGGCGCCCACCGTGCCCGGCCGGAGCCAGTTGAGCGGCACCTGCGCGAACTGCCCGCGCGCGCCGCCCTGCAGGAAGAGGATCGCGTGCGTGTCGGGGATCCCCATGAGCCGCCGCAACCGGTCGCGCGTCTCGGCGACGACCCCCTCGAACCACGGCAGCCGGTGCGAGATCTCGACCACCGACAAGCCCTGCACCTCGGGCACGCCCATCAGCGCGCTGGCCGCCTGCTCGAGCACCTCCGGCGCCACGATCGCCGGCCCCGGGCTGAAGTTCACTGGACGCGTCATGGCATCACCTCTGCCTCACCACCGTTTCCCGCCGCTGCTCCTACCGTGCCCACCTGCACGTTGCCAAGCCGGATTGGGCCATGCCATACCGACGCCCCAAACCGGACCGCACGGGAGGTCGGACATGGCGCGATCGGAGGCACTCGGCATCGAACGGCTCGAAGACATCGTCTTCGTCGTCAACGACATCGAACGCTCGACCCGCTTCTACCTCGACAAGCTCGACTTCGCGCTCACCGCCGAGTCCACGCCCGAGCACGAGGCCAAGACCGGCGAGCGCACGCGCGTCTTCGAGGCCGCGCACTGCAAGGTCTCCGTCGTGATGCCGCTCACCACGACGAGCATCGCCGGCCGCTACCTCAAGCGTCACCCCGACGGGATCACCACGCTCGTCTTCGCCGTCAGGGATCTCGCCGAGACCCTGCGCGTGCTCGAGGCGCGCGGCGCGACCCTCGTCGACGAGATCACCTGGCACGAGCGCGACGGCCAGCGCCTCGGCCACTTCGAGATCACCACGCCCTTCGGCGAGGGCCGCTTCCGCTTCGTCGAGCGCCAAGGCTGGCAGGGCCCCAACCCCGGCCTCGTCGCCCGCCCCGTGCCGGCGAGCACCAACCGCTTCGGCTTCCATCACTACGACCACGTCACCTCCAACTTCCTGACGCTCAAGCCGATGGTCCTGTGGTGCAAGGACGTGCTCGGCCTCGAGGAGTACTGGGACATCGAGTTCCACACCGACGACGTCGCCGCCCACGGCGACCACGGCTCCGGGCTCAAGTCGATCGTGCTCTGGGACCCGCACTCCGGCGTCAAGTTCGCCAACAACGAGCCCAAGCGCCCCCACTTCGAGAGCTCCCAGATCTACACCTTCGTCGTCGACAACCTCGGCGCCGGCTTCCAGCACGCCGCCATCACCACGCCCGACATCATCGCCACCGTGCGCGGCCTGCGCGCCCGCGACGTCGCCTTCATGCCGACCCCCGGCAGCTACTACGACATGCTGCCCGCCCGCATGCAGGCGCTCGGCGTCGGCGTCATCGACGAGGACATCGAGGTCCTGCGCGAGCTCCAGATCCTCGTCGACGGCAAGGGCCCCGGCACCTACCTCCTGCAGATCTTCCTCAAGGAGGCCGCCGGCCTCTACGGCGATGACAAGGCCGGCCCCTTCTTCTTCGAGATCATCCAGCGCAAGGGCGACAAGGGCTTTGGCGGCGGCAACTTCCGCGCCCTCTTCGAGTCGATCGAGCTCGAACAGAAGACCCGCGCGGAGGGCTGAGCCCATGCTCGATCGCCTCCAGCTCGGCGAGGTCCCGAAAAAGCCCCACACCCAGCTCCGTCACGAGGGCCGGCTGCGCTTCGAGCACTGCCTCACCCGCCTCGGCTTCGATGGCCCGTTCACCATCGCCTACCGCGAAAACGCCCCGCACGTGCAGCTCGCGGTCGCCGCCCACACCGCCATCGCGCCCGAGACGCCCGCCCCGCCCGAGCTCCTCTTGCGCCGCCACTACCTGAGCCAGCGCCTGCCGGTATCACCGCACTCGCCGCTGTCGGCGAGGACGCCCTTGCTCGTCTCCGACGACGTCGCCATCGGCGTCCTGCGCCCGAGCGGTTCCGACCCGGTCTACTTCGAAAACGGCGACGGCGACGACCTCTACTACATCCACGAAGGCGCCGGCACGCTGCGCTCGATCCTCGGCGACGTCGCCTTCGCCGCCGGTGACTACCTCCTCGTGCCGCGCGGCATCGTGCACCGCTTCGTGCTCCCCGACGGCGTCGCCCAGCACTGGCTCGTCATCGAGGCGCGCAAGGACCTCCACATCCCGCGCCAGTTCCGTAACGAGGTCGGCCAGCTCCGCATGGACGCCCCGTACACGCACCGCGACTTCCGGCGCCCCGTCTTCACCGGTCCGCTCGACGAGGGTCTGCGCGACGTCGTCGCCAAGCGCCAGGGCCGCCTCACGCGCTACACCTACCCGTATTCGCCGCTCGACGTCGTCGGCTGGGACGGCACGGTCTACCCCTGGGCCTTCCCGATCCTCGCCTTCCAACCGCGCACCTCGAGCGTGCACCTGCCGCCGACGATCCACGGCACCTTCGCCATCGGTGGCGGCCTCGTCTGCTCGTTCGTGCCGCGCCTGGTCGACTGGGATCCGGCCGCGATCCCCTGCCCCTACCCGCACGCCTCGGTCCACTGCGACGAGGTGATCTTCTACTGCAAGGGCAACTTCACCTCGCGCAAGGGCGTCGGCCCCGGCAGCCTCAGCTTCCACCCGATGGGCACCGCGCACGGCCCGCACCCCGGTGCCTACGAGGGCAGCATCGGCGCCACGCGCACCGACGAGCTCGCGGTGATGCTCGACGTGTTCAAGCCGCTGACGCCGACCAGCGCCGCGCTCGCGCTCGAGGACCCCGGCTACCACATGAGCTTCGTGCCGCCCGAGCTCCTCGCGGGACGGGCGTCATGAGATCGACCGCCGTCACGCACGGCGTGCGCGTGCAGGTCGAGAGCGCCTACCTGCCGGAGCGCAGCGACCCCTCGCGCAACCACTGGTTCTTCACCTACCGCGTCACGATCGAGAACCACGGCCCCGAGGTGGTGCAGCTCGTCTCGCGCCACTGGATCATCGAGAACGGCCACGGCCACGTCGAGCACGTGCGCGGCCCCGGCGTCGTCGGCGAGACGCCGCGCCTCGCCCCCGGCCAGCGCTTCACCTACCAGAGCTTCTGCCCGCTCGACACGCCGATCGGCTCGATGCGCGGCACCTACCAGATGATCTTCCCCGAGCGCCCGGGCGACGGCTTCGACGCCACCATCGCGCCGTTCACGCTCGCCTGCCCCACGTCCCTCAACTGAAACGCCGGACGCGCCCACGCGCGGCACGCCCGTCGATAGCCCGGGCGACTCGCGCGAACACCCTCCCTGACCTTGACTTGCGCCGTCCGGCGCAATACTCCCCGCCCGGCCAGACCACGACCCGAGGCCGCCCATGCACCACGACGCCCCCGCGCCCGACCTCTCGCACGCTCGCCTCGCGCACGCCGGCAAGGTCCACCGGAACCTCCCCGCCTCCCGCCTGGTCGAGCACGCGCTCGCGCGCGGTGAAGGCAAGCTCGCGCAGGGCGGCGCGCTGGTCACGCGCACCGGCAAGTACACGGGGCGCTCGCCCGACGACAAGTTCGTCGTGCGCGACGCCACGACCGAGTCGACGCTCTGGTGGGACGCCAACAAGGCCTGGAGCCCCGAGGTCTTCGACCGCTTGCACGCGCGCGTCGCCGCCTACCTCCAGCACAAGGAGCTCTTCGTCCAGGACTGCTTCGCCGGCCAGGACCCGCAAAACCGCCTCGGGGTGCGCGTCATCGCCGAGCGCGCGTGGCACGCGCTCTTCGCGCACAACATGTTCATCCGCCCGAGCGCGGACGAGCTCGCCGCCTTCGGCCAGCCCGACTTCACCGTCTTGCACGCGCCCGGCTTCAAGGCCGAGCCGACCCGCGACCACACCCACTCCGAGGCGGTGATCGCGCTCGATTTCACGCGCAAGATGATCATCATCACCGGCACCGAGTACGCCGGCGAGATGAAGAAGAGCATCTTCACCGTCTTGAACTTCGTCCTGCCCGAGCGCGGCGTGATGCCGATGCACTGCTCGGCCAACATCGGGCCCGACGGCGCGACGGCGGTCTTCTTCGGCCTGTCGGGCACGGGCAAGACCACGCTCTCGGCCGACCCCGAGCGCGGCCTCATCGGCGACGACGAGCACGGCTGGAGCGACGAGGGCGTCTTCAACTTCGAGGGCGGCTGCTACGCCAAGGTGATCAAGCTCTCGCCGGTGGCCGAGCCGGAGATCTACGCGACCACGCGCCGCTTCGGCACCATCCTCGAGAACGTGGTCATGGACGAGCACACGCGCGAGCTCGACCTCGACTCCGCGGCCTACGCCGAGAACTCGCGCGGCTCCTACCCGATCGACTTCATCCCCAACGCCGTGCCCTCGGGTCGCGGCCCCCACCCGACCGACATCGTCATGCTGACGGCGGACGCCTTCGGGATCCTGCCGCCCATCGCGCGCCTCACCCCGGCGCAGGCGATGTTCCACTTCCTCTCGGGCTACACCGCCAAGGTGGCCGGCACCGAGCGCGGCATCACCGAGCCCAAGGCGGCCTTCTCGGCCTGCTTCGGGGCGCCGTTCATGGCGCGCCACCCGACGGTCTACGCTCGCCTCCTCGGCGACAAGATCGCGCAGCGCGGCGTGCGCTGCTGGCTCGTCAACACCGGCTGGACCGGCGGGCCGTACGGGATCGGCAAGCGCATGTCGATCCAGCACACGCGTCGCCTCCTGCACGCGGCGCTCGCGGGTGAGCTCAACGACGCCGAGCTCGTGGCGCACCCGAAGTTCAAGTTCGGCGTGCCGACCGCCGTCGCCGGGATCCCCTCGGAGGTCCTCGACACGCGCAACACCTGGGCGGACAAGCACGCCTACGACGAGAAGGCGGCCGAGCTCATCGAGCGTTTCAACAAGAACTTCGCCAAGTACGCCGAGTTCGCCTCCGACGAGGTCAAGGCCGCCGCCCCTACTCTCTGACCCGTTCCCGTTCCCGTTCCCGTCGTTTGATCCCGTGCCCGTGCCCGTGCCCGTGCCCGTGCCCGTGCTTTGGTCCCCTGCCCGTGCCCGTCCTTTGATCCCGGATCCAGGGGGCTGCAATATTGGGTGGCCAGAGTCGGGGGCGTTTGTCCGCGCGCTTCGCGCTCGACCCAACGCCCCTGAGCAGTCCCCGTGACGGATCGCTCGCGCGCACTTCCGTGTCTGCGAACGAAGGCCCTTTCATCTCACGTGCCCGTGATTGCGTGCGTCGCCGCCCGCTCGTCGCTCACCCCAGCGCGTTGAACCGCTCCGCCAGCGCACGCGCCTCGACGATGTTGTCCTCGATCGAGCAGTAGGTCCACGACCCGTAGCGCCCGATCGAGTGCACGCCGCCGAGCGCGAGGACCGCCTTCTTGTCGGCGACGTCGGCGAGCGAGCGGCGCGTGATGTGCACGTAGGCGGGGTCGAGCAGCACATGGTGATGCGCGACGAGCTGGTGATCGGTGACGACGCCGACCTTCTTCAGGTCGGCGAGCACGCGCTCGCGGTAGCGTTCCACGTCGTCGGCGCTGGGTCGCGCGTCGACCGGCATGCCGATCTCGACGTAGATCGACATGCGCTCGGTCTGGAAGATGTTGTCGTAGAAGCCGACGCGGTAGAAGGCGAGGTCCTTGTCGGCGTAGTAGATCCAGTGCGGCTCGGCGGGGCCTTTCCGGTCGAACCCGAGGTTGAAGACCAGGACCTTGTTGGCGGTGTAGATCGACGGGTCCCAGGCGAGTCCGGTCATGCCGAGAAGCGCCGGGAACGGCGCCGACGAGACGAGGTGATCGAAGGTGATCTCGCGCCCGCGTGAGGTCGTGAGCACGCGCCGCCCGAGATCGATTCGGAGCGCGCGCTCCGAGAGCGCGATCTTCGCCGGGTCGAGGTCTCTGGCCAGCGCCTTGACGTACTGGATCGCGCCGCCGGCGGGGTAGGTGAAGGTCGCGTTGTAGCTCGCGTTGTCGGCGCGCTTGAAGTTGGCGATCACGTCGCTGACGTCGGCGTGCGGGAAGAAGCGGCCCATCGCGTCGACGTCGAGGCTCGCGAGATCGGTCGCGTAGAGCTTCTCGTTGTAGGGCACGAGGAAGCGCTCGGCGATCCCGCGCCCGAGGCGCTGGTAGAGCATCTCGGCGAAGCTCTCGGGCGGCTCGAGCTTTCCGGCGCGGCGCAGCTCGCCGGCGAAGTAGAGGTCGTGCAGGCACGCGATCAACTCGTCCTGCGGGAGCTGGTGGATGTTCTTCTGGAACGGGAAGTCGATGTGGCGGTCGCCGTGGCGGATCCAGGAGACCTTGTTCACCTTGAGGATCGCCTGGCCGGCCATGCGTTCGACGAGGTAGCGCTCGATCTCGGGGTGCTTGAAGTGGAAGAAGTGCCCGGAGAAGTCCCACACGAAGCCGTCGCGCTCGATGGTGCGGCAGTAGCCGCCGATCTCGGCTTCGCCCTCGAGCACGACGAAGTCGCGCAGCTCGGGCCGGAGCCAGTTGAGGAACGACAGGCCCGAGATCCCCGCGCCGATGACGACGAAGCGCGCCTTTTCCAATCCAGTTCCCTCCGGGTCGTCGTGCGTATGCACGTTTTGCACGTTTATCTCTTGCCGTGGCCTTGCGTGGTCTTAGGATCGGGCCGGAGGCTCGCATGGCACCAACCCACGAGATCGAGGTCTTCTACGACGGACTCTGCCCGCTTTGCACCCGCGAGATCGGGTTCCTGCGTCGCCGCGACAAGAAGTGGCGGATCCGCTTCACCGACATCGCCGCGTCCGACTTCGACGCGAGCGCGCTCGGCATCCCCCACGCGGAGTTCATGGACCAGATCCACGGCCGCCTGCCCGACGGCCGCTGGGTCAAGGGCGTCGAGGTCTTCCGCCGCCTCTACGGAGCCGTCGGCCTCGGCTGGCTCCTCGCGCCGACACGCGTGCCGGGCCTCAAGCAGCTCGCCGACCTCGTCTACCGCCGCTGGGCGAAGAACCGCCTGCGCCTCACCGGACGCTGCGACCCGGCCGGCTGCGAGCTGAACTGAACCGCCTGATCAGTTCACGGCGGAGCACTGCACGACTTCCCACGCGCAGCTCCCGTCGGTCTTCTTCTGGCAGACGCCGGTCGGGCCGGCGACGGTCTCGCCGTCGGGGCAGACCCAGTTGGGCAGCATCGGCGCGGGGCCGCAGTCGAGGTCGGGGCAGATCTCGGCGCCGGCCGGGCACTTCTTGATCTCCCACTGGCAGCTGTTGCCCTTCTTCAGGCAGCGGCCGGTCGGTCCCGAGATCGTGCGGTCGTCGGTGCAGAGGTAGTTGGGCACCGTCGACGGCGCGCCGCAGTCCTCGAACTCGCACTCGGGCGTCTCCGGGCAGGACACGACCTTCCACGCGCACTCGCTGCCGTGTGCGACGCACTCGCCGGTCGGGCCCGAGACGGTCACGCCGTCGGGGCAGAGCACCTGATCGCCGTCGGGGAAGCCGCCGCAGTCCCAGGGCTCGCAGGCGTCGGTGGCGATCGGCGGCACCGGCTGATCGTTGCTCGTGTCGTTGGGCGGCTTGCAGCCGAGCACGACGAGCGAGACCAGGACCGACGCCGAGGCGATGGAGAGCGTGCTGCGCATGAGGGACCTCCGCTTGTGGCGGCGGCCTTGTCCCCCATCATGACGCAGCGCGTCAAGACCCTGGTCGGAATTATCTCCAGAAATAGCGAATCGCGTTCGCAATTCAGCGGCCCTGGGTCTCCAGCGCCTCCACCCAGGTCGCGAGCCTGGCGATGAAGTCGCGCAGATCCCGCTCGAACAGCGTCTCCACGTCGCGGCCGCCCGCGAGCAGGGTCGCCATCGGCGCCCGCTCGAGGTCGAACACGTAGAGGTTGCGGAAGCGGTGGCGAAAGGCCAGGTACGCATCCATCGCGCGCGCGCTCTCGACGCTCAGGACGGCCGGCCGGATGCCGCCGATCGCGAGCGTCATCGTCGTGAGCAGATCGCGATGCCACGCCTCACCGCTCGGCATGCCGCCCAGCGTGGAGGCGATCCGCCGGAGCGCCTTCTCCATGCCCGTGTAGAACGACTCGATCAGCGCGGCGGCGCCGTACACGACCAGCGTCGTGCTCCCGGGATCGGCGACAGCCGCGCGGGCCGCGTCGAACTCGTCGACCACCCGTCGGATCCGCGCCATCTCACCCTCGAGCTCGGCGATGAGAAGGCGCAGCTGATCCGGTCGCGCCTCAACGCTCATCGAGCGCGACCCCCTCGGCGACCGCCCGCGCCGCGATCGCCTCGCCAGCCCACTCGGCCCGGATCACGTCGACCTCGGCGTCGCGGATCTCCTCGCGCACCGCGGCGACCGCCGCGAGCCAGTCGCGCTCGTCGAGCCCCTCGACCCAGAGGTCGACGTCGCTGCCGGGCCGCGCCGTGCCACGCGCCAGACTTCCGATGAGCAGGACCCGCCTCACACCTGGCATCGACATCAGTCGCCGCGCTGCGTGGCCGGCCTCCTCCATGCGCGTCTTACGCCACCGAGAAGCGGCATGCTCGCTCCGGCGCTGACGCTCACGCCATGCCTCGATGAAGGACTGGTCCGACGTGGCCGACATGTCCTGACGATAAGCCGCTTCGATTGCGCGCAGCAAGTGCGGTGCGCCGTCGCCGTCGCCTCTACGACGGCGCGACGAGCGATGCGGCGAACGCCGTCGGCGTGCCGGACAAGCCCGGCTGGGTGCGCGGCACACCGCCGCTCGCCGTCGAGTACGCGAGCGTCGGCCAGGAGGAGGAGCCGCTCCAGAAAAAGATCGGCGACCTCCTCGAGGCCGGTACGCGCTGGGTCTGGGTCGTGCGCCTCAGCGGGCCGAGGCGCGTCGAGGTCTACGAGCAGGGCCAACCGGTGCGCGTCCTGGGGACCGGCGACGTGTCGCTGGCACCTGGGGTCCTGCGCAAGCCCATCCCGGTGGAAGCGCTCTACGATCGCGAGGTCGCGCACGAACGAGCGCTCGAGAACCTGCTCGAACGGCTCGGCTACCACAGCCTCGACGATGTCCGCGGAGAGGGCCGCGAAGAGGGCCGCGAAGAAGGCGAGCGCGCCGAACGCCTCGCCATCGTGCTCGAGATCCTGAGCGAGCGCTTCGGCGCTCTGCCGGAAACGCACCGCGACGCGCTCGCCCGGAGCGATCTCGCGACCCTGCGCGCGCTCTCCCGGCGCGCCTTGCGGGCCGCGACGCTCGACGAGGTCTTCCCGACGGAGTGACCCTTCGATCGTCGCCGTCGGCGTCTCCTCAGGACGAGGTGACGAGCGCGCGCGCGGCCATGACGCCAGGGCCGGCGGTGAGCCCGCCGCCGGGGTGCGAGCTGCCGCCGCCGATCCACAGCCCGTCGATCGGCGTGCGGTAGCGACCGGCGACGATCGAAGGTCGGAACGAGAGCAGCTGATCGGGCGCGTGCTCGCCGTGCAGGAGGTGGCCGCCGCTCAGGCCGAAGCGCGCCTCGAGATCGACCGGCGTGAGCAGCACCTGGGCCGTGATCGCCTCGCGAGTGCCCGGGCAGACCCGCTCGAGCTCGGCGACGATCGCGTCGAGGCAGCTCGCGCGCGCCGCCTCGGTCCAGCCGCCCTCGAGGTCGTAGGGCACCGCGGTGGCGCGCACCACCGCGACGTGATGCCCGGCGGGCGCGAGGCCCGACCCGGAGCTCGAACCGCCGAGCGACGGCACGCGGACCGTCAGCACGGGCGGCGTCGCGAAGCGGCGGTACTTCGCGTGATCGAAGGCGCGCTCGATCCGATCGAGGCTCGCCCCGGTGCGCAGCGCCGAGACCGTCGTGCCCGCCCGCGTCACGAGCGGCCGCGAGAGCCCCAAGAGCGCGATCCCCGTGATGCCGCGCATGCGGTAGACGCGCGCCGCATCCGCCAGCGCGAGCGGCACGTGCGGCGGGCCGATGAGCTCGAGGAAGGTCTGCTTCGGATCGAGGGTCGAGATCACGTCGTGCCCCTCGAGCTCCTCGCCCGAGGCGAGGCGCACACCGCGGACCCCATCCTTGTCGCAGAGGATGCGCGAGACCCGCGCGCCGGTCCTGAAGGTCACGCCGTGACGTCGCCCGGTCGCCTCCAGCGCCTCGATGAGGGCCGGCGCGCCGCCGACGATCTCGCCGGCCTCACCGGTCGCCATGACCTCGCGCATGATGAGCAAGAGCGCCGTGTGCGCCGACCAGGGCCCGGTGAAGGCGCCCTCGAGCGCGCCGTGCGCCAGCGCCGCGCGCAGGGACTCACGCGGCAGGAGGTCGCGCATGAGGTCGGCCACGCACATCGGCGCGAGCCGCACGAGCTCCATCATCGTCTTCTTGCCGAGCTTGCGCACCGACCACGCCGCGCGACCGAGCGTCCAGACCGAGTCGGTGACCGACAGCGGCGCGCGATCGATCACGCCCAGGAGCGCCGGGCGCAGGCGCTCGATCAGCTCGCGGTAGCGCGCCCAGGCCGCCTTGTCGGCCGCGTCGACCGCGCCCGAGAGCCCGTCGGCCCGGTCGGGCTCGAGCACGAGCTCCTCGCCCTCGTCGCCGCACGCGACGAACGCCGTGCGCGGCTTGCGCGCGAGCTTGATGTCCAGTGCCTCGAGCGCAAACGGCCTGACCAGCGCGGTGTCCTCGTAGAGGCCCGGCGCGCGATAGCCCGGCGCGAGCTCGAAGCTCGCCGCGAGCCCGCCGAGCGCGTCGGCGGCCTCGAGCACGACGACCTTGCGCCCGGCCTTGGCGAGATAGGCCGCGGCCGCGAGCCCGTTGTGCCCGCCACCGATGACGATCACCCGATCCGATGCGGCGCGCTTCACAGCACCCCCTCCTTGAGCATGCGCATGGCCGCGAGCTGCCCCGGCGCGCCCATGATCCCGCCGCCCGGGTGCGTGCCCGAACCGCACATCCACAGCGCCTCGACCGGCGTCTTGTAGCGCGCCCAGCCGGCGGCGGGGCGCAGGAAGAAGAGCTGCTCGAGCGAGAGCTCGCCGTGGAAGATGTTGCCCTCGGTCAGACCGAACTCCTGCTCGAGGTCCCAGGGCGTCAGCACCTGCGTGTGCAGGATGTGCTTTCGCAGATCGGGCATGTACTCCTCGAGCGTGTCGATGACGTCCTTGCCGAAGGCGTCGCGGTGCTCGGGCCACGAGCTCGGCCCGCTCTCGAGCTGGTAGGGCGCATACTGCACGAAGCACGACATGATGTGCTTGCCCGGCGGCGCCAGCGACGGGTCGGTGAGCGTCGGGAAGACGACGTTGATGTACGGGCGGCGTGACCAGCGTCCGTACTTGGCCTCGTCGTAGGCGCGCTCGAGGTAGGCGATCGAAGGCGCGATGGCGACGTCGCCGCGCAAGTGCAGCCCCGAGCCTTCGCCCTTCCACGGGCGGCAGGTGAAGTCGGGGATCGCGTCGAGCGCGACGTTGACCTTGCCCGAGCTGCCGCGCAGGCGATAGCGCCCGACCGCCTCGACGAGGTCCGTCGGCAGGTGCTCGGTGCCGACGAGACGCATGAAGGTGCGGTGCGGGTCGACGCCGGAGACGACGGTCTTCGCCGTGAGCTCGCGCCCGTCCTCGAGCACGACGCCGGTCGCGCGGTTGCCCTTGAGCAGCACGCGCGCGACGCCGGCCGAGGTCTCGATCTCGGCGCCGTGCGCCTTGGCGGCGTTGGCGATCGCCAGGCTGATACCGCCGGTGCCGCCCTTGGAGAAGCCCCAGGCGCGGAAGGCCCCGTCGATCTCACCCATGTAATGATGCAGCAGCACGTAGGCGGTGCCGGGCGAGCGCACGCCGAGGTAGGTGCCGATGATGCCCGAGCAGGCCATCGGCGCCTTGAGCTGGTCGGACTCGAACCACTCGTCGAGGAAGTCCGCCGAGCTCATCGTCATCATCTTGACGAAGCGCATGAGCTCGGCCTCGCTCATGCCGCGCATGCGGTCGGCCAGACCCTTCAGGCGCCCGAGCTCGAAGGGGTTCAGGCTCGTCGGATCGGGCGCGACCATGTCGATGATCGGCTTGACCCACTTCGACATGCGCCCCATCGCGCGGCCGAACTGGGGGTAGAGCTCGGCGTCCTTCTTGGAGAGGCGCGCGATCTCGCGGCGCGTCTTGTCGGCGTCGGGCCAGCGCACGAGGCCCGGGCCCTCGAGCTGCGGCGTGAAGCTGCACTCGAGCGGCAGGATCTCGAGGCCGTGCTTGGCGAGATCGAGGTCGCGGATGATCTGCGGGCGCAGGAGCGAGACGACGTAGGAGCAGACCGAGTAGCGGAAGCCCGGGTAGACCTCCTCGGAGACCGCGGCGCCGCCGAGCACGTGGCGCTTCTCGAGCACCTTGACCCTGCGCCCGGCGCGCGCCAGGTAGGCCGCGCAGGTGAGGCCGTTGTGGCCGCCGCCGATGATGATCGCGTCGTAGTGGCTGGACGAGGGCATGGCTCAGAGCCTCTTTCGCGGCGGGTCGAAGAACGGCAGCGGCGTGATGGTGCACGGCACGCGCGTGCGCTCCCAGTCGGCGAGGAGCTCGATGTCGAGCTCGCCGCCGGGCGAGGCGACCTCGGACAAGACCGAGGCGAGCGCGAGGTTCTTCTTGAGCGTCGGCGACCACGCGCCCGAGCTGGCGTAGCCGACCTGGCGCATGCCGCGGTAGAGCGGGATGCGCTGGCGCCAGGCGGCGGTCGGGATGGCGGGCGGCAGGTCGTGCTTGTCGAAGGCGCGCTCGAGCGCCTCCCAGTCGATGACCAGGCCGACGAAGCGCCAGCGCGAGCCAAGGCGCTTCTCGGTGAGCAGCGCGCGCTGGCCGATGAAGGGATCGCGATCGAGGTCGACCGTCCAGTCGAGGCCGATCTCGAAGGGGCTCGACTTCGACGCCGGGTGCACGGTGTCGAAGGCCGAGTGGTAGTCGCAGCCCTGCAGGATGAAGCCCGCCTCGATGCGGCTGATGTCGAGCGCGTCGAGGCCGATCGGCCAGATGCCGTGGTCCCTGCCGCGCGCCATCAACAGGTCCCAGAGCGCCAGCGCGTGCTCGGGCGCGACCCAGAGCTCGTAGCCGAGATCGCCGGTGTAGCCGGTGCGGCTGATCGTGGCGGTGAACGGGGTCGGCGCGCTGAAGGTCGCGTCGGTCCAGCCGAAGAACTTGAGCGCCTCGAGATCGGCGTCGCAGCAGGCGGCGAGCACGGCGCGCGAGGTCGGCCCCTGCAGGGCGAGCGCGGCCAGGCGCTCGCTGAGGTCGATCACCTCGCACTCGAGGCCCGCGGCGTGGCGCGCGAACCAGAACCACGACGGCGAGGCCGAGGTGATGCGCCAGGTGTGCTTGCCCATGCGCCAGCAGGTGCCGTCGTCGAGGACCTTGCCGTCGTCGTCGCACCAGCAGAGGTAGGTGACGCGGCCGGTCTTGAGCTTGGAGACCGGACGCGACATGACGTAGTCGAGCAGGCGGCCGGCGTCCTTGCCACGCACCTCGTATTTGTAGAGCGGGCTCACGTCGAGGAGGCCCGCGCCCTGGCGGATGGCGTTGTACTCGCGCTCGGGGCTCTCGTCGTAGTGGCGCACCGCGTAATAGCCCGACCAGTGCTTCCAGAGCATGCTCTGGCAGAGCTCGGAGGTGCGCGCATGAAACGGGGTCGGTAGCGGCATGGCCCGCGAGATAGCCGCGCGAGGGCGAAAGCGTCAATCGAATCAGTGCCGCCGCGGCGGCCAGGCTTGCCCCTCGGAGCTCGGCGGTGCTACACGCCAGCGGCGCGCGGCGCGGAGGTGGCTCATGGCGTTCAGTCCGATGGACAAGGTGTCGACCTGGCGGAAGCTCTCGGTCGGGGTGTGGGGCTCGCCGATGAACCCGACGGCGCAGGGCGAGCGCGAGCTCGATCTCTCGAAGACCCTGCCCTGGCTCGACGAGGTCTCCGAGCGCGCGGGCATGAAGATCACCATCACCCACCTCTTCGTGGCGGCGATCGGGCGCATGCTTGCCAAGTATCCGGATTACAATGTGATCCTTCGCCGGAACCGCCCCTTCCGCCGCAGCTCGGTCGACATCTTCGTGCAGGTCGTGATCAAGGGGCAGAGCGGCCAGGCCGACCTCTCGGGCGTCAAGGTGCGCGACGCCGACACCTGCTCGATCGTCGCGATCGCCGAGCAGATCGCCTCGCGCGCGAAGTCGGTGCGCTCCGGCGACGACAAGGAGATCGAGGCGGCCAAGTCCTCGCTGCGCTTCATCCCGCCCCAGCTCGCGCCCTACCTCATGCGCGCCGTCTCGTACCTCAACTACGATCTGGGCATCGACATGACGCGCTTCGGCCTCAAGCCCGATCCGTTCGGCAGCGCCATGGTGACCAACGTCGGCGGCTTCGACATCCCGCACGCGCTGGTGCCGCTCATGCCGACCTCGCGCGTGCCGTTCCTGTTCTGCCTCGGCCAGATCCACGACCGCCCCATGGCGGTCGACGGCAAGGTCGAGGTGCGCCCGGCCATGCGGCTCACCGCGAGCTTCGATCACCGCCTCTACGACGGCTTCCAGATCGGGCTCATGACCAACCTGGTCGACCAGATCGTCACGAACCCCGAGCGCTACGACCTCGTCTGAACGCAAGCGAGGGCGCCCGTCACCAGGGCCTGCGCGGTCGCCGGCCGCGCCGAGCTCTGACGGGTCGGGTGCACGGCCGCCGGTGGACGTCAGGACCGCGAAGGGACGTGGACCACGCATCCGCGTGTAGGCTGGGCGCAAGCGACCCAGGGCCGGCGTCTCCGCGAGCGCGCCGGCGGGAGGTGATCCATGCGACTTCTGCTCATCGGCTCGATGCTCCTCACGTCCGCGCGCTGTGGTGGTGACGGCGGCCCGGCGCACGTCGTCCGCGACGTGCCCGTCGACGTCGCGGACGGCGCGGACGGAGCGCCGCTGGACGCCGTCGTCTTCGACACCCGGGTCGAGAGCGACATGGTCGAAGCCGACCTCGTCGAGACCACGGTAGCGGAGACCGGCGAGGACACGATCGCCTCCGAGGACGCCGCGGTCGAGCTCGTCGAGGACGTCGCGCACGACACGCGCGAGGCCGACGGCGGCGCCTCCGCCGACCTCCCGGGCGACGACGACGGCGATACGATCGGCGAGCACGACGCTGAAACGATCGGCGAGCATGACACGATCGAAGAGCACGACACCGGCGACGTCGCCGACACGATCAGCGCCGACGCCTCGCAGCCGCCCGCGTTCAGCGTGCCGCGCACGCCGCGCTGGCGCCTGGTGTGGTCGGACGAGTTCGACGGTCGGCCGTGCGACCCCGACGAGCCCGAGAGCTGCGCCACGCCCGAGGACCTCGATCGCGCGCGCTACTGTTTCGGCTCGGCGGCGGCGCCGGTCGAGACCACGCTCATCCAGCGCTTCCACTCGCACGAGAGCGACGCCACGAGCTATTCGCGGCGCGTGATCCCGCACCTCGAGGACCTCGACAAGTGCACCTGGCTCGTGTCCGAGCACGTCAACCTCATCCACTTCGTCGGCCCGGCAGGCCCGATCACCGCCTACCACCCGGACACCGTCAGCGTCGCCCGCGGCGAGCTGCGCCTGAGCACCCGCCGCGTGCCCGGCGTCGACACGGCGGCGCTCGACTGCGGCCGCATCCTCGACCCGAGCCTCGCCGACAGCGCCGAGTCCAACCGCTCCAAGACCTGCGAGTACCAGGCCGCCAACGTCATCACCTACCCGATGAACGGGCCCGCGCGGGCCGACGACGCGCTCGGGCCGGCGACCGGCAACGGCCGCCTCTTTTCCGACGGCGGCCGCCTCGAGGTGCGCGCCCGCGCCGCCGGAGGGCCGGGCAACATGACCGCGCTCTGGACGTGGCAACATGCGGCCTACGAGAGCGAGTACGATCTGCTCGAGCAGTGGGCCAACTGGCCGGAGATGTCGAGCCACGGCATCGTCGAGTGGGAGGGCGACGATCACGGCGGCACGCAGGCCCGCCACGTCATGAGCGCGGCCCATGCGCAGAGCCTCTACGACGAGTTCCACACCTACGCGATGGAGTGGCGCGAGCGCGACGCCTTCAGCTACCTCCTCGATCATCGCCGCCTGCACACCTTCCACGAAGGTGACGCGGCACCCGGCAAGGACCGCTGCGTCGACATCTCGATCGCCGGCAATCCCTTCTACTTCATCCTGTGGGACCTGCTCATCGAGTACGACTGGGCCCCCGAGGTCGGCCCGCTCGGCCCCGAGCAGGCGCCGGACACCGTCTACGTCGACTGGATCCGCTACTATCAACCGTGCCCGGACGACAGCGACGATCCCGCCTGCGTCGAGTCCACCCTGTCGCCCGCGTGCGAAAATCCCTGCGCGCGGTTCGGCGCCTTCGACGGCGCGAACTGCTACGTCGGCCAGCCCCCGCCCGGGAGCACCGCCGCAGTCAGCGCGACCCACTTCGGCTACGTGCCGGACGGCAGCGGCGACTGCCCGTACGGCGGCGAGCCGCACCAGGGCGTGTGCGCGCTCGGCGAGGTCCCCCGTGGTCGCGAGCCGTTCGTCTGGGACGGCCACTGGTACCTGAAGGCGACGTGCAGCCCGACCGCCGAGCTCCCCAACTGCGGGCGCCCGTGCCCGTGGCGGGGTTCGACCTACCGCAACGGCGCCTGTCACGTCGCCGACGCCGCGCCCGGCGCGACGCCCTTCGTCTATGACAATCGCTTCTACTACGAGTCGGCGCCCGAGCCCGAGCGATGCCCCGACGGCGGGGACTTCGACGGCGCCCACTGCCTGCTCGGCCCCGCGCCCGAAGGCGCGACCGCGCTCGTCATCGACGGAGCCTTCTACTTCGCCGTCGATCGCTGTCCCGACGGCGGCGTCTTCGTACCGGAGCGCGGCGCCTGCCGCGTCTTCGATCTGCCTCTGGGCTCCGGCGCGTTCGTCGCGGCCGGCCACTACTACTACGACGCGATCGGCGGGGCCTGCCCGCATGGCGGAACGCTGCAGGGCCCCAACTGCCATCTCGGCGCGGCCCCGCTCACGGCCGAGCCGTTCTCCGCCGACGGCGACCTCTACCTCGCCGCGCGCTGCCTGCCCGCGACCGACTGGCACGCCGCGCCGGCCCCCGCGGGCGCGGTCTCGATCATCGGCGGGACCTGTCCCTGATCACCGATCCCATGATCATTGGGGCATGCACACGAGCGCGGTCGCCGGCCGCGCCGAGCTCTGGCCGATGAAGCGATCGGCCATCGTCGCGGTGGTGCCGAGGATCGCCGCGCACTCGGCGTTGACCTCGTGCGCCTTGGCGACGCAGCGCCCGGTCGCGCCGCCGTCGAGGCTCACGCAGAAGGTCGGGGACTTGCCGGCCATGTCGGGGCAGGTGCCCTCGCAGGGCAGCGTGCACATGCCGGTCTCGAAGTCGGCGCCCTCGGGGCTGAAGCGGTGGCACATCGCCGCCGCGCTGGCGCTCGCGAAGTTGCACTCGGCGTCCTCGCCGCAGGCGTCGCCGACGAAGAGCTGAGGCGGCGGAGGCACGCCATTCAAGCGCGGGAAGGTCGCCTCGTCGTCGACGCCGACGAAGGTGTAGCCCTCGTCCTCGAGCGTCGCGATGAGGCGCGGCAGGACCTCGACGGTATTGGCGTGGATGTCGTGGAAGAGCACGATACCGCCGTTCTTGGCGCGCACCTGCGACATCGTGTAGCCCTCGAGATCGCGGCGGTACGCGTCCGGCACGTAGCGGAAGGTCGCGGGCGAGCAGTAGCCGCCCTGGCCCTTGGCGAAGCACCAGTCGGCGCTGTCGATGTGCCAGCCGGTGACGATGTAGCCCTTGTCCTCGACGTGGCGCATGGCCGCGCAGCTCGCCGAGCCGAACGGGAAGCGGAAGAACTCGGGCTCGCCGCCGGCCTCGAGGATCGCGGCGTGGGTCTTGTCGACCTCGGACGCGAGCTTGTCGGCCGAGACGCGCTTGAGGTCGAGGTGGCCCTGGGAGTGGTTGGCGAGGATGTGGCCTTCGGCCAGGATGCGCGCGAGGATCGTCCGCTCGGTCTCGCCGCGCACGCGCGAGCCGTTGATGAAGAAGGTCGCCCGGATCCCGTGCTCCTTCAGGATGTCGAGCACCGCGGGCGTCGTCGCCGGGTTCGGCCCGTCGTCGAAGGTCAGCGCGACGCGCCTGGCGAACCCGGACCGGTCGGGCACGACCACGCCCGAGCACCCGCCTTCGTCGCTCTTGCCGAGCTCGGTCTGGGCGAAGGCCTCTTCGAAGGCGGCGGTCTCGTCGACGTCGTGACCGTCGTCGCCACAGGCCGACAGCGGGAGCACGGACAGGAACGGGAGGATGAAGAGAGGCGCGTGGCGTTTCATCGATGGGCCCCGTTGTCGGTCAGGATTGCGGCGGGTGGGACAGGCGCTCTTGCGCGTAGCGCGACCAGCGCTTGAGCATCGACGGCAGCGCGATCCGCGCCAGCGCGTTGATGAACGATTTCGGTAGGAACGACTTCGCCGCCAGCACGTTCCAGTAGGTCACGCGCGTCTCGGTCGGCGAGATCGCCTCGAGCGTCCAGCCGCCGTCGTTCTGCGCGAGCGTCTTCGAGGTGACGAGCGACCAGGTCAGCGTGGTCGGCGCCTGCTCGACCAGGCGCAGCGTGTAGTCGAAGCTCTTGAGCAGCACGCGCAGCTCGAAGGCGACGACGGTCGCGTTGGCGTCGCGCTCGACGATCGTCGCCGACTTGATGTCGTCGAGGATCCGCGGATATGCGAGGTAGTCGGTGATCGTCGCCCAGAAGGCCTCGATCGGGACAGGCACGACAATGGTCTTTTCACCGCGGGTCGTCATCGACCAAGCCGTGTACCCAGTGCCTCGATCTTAAGCAATTCAAACGCTCTCGAGCCGCGCGGCGAGCTCGTCGACGCTCGTCGCCGGCAGGAGGCAGGCCGTGCCGATGCACACGAGCGCCTGCGGCGGCAGGTCCTTGCGCGCCTCGAGCAGCGGCCAGGCGAGGTGCTGGTGGCGGTGCACCGGCAGGATCGTCAGCGGCACGGGACGCGCGCGCACATGGGCCAGGAGCGCGTCGGCGGCCGGGCCCGAGCCGGTGACCACGACCGCGACCGGGCGGCCCTCGGCGCGCCGGAGCGCGTGCAAGAGCGTCGGGCAGGCCAGCGGCGCGCGCTCGAGCATGCGCGCCTGCGCGATGAAGACCGAGTCCGCCAGCGCGCGATAGCGCGGATCGTCGGTCAACGCGTAGAGCTCGACCGCGGCCAGCGCGAGGGCGTGCTGGCCGGCGGGATACGGGCCGTCGTGGTGCTCGCGGCTCCGCCGGATCAGATCACCGCGGCCGGCCGGCGTCGTGTAGAAGCCGCCGCCCTCCTCCGCGGGCGCGGCCAGACGCGCCTCGGCCTCGGCGATCACCGCCTCGGCCAGCGCGACGAGGGACGGGTCGCCGAGCGCTCGGTGCGCCTCGACGAGACCGAGCGCGAGGTGGCCGTAGTCGGTGATGAAGGCGGGGCGGCCGGCCATGCGCACGAGGCCGTCGGGGGTGAGGCGCGACCTCAGGACCTCGGCGAGCTCGATCGCGGCGTCGCGCGCGCGCTCCGAGCCGAGCAAGCGCGCGAGCATCGCGAACGCGGCGAGCGCGAGCCCGTTGAGATCGGTCAGCACCTTGTCGTCGCGGATCGGGCGCGCGCGGGCGTTGCGCGCGATGCGCAGAGGTGCCAGGTGCACCTCCCAGCTCTGGCGCAGGCCCTGCGCGTCGCCGTAGCCGAGCTCGCGCGCGAGCGCCTCGAGGTCGTTGGCGCGCGGGTGCGGGATGTGGCTCGTCACCGGCTCGAGGTGGCCGGAGGGGCCGACGTGCGGCGTGCCGGGGGAAAGGTCCCAGGCGCGCGCGAGGCGCGCGGCGGCGTCGGGTCCGATCACCTCGGCGAGCGCCTCGGGGGACCAGGCGTAGAAGCTCCCCTCCCCGCCCGGATCGTCGGCGTCCTCGGCGGAGGCGTAGCCGAGGAAGGCGCCGTCGGGCGCGACGACGCGCATGTCGCGCAGGAGGTAGTCGCCGATCGCCAGCGCGGTACGCGTGAAGTCGGGCCGGCCGGTGCGCGCGGCGCCGAGCGCGTAGGCGCAGGCGAGCTGGGCGTTGTCGTAGAGCATCTTCTCGAAGTGCGGCACCCGCCATGCGCGATCGGTCGCGTAGCGGTGGAAGCCGCCGCCGACCCGATCGTGCAGGCCGGAGTCCTGCATCGCCTCGAGGATGGCGACGGCGACCGGGTGCAGATCGGGATCGCCGACGGAGAGCGCCTGGACGAGCCACTGGCTCGGCGGGAACTTCGGCGCGTTGGAAAAGCCCGGGTGCTCGCGGTCGAAGGTGCGCTCGACCTCGGCCTTCGCGCGCTCGGCGATCCCCTTGGGCACCGGCGCGGGGCGGCCGGCGGAGAAGTTGGCGAGGTGCCTGGCGAGCTCCTGGGCCGAGCCGAGCACGCGCGCGCGGTCGTCCTGCCAGAGCTGGCTCAGGTAGCGCACGAGATCGCGCCAGCGCTCGCGCGGGAAGTAGGTGCCGGCGAAGAAGGGGCGGCCCTCGTGATCGACGAAGGCGTTGAGCGGCCAGCCGCCGTGGCCGTGCAGCGCCTGCACGGCGTCCATGTAGATCTCGTCGACCTCGGGCAGCTCCTCGCGATCGACCTTGATGTTGACCAGGTGCTCGTTCATGAGCGCCGCGGTCTCGGGATCCTCGAAGGACTCGTGCGCCATGACGTGACACCAGTGGCAGGTCGCGTAGCCGATCGAGACGAGCACGGGCACGTCGCGGCGGCGCGCCTCGGCAAAGGCTTCCGGCGACCACTCGACCCAGGCGACGGGGTTGTCGGCGTGCTGGCGGAGGTAGGGGCTCTGGGCGCTCTGGAGCTGGTTGGGCATGTGCGGGTGATGGCACATTACCGTTCGCTTGTCGTGTCGCGAGGCCTTTGCGCTAAGATGCGCGCGGAGGTCGTGATGAGGTTGGGGCTCCTGATCGGGGTGTGCGCGCTCGCCTGGGCGTGTGGTGACGACAAGCGTGGCGGGACGAGCGAGACCGCGGGCGACAGCGTCGCGGGCGAGGTCGGTGACGCGGCGCCGGCCGAGACCGGCGAGCCCGATGTGCCCGACAAGGGCGACACGCCGCCGGAGACGAGCGTCGACGTGAGCATCGATACGCCCGAGGAGGTCCTCGCCGAGACGACGATCGACTCGAGCGCGCCCGAGACCGAGGCCGACACGGCCATCGAGGACAGCGCCGCGCCCGAGGTCGAGACGACCGTCGCGCCGCCCGAGGAGGTGCGCTTCGTCGTCATGGGCGACACCGGCGAGGGCAACGAGCGGCAGTACAAGGTCGCCGAGGCGATCCGCCAGAAGTGCGAGCGCGACGGCTGCGACTTCGCGCTGCTCCTCGGCGACAACATCTACGACGCCGGCGTCGAGTCGACGCTCGATCAGCAGTGGCTCAGCAAGTTCGAGCTGCCCTACGAGAACCTCGACATGCCGTTCTACGCCGTGCTCGGAAACCACGACAACGGCGGCTTCCTCTCCCAGCTCCTCGGCGACACCTTCGGCGGTGCCGGCGCCGAGTTCGAGCGCGGCGACGTCCAGGTCGCCTACACGCAGGTCTCGTCGAAGTTCCGCATGCCCGGGCGCACCTACGACTTCGTCGCCGGTCCGGCGCACTTCTTCGCGCTCGACTCGAACGACATGGTCTGGAGCAAGGCGCTGCCCGCGGCCGAGGGGCGCACCCAGTGGCAGGTCGACACCCTCCCCGGGCGCATCGACCGGGCGAGCGCGACCTGGCGCATCGCGTTCGCCCACCACCCCTGGATCTCCAACGGCCGGCACGGCGACGCCGGCGAGTACGAGGGCCTCGAGGAGGACATCACCGATCTGATCGCGAACGTGCCGGGGCTCGGTGACCTCGCGCCCGTGGTGACCGGCGACGGCGTGCGCGAGGCGCTCGAGGTGATCGTGTGCGGGCGCGTCGACCTCTTCTTCTCCGGCCACGACCACAACCGCCAGTGGCACGTGCCGAGCACCGAGTGCCCGGGCACGACCTTCGTCGTCAGCGGCGCCGGCGCCAAGCTGACCGAGCTGCGCGGCGACCACCCGGTGCTCTTCCAGAGCGACGCCAAGGCCGGCTTCTTCTGGGTCTATCTGAAGGATCGCCAGATCGAGGTCGAGGCGATCGACGAGGACGGCATGAGCGAGTGGTCCTGGCAGGGATCGAAGTAGACAGCGTCAACGCCAGGTGAGCATCGGGCGATCGATGGCGTCGAGGATATCGCCGTGCAGGAGCAGCACACCGGCGGCGAGCACGATCGAGCGCTTGAGCCAGGGCGGCGCGCGCGGATCGATCCACACCGCCGGGAGGTCGCGCGTCTGCACCGCGCCGACGCTCACGCCGTGCAGCCGCACGGTGAACCCCGCGGGCGGGAAGGCGTCGGCCGTGCGTGGGTCGGCGCCGCGCAGGTTGGCGGCGGGCACGACCTCGAGCGCGACCGAGGCGCGCTCGAGCTCGCCCTCGAGCTCCCAGGCGCTCTGGCGTGCGCTCATGCTGAGGTAGCCGCGGGCGGCGCCCTTGGGCGCGCGGAAGACGCATTCGAGGCGGTGGCGACTCTGCATCGACTCGACGACGCCGTTGGTGTGGGAGGACGCACGCGAGACGCGCTCGCACGAGACCTCGTCGATGACGTCGCCCTCGACCGAGACGACGAAGCCGAACACGTGCGTCGCGCGCACCTGCAGGTGCTGCATGATGCCGCCGTGGTTCTGGCGGTGGATCGTCGAGCGCGAGGGCTCGGCGACGATGGCGTAGTCGCCGATCTTGAGCTGGCGGCCGTGGCGCTCGACGGCGACCGGGCTGTGGGCGAGGTTGTCGGGGACCTCGAGGCGCACCGGGGCGCAGGCGCCGAGCGTGATCGCGATCAAGAAGGCGGGGGTTCGACCGATCATGGTTCCGCGGCGATGATAACGCCGCCCGTGAGCGCGCGCGATCCGAGGGTCACTTACGGCGACGCTTCACAGGACGTCACGTGCTGGCACGCGCCGGTCAGCTCATCAGGCCGTGGTGGCGCAGGAGCGCGTCGGTCCTGGGCGGGCGACCGCGGAAGCGCTGGAAGACCTCCATCGGCGGCACGCTGCCGCCGAGCGCGAGGATGGTGCGGCGGAAGCGGCGGCCGACCTCGGCGATCCTGTCGTCGTCGTCGAGGCCGACCTCCTCGAAGGCGGCGTAGGCGTCGGCCGAGAGCACCTCGGCCCACTTGTAGGAGTAGTAGCCCGCGGCGTAGCCGCCGGCGAAGAGGTGGCCGAAGCTGCAGAGGAAACGATCCTCGGACAAGGGCGGGATCACGGTGTTGTCGGCGGCGATCGCGCGCTGCAGGTCCCAGATCGAGCCGTCGCGCTCGGGGTCGTAGCCGTGATGCAGGGCGAGGTCGAGGCGCGCGAAATAGATCTGGCGGAGGAAGGCCGAGCCCGCGCGGAAGGTGGCCGCGGCGAGCACGCGGCGCACGAGGTCGGCGGGGATCGGCTCGCCGCTCTCGTAGTGGCGCGCGAAGGAGCCGAGCGTCTTGTCGTGCCGCAGCCAGTTCTCCATGAACTGGCTCGGCAGCTCGACCGCGTCCCACTCGATGCCGCTGATCCCGGCGACCGGCAGGAGCTCGACCTCGGTGAGCATGTGCTGGAGGCCGTGGCCGAGCTCGTGGAAGAGGGTCGAGACCTCGTTCCAGGTCATGAGCGAGGGCGTCTCGCCGACGGGCGCGGCCTGGTTGCAGACGAGGTAGGCGATCGGCGTGCGCACGGGCTCGCCGGGCGGGGCGAGGCGGCGGCTCCTGCCGCGGAGCTCGTTCATCCACGCGCCGCCGCGCTTGTCGGCCGGACGGCTGTAGGGGTCGAGGAAGAAACCGGCGATGACCCGACCGTCGGCGATGACGTCGAACCAGCGCACGTCGGGGTGCCAGCCCTGGCGATCGCCCTGGCGGATCGCGACGCCGAAGAGGCGCTCGACCAGCGCGAAGAGGCCCTCGAGCACGCGCGGCAGCGCGAAGTAGGGCTTGAGGTCCTCGTCGGAGTAGGCGTAGCGCGCCTCGCGCAGGCGGCGCGCCCAGTAGGCCACGTCCCAGAGCGCGAGCGGTCCGCTCACGCCTTCGCCCTTCGCGAACGCCTCGAGCTCGGCGAGCTCGCGCTGGGCCGCGGGCCGGGCGGCGGCGTGCAGCGAGGCGAGCAGCGCCTCGACCTCGGCGACCGAGGGCGCCATCTTGGCGTCGAGCGAGTACGCGGCGTAGTCGGAGAAGCCGAGGAGGTGGGCCTGCTCCTCGCGCAACGCCAGGATCTTCGCGATGCGCGCTGAGTTGTCGAAGGCGGCGTCGCCCTCGGGCCCGGCGCGCCCGATCCAGGCGCGATAGACGAGCTCGCGCAGATCGCGGCGCTCGGCGTGCTCGAGGAAGGGCATGACGCAGGGCGGGTCGAGGGTGAGCCGCCAGGGACCGCGCTCGGCGGTGGCGCCTTCGTGGCCGGCCTGGCGCGCGCTCTGCGCCATGAGCCCGCGCACGCTCGGCGGCACGCCGGCGATCTCGTCTTCGCTCACGAGGTCGCGGTGCCACGCCTTGGTCGCGTCGACCAGGGCGTTGCCGAACTCGAGCCCGAGCTGCGCGAGCGTCTGCTGGTTGTCGTTGAAGCGCGCCCGGGCCTCGCCCTCGAGGCCCACGCCGGCGTGGCGCATCGCGCGCAGGGAAAGCTCGACCGCGCGCGCGAGCGCCGGTTCGTGAGCCGACCCGTGCGCCGAGTCGCCGGACGCGTCGGCCCGCTGATAGGCGGCGTAGAGCGGCTCGCTCTGGCCGAGACGCGACTGGAACGCGACCACCTCGGGCTGCACCTCGGTGATCGCGTCACGCAGCGCGTCCGAGGTGCGCACCGAGTTGAGGTGGTTGACGAGACCCCAGGTCCAGCCGACGCGATCGTCGAGCTCCTCGACGCGGCCGACCAGCTCGGCGATCGGCAACGCCGCCGCCTCGCGCTCGAGCGCCTCCAGATCCGCGAGCGCGCGAGCGAGCGTCGCGCGCA